>CAYYRS010000001.1:0-138524 GCA_964474335.1 uncultured Campylobacterales bacterium
ATATGGTAAAGGGTCAGTAATTTTGCCTCTAAGCCCTTTTTGTTGAACTCTTGTGAGTCCGTATCTTTCTTCAAATTGTTTAGTATTTATAAGTTTTGAGGGTTGAGCAAGTTTCTTTTTTAAAGTTGCTACATCTCTTTTTAGTTTTTTGATAATTTGTGAATAGTCTATTTCTTCTTGAGTCTCTACTAGTTCTTGCTTTTTAAAATCTATAAGTAACTCTATGAAGTTAAGAGTATCATCACTATCAAGTTCATCTATTAAATCAGCAATTCCACCATCACTCATTTCATCATAGTCTATTAAACTTTCAGAGTTAAGGTAGCCATATATTAGATAAAAAACCTTGTCACCAATTTTTGAACTTAGTTCAGATAAAAATATTTTATTTTCATCAGATAAATTTTCTATCATGACATTAAGGTTAATATTCCACTCTTGATATTCGTCGTCTGCTTCATTCATATATTGTAGGATTTCTTCATAGGTAAAATTGTCTTCATTAATATTGATTTCATTCATATGAATACCCTTTTTATAGCTTTTTACATAAAAGTATAGCTGTTCAGCTACATAACTTTATCATAACCTAATTTTAGCGTATTTTTAATAATATAAGATTTTTTAATATTTTGAAAGTTTATTTTTGAAGATTGAAGATTTTTAAGAAGCTCTCAAAAGCCCTAAATATGGTGCGACTGGGGGGATTTGAACCCCCACACCGTTAGGCACGAGCCCCTCAAGCCCGCGTGTCTACCGTTCCACCACAGTCGCATTTTATAATTATTTTCACATTCCCCTCAAGCCTGCGTGTCTACCGTTCCACCACTGGAGCATAAAAAATAAAGTTATATTTCAATGTTATATATCTGTTGTATACAACCAAATAATATCAAAATAAAGACTCTTTAAAACCTTATATTAAGGACTTTAAAGAAACTTAGCTATTAGAGATTTGAACTCCCACACACATAAGTGTATCAGCTCTTCAAGCTCGCGTGTTTACCATTCCATCACGATCGTATTAGAAGTAGTTTATTTATTATTGTGCTATTTTCATAAATAAAAAAAACTAGCTAGCCAAAGCTAACTAGAAAATAGGTTTTAACCTAAGAATGGATTTGCATATAGCAAGATTAACGCAATAACAAGTGTATAAATAACTTGTGCTTCAATCATTGCAAGAGCAATAAACATAGTAGTCATAAGTTTACCGCCAAGCCCAGGATTACGAGCAGTCCCAGCAATTGTTGCTGCAGCTGTATTACCCATACCAATAGCACCACCAAGAGCAGCTAAACCAATACCAATACCAGCACCAACTAAAGCATAGCCAGCAACGCTAGCACCGCTAGCAGTATTTAATACAATTTTTGCAGTAGCACCACCATCATTCGCAAATGCAGCAGCTGTTAATGCAACTAATAAAAATAAAATCTTTTTCATAAGTTTCTCCTAAAAAATACAAAGTCTGTTCGGATAGCGTAACCATACTCAAAATGAGTACAGCAATCTAAACATAAATGCCTAGATTTCCCTACTAGATACTTTGATTAGTCGAATTTTATCTAAAAAAATATTAATAAGCATTTAAAGTTTTAGACGTTTAGAGGATTTGTAAAAACCTGTTTATTTTTTATTTTTTGAAACAGATTTTTATCTTTAAAATCATTTTGTATGGCTTTGCTAAATATTATATTTTGCAGATTGATTTTACCCATTTTTTTAGAGTATGCATCATTTTTAAAACATTGTGCATATCCTGTTTGCGTTTCATGAACTATTATACTATAAAGCGTGACATCTTTTTCGCCATTTACTTTACATGTAAGCTTTAAAAGCGTATCAATTAAGACAAAAATAACACGACTAAACTGTTCTGCTGAGGGAGAAACTGGTAGTTGTATCCATCTTTTTGAGTATTTTTTCATATCAGTGATGTATTCTTTTGAATCTTGATTCCAAATGGTGATACAATGATCAAAACTTTCTATCAAATCTTTCATATTTTGTTTCATCAAGCCAAAATCATACACCATCTGCCCATTATCTAAAAAATTTGATTCAAATAAAACTTCAACTTTGTAAGAGTGTCCATGCAATGAGCTTCTACATTTTATCGTACTACATCCTCGTACAATGTGTGCATTTTCAAATTTAAATAGTTTTCTTATTATCATAATAGCTAAACTCCATGATTTTTATCCCAGATACGGATATGTAATCTATCAGAGTAAGTGTATCCTTTTATTTTGCAAAATTCTATCAATGGTTTACAGTTTTTTTCTATCTCTTGCTTATTGCCACCAACGGGCATACAGTAAACTTGAAGTGATGGAGCAAGTGAGATAATCTTGTATATTTCATCATCGAGTCCAGAATTTATAGAGTTTTCATCAATAGAAAATTTAAAAAATCTATCTTTTGTATTTTTAACATAAGAGATAATAGCATCTGGTTTTATTCGTTTAGAAACATTTTCTGCTGAATTTGAGAGCTTCACAGATAGGGCATATATACATTTTTTATAGATAGGATATTTTGAAAAATCTATATTTATAGTAGCATTTGTTTCAAATGTAACACGGTGGTTATTTGAGATTAGATATGTAATAAATTGCACTAAAATTTCATCATCATAGTTAAGTAGGGGTTCCCCACCTGTTAAAACAATATCTACACGTGGTGGTAATTTATACATATCTATTATATCAAATAGCTGTTGTAACTTAGTGATTTTGACCCAATCTTTAGAAAAATATTCTTTATTTACAGCATAAACAGTATCGCATCCAATGATTTTTGTACCACTAGATGATATTTGTAAACAATTAAATCCCTCACATTTCATATTGCACCCACCAAAGCGAAAAAATAGCGATGGGACACCACTATATCTACCCTCACCTTGAATAGAATAAAAATGTTCTACAAGATATAACATATAGACACCTTAATTATCCGCCAGTTTCATAAAAAGCTCTAGTTGATACTTCGTCACCCTCATGACTCCATCTATTTTTTTCAGGTTTTATGCGAATCACCTCTTTTAAAATAGAAGTCGCAGTTTGTATATCACCATTTTTAACAGCCTCTTTTATACTCATAGCTTCATCAAAATATAAGCATGGAATTAAATTACCTTCAGCTGTTAAACGAATGCGATTACAGGATTTACAAAAATCATCTGCATAAGGTTCTATAATTCCAAATTTATATCCATCATCCATCTTAAAATAATGTGATGGGGAGTGTCCATCAAAACCATTATCACTAAAATTATAATGCTCTTTAATGATTTTTAGTAATTGTTTACTTTTCATACCTTTAATATCTATGGCAGCATGGGAGTTTTGCATGTATTCTATAAAACGTATAGTCATGTTACGTTTTTTACAATACTCTAAAACATCAATAATTTCATTATCATTAACTCCAATCATTACAACCATGTTTACCTTAACTTTAAGACCAACACTTAGCGCTTCTTGTACACCTTCGAGTACATTTTTTAAGACATCTTTGCCAGCTATTTTTTGTGCTGTTTTTGGTATTAAAGTATCTATTGAAACATTCAATCTTTTTAACCCTGAATTTTTTAGTTTTTGTGCAGTTGTTTTTAGTAAAAATGCATTGGTTGTCATTGATAAATCAATAGTTGGTTTATAATCATATATCATTTTTATAAATTTGTCTAAATCCTCACGTAAAAGAGGTTCACCACCAGTTATTCTTATCTTATTTACACCCTCATCAATTGCAACTTGTAAAAATAAAAATAGCTCTTCAAAGGAGAGTAAATTTTCTTTAGGAACCCATGAAAATGGTTTCTCCGGCATACAATATTGACATCTAAAATTACATCTCTCAGTCACTGAGACACGAATATAATTTACGACTCTGTCATAGCTATCAATTAGCAAAATAAAATCCTTGTAGATAAAATAGTTTAGAGGTACCCTTATATAAAAAGCTTATTATATCGATATATAGTTTGTAAAAAGTTGATATAAAATTAAGAAAATAAGAAATTTATTAACTATTGATATTATACAATATAAATAGAGATAAGTGCTTAGGAGCTAAAAGCTCCTACTTAAAAAGCAAGTTTACAAAAATTAATGTAAATCTTTCCAGATTGAACGTTTCCATAGATACGCAAAAAATGCAAATATAAATAGATATATCATGATATCTTTGCCAAGAGATTGACGCTCAGCCTCTTCAGGGTTACCAGATTTTTCTAAATATGCCATAACCTTATCCATAGTACTAGCACGAATACCAACACGAGGCATTGCAGTACCTTTAATATAATTTTGTGGATTTTCAACAAATGTACGAATAAAATCTGTTGTTTTTGAGTCAACAATTGTTGATAAATCAGGAGGCAAGCTACCTAGATATTTATATAATGAATGTTGTACTTTAGCAGTATTTAGCTCAAATACAAGTTTTTGTCGTTTATTTTTAAATTTAGGTGTTTGACCAATTTGTGTCCATTTTTCATATCTTATAGCATGACAACGACCACAAGAATCCTCAAATGCTATTTTTGGTGTTAATTTATCTTTTTTAAGAGAAATGGATTGAAAGTAAGCAACCATATCTGCTATCTCCTGATGAATATTTCCGCCAGCACCAGCAAATTCTGGCATTGGAAACATCTTACCTGTTTTTGCATTATACTTACTTTCTAGTTTCATAGCATGAACTGGATTTGCTATATATGCCGCTAAAAATTTAGGAGAATATATAACACCTGCATTACTTAAATCAGGTGGTATGACCCCATAAGTTTGTGCAAGCATAGTTGGTGACATTGATGAGGCAATACCAGCTACTTTTATACTATGACATCCTATACAAGCACCAGCACCCATAACTAAAGTTTTACCTTTTGCCACGTTACCTTGTAATTTTAATGCTGGTAAATCTGCATATACATAGTGATGGCTAGGAACTTCCTTTGCTCCTTCAATTGATTCTGCTACTGGTCCAATAAAATAGTATGTAACAGATGTAAATATGATTATAATTATTAAACTTATAAATTCTCTCATACTATCTCCCTAAACTTTTTTTTCTAATTTTGTAATAAATGGAAAAACAATCCATAAAGCAATAAATATATATGAAAATATAATACCAAGTGTTCTATATCCACCTTCAGGAGGTAATTTCCCCATAATAGTTAAAGCTGTCATGTTAGAAACCAGCAACCAAAACCATATAAAAAATGGACCACGTTTACTTGCAGGCTTGACGTTTGGACTCCTATCTAAAAATGGCATGAAAAAGAAAATACCCTGTGCAAAGGCAAAGGCGATTAAGCCAGGATTTTTAGAAAATCCACGTAAAATATCATAAGACCATAAAAAATACCATTCAGGTTCAACGCTAGCTGGTGTATGCATAGCGTCAGCTGGTACAAAATTGATAGGGTCTAGTGCAAATCCATTATGAAACAAGACAAGGTAAAAGAAAAAGATTAGATAAATACCTACAACAAACATATCTTTACTCATAAAATCATTTGCAAAAGTAATAACTTTTGAGCCTTTTTTATCACCACTTTTATATTTTTTTGATTCAGCTTCAAAATCTATCTCTTCACCATCTTGATTATTTACATGTGGTATTCTTAAAGCTCCAAAATGAAGACCAATAAGTCCTATAACAGCCAATGGTAATAAAACAACATGAAGTGCAAAGAAGCGACTTAAAAATGCTTGTCCAGGAACATAGCCACCACGAATCCATTCAACCAAGCCAACAGTATGAAGAGAGCCTAAGCTAAACAAATCAGTAATAACAGTGCCAGCCCAATAGCTAAGTTGTCCCCAAGGAAGCATATATCCGCTAAATGCTTCAGCTGAAAATGTTACATACAAAAGCATGCCAGAGATCCAAATTAATTCTCTTCCTTTTTTATATGAACCATAATATATACCAGTAAACATGTGAATATATATAATCAAAAATATAATAGAGGCGGCAACTGCATGAATATCCCTAAATAACCATCCATATGGTACTTGCCTCATGATAGTATTGTTGACACTATCAAATGCTAAATGAACATTTGGCTGATAATATAACAAAAGAAATAAACCAGATATTAGGAGTAGTGCGAAAGTGATAGCTAGTACCATGCCCATAGCCCATAAAAAGTTTATATTTTTAGGTATCCAATATTCAGTTGCCATGACGCGACGAATCGTTTCAATTCCTAAGCGTTGATTTACCCAATCATGAACGCTTGTTGCTTTTGTAAAATGTGCCATATTGCCCTCCTTAAGCTTTATTTAATGTTGCATGTTCTTTGACAAGCTTTCGATATTCTGGACTATCAAGACCTAATATAAGTTTATTTCCATCTCTTTTAAAAGGTGGTATATCAAAACCGCGAGGTGCTGGCGGTTTTGTAACCATACCTGAGAAATCATACATAGCTCCATGACAAGGGCATAAAAAATTATCATCTTGTGGTCTGTAGTTTGGAATACAACCAAGATGAGTACAAATACCAATACACATTAAAAAGCTTGAACCAGCTATAACAATATTGCGTTCTTTGTCTTGCTTTTCATATTCATTGTTAGAACTATCCATCTCTTTTAACATAGTAGGAGATTTACGTATAATAAATATAGGTTGTCCACGCCATTTTTCTATATATAGATGATTATATTTAGTGTATTGGGTCATATCTAGTGTGGTAAATCCAGCTGCACTTACACTTGGCAACGGATCCCATGTTCTCTTCATCCCATATAGCGATGCAACAGCACCAACAGCGGCAACAGCACCAAAAGCTTTACCCATAAAACCTCTTCTATCAGTTGTCATGTGTTTTTTTCCTCACTTTAATCAAAATTTATTGTTAATAATACAAGGGAATTTCTTTAAACTTGATAAAAACCTGATGTTGTAGTTAAATATTTTTTTAATTTGTTACTATTTGATTGTATTGTTTTGTAGGTATAGCGATGATTATCTATTTTTTTTACAATATCTCTTAATTGTTTGAAATTATAATCTTGAATAATAGGGATATTTAGTGTATTAAAAAGTTCAATATAATTGGTGTTATAGTCTTGTCTTTGAAAATATATCGGTTTGCCACCAGATGCTAGAGATTGTAAAACTGCTTGTGGGGAGGACGTTATTAAAATATTACAAGATAATATAAATTCGTCATAATCAAGGAAATCATAATTTTGCTTAAAATTTTGCTTTAGTTCATCTTCATAATCAAGAAAATAATAATATCCAGACATAAATACTATATTTAACTCTTTTAATAAATCAACATATTTTAATAAATCCTTTTCATAATCGTCATCACCGAAAAAAAAGCCAATATTTATTGTTTTGTTATGTTTTTGAAAATATTTATCATCAATAATAGTACACTTGCATGTAAGCTCATTTTGAAAATAATTTGAGATAAGAAATTCATTTTTTGCACATCTATCTAATGGATCACTACTAACTCTTATAAATGTAGAAAAATATGAACGCATATCTTCAAGCATTATAGGGTTTGCTTCGCTGCTATCAAAAATAATTTTATCACCATGATGAGCAATATTAACTATATTTTTAACAACATCAATGCCAACACTCTCTTTAACGCCAAAGTTTCTAGCCTCATGAGCTATACGATAATCGGAGCAAAGCAACACTATCTCATCATCTTGTAAAATATTTAGTATTGCTAATGCCCGTCTAAAACGATCAAGTCCAATACGATGACCAGTTTGTACATAATAAAACTTCTTCATGCTAATTCATTGTTTTAAAGTGGTTATAAAAACCACTTTAAAATTATATATAAACATTTTTATTCTATTTCTGCATCTATTACATCATCATCAGCTTTTTTAGCTGATTGTGATGCTTCACCACCTGCTTGTTTATCTTCGCCTTGTTTATACATCTGCTCCGCCATTTTATGACTAACTTCTGTTAATGCTTTAACTTTTGTTTCAATTTGATCTTTTGTAGCATTTTCATCTTTTAGAGTTGTTTGTAAATCTGTGATTGCTTTTTGAATATTTTCTTTTTCATTAGCATCTAATTTATCGCCCATCTCTGTTATAGATTTTTCAGTTTGAACTATAAGTGCATCTGCTTGATTTTTTAATTCAACTAATGCTTTACGTTCTTCATCTACCACTTTATTTTTTTCAGCATCTTGAATCATTTGATTGATTTCATCTTCACTAAGCCCTGTACTTCCTGTTACAGTAATAGTTTGTTCTTTACCAGTACCTTTATCTTTTGCTTTAACTGTTAAAATTCCGTTTGCATCCATATCAAAAGTTACTTCTATTTGAGGTACTCCACGAGGTGCTGCTGGAATATTTGAGAGTTCAAACAATCCTAATGATTTGTTGTCTTTCGCAAATTCTCTTTCACCTTGAACAACTGAAATGGTAACAGCTGGTTGATTATCTTCGGCAGTTGAAAAAACCTGAGATTTTTTAACAGGAATCGTTGTACCTTTTTCAATAATTTTAGTAGCAACACCACCTAAAGTTTCAATACCAAGTGAAAGTGGAGTAACATCAAGAAGTAAAACATCTTTAACATCTCCACGTAAAACTCCACCTTGTATAGCAGCACCAGCAGCTACAACTTCATCAGGATTTACACCCTTGTTTAATTCTTTTCCTCCAAAATAATCAGAAACCATTTTTTGAGCCAATGGTACACGAGTAGAACCACCAACCATGATAATCTCTTGTATCTCATTTTGTGATAAATCAGCATCACTCATAGCTGTTTTGATATGAGTGATAGTTTCTTGCAATAATGATTCTACCATGCCTTCAAATTTAGCACGTGTTAATTTTACAACTAAGTGCTTTGGACCAGTTGCATCAGCTGTAATAAACGGAAGATTAATCTCTGTTTCTTGAGCTGAGCTTAACTCTTTCTTTGCATTTTCAGCCGCATCTTTTAGACGTTGAAGTGCCATTTTATCATTTTTTAAATCTATTCCATTACTGCTTTTAAATTCATTAGCTAAAAAATCAACTATTTTATTATCAAAATCATCCCCACCTAAAAACGCATTACCATCAGTTGATAAAACCTCAAATGTTCCATCACTTATCTCTAGCGTTGTAACATCAAATGTTCCACCACCTAAATCATAAACCAATACTTTTTCATCACTCTTGCTCTCTAAACCATAAGCTAATGCAGAAGCTGTCGGCTCGTTGATAATACGAAGAACATTAAGTCCAGCAATTGTTCCAGCGTCCTTTGTTGCTTTACGTTGTGCATCATTAAAATAAGCTGGTACTGTAATGACTGCATCAGTTACTTTTTGACCAAGATAGCTCTCAGCATCTTCTTTTAGTTTTACAAGAATTTTAGATGAAATTTCTTGTGGAGTATAAATCTTTCCTTCTACATCAACTGCTGCTACACCATCTTTGCTTACAATTTTATATGTAACTTTATCATGTGCTTCTTTTGCTTTATCTTCATTCATCATAAGACCCATAATTCTTTTGATTGATGAGATTGTTTTATTTGGATTTGTAATTGCTTGACGTTTTGCTGGATCACCAATTAATACTTCACCTTTATCTGTAAATGCTACAACTGAAGGAGTTGTATTTTTTCCCTCTTTATTTGGGATAATCTTTGCTTCCCCACCTTCATAAACTGCAACACATGAATTTGTTGTTCCTAAATCTATTCCTATTACTTTACTCATTTTTTATTCCTTAAATTTAATTTTTTTACGACCAGTTAATTCGCTATAACTACCATAGCATCGCGAAGTGAACGATCTTTATATCTATAACCTTTTTGAAATGTTTCCACTATTTCACCACTTTCATGCTTGTCGCTATCTACTTTTTGTATCGCATGATGAATATTTGGATCAAATTTTTCATCATCTTGTACTGGAGTAACGCCATGCTTTTGCAATGTTGTTAAAAAGAGCTTCATAGTTAATTCTATTCCCTCTTCTAATTTTTTTAGTAATTCTTCTGGTTTTGCATCTGATGTTGCTGATGTAATTGCCATGGATAAAGAATCTACCACAGGAATTAAATCTTTTGCAAATTTTTCATTTGCGTATTCAACAGCCTGATATTTTTCACGCTCTAAACGTTTTTTAATATTGTCAAAATCAGCGTGAACTCTTGCGTATTTATCAGCAAGTTCTGTATTTTGTGATTTTAGCTTATCAATCTCACTAGGTTCATCAACAATATCTTCCTCGTATTTTTCAACATCTTGTATCTCTTCATTTTCTGAAGAATCTTTATTTATTTCATCTTTTGACATAAGTTTAACGACTCCTTTTTTTGAAATCCAGACGTATTTTATCATATTGAGTCGTTCTTTGTCAAGTATATCTTTATATTTTTTACTTAAATAAGTTTAGTCTGTTTGTATCAAGGTTTTTTTTGGATGGGTGCTCATATACTAAACTAGCAGAGTTGTGGTATAATTTTGTAGAAAAACGAAGGAAATTTGATGAAATATTTATGGTGGTTTATCGGCATTATTATATTTATATTTATATTGTTTTATGTAGTTCTTTTTACAAGTTTTGGAAATAATATAGTTAAACCAATTTTACAAGGTGAGATTATCACAAAAACTATGTTACCTATAAAAGTAACAACTTTTTCTCTTTCAACAAATCATCTTGATTTAAAAATAGATATTGATAAACATAATAGCCTATCTTTAATAGGGAATTATTCATTATTTTCAAAAAATCTTAATTTTAAATATGGAGTTCATTTAGATAGATTGCAAACTCTGCAAAAGGTTACGAAAGTAAAATTGTATGGAAATTTTAATACAAACGGAACGATTAAGGGAACGCTTGATTTAATAAATATTGATGGAATATCAAATATTGCACAAAGCAAGACAAATTATCATATAACTCTTACAAAGTTTAATCCAACATCCGTTATTGCAGAGATTAATGGTGCAAAAATTCAAAGTTTATTGGCAATGATTGGCAAGAAACAATATATCAAAGCTGATGCTAATTTAAAAATTAATTTTAAAAATCTTACATCACATAAACTAGATGGATATGCAAAATTTAATCTTTTACACACTCTTTTTAATTATAAATTAATTCATAATGATTTTAATATAACAGTTCCAAAAACTTCACTGGTTATAAATTTGTTGGTAAGCTTCAAGAATGATGATGCAAATTATAAATATCTCTTAAACTCTAATTTAGCTCATATAACCTCAAATGGTATAGTTACGTTACAACCTTTACATGTAAATAGTAGATATAAGGCTCATGTCCAAAATCTTGCACTTTTAACTCCAATTGTCAATATACCATTGCGTGGGATGTTTAATTTAAGCGGTATAATAAAAGGAGATACGAAAAATTTATATATTAACAGCTATTCAAAAACATTAAAAGGAAGTATTAATGTTTTTGTGCGAGGAAAAATTTTACGAATAAAATTAAATAATATACAAACAATTCCACTCTTGTACATGTTAAAGTATCCGACTATATTTAGTTCATCGGTCATTGCAAATCTTAGTTACAATACAGCAAAAAAGGCTGGAGTGCTTCAAGGCAAGTTAATAAATGGTCATTTTACACAAAATATTATTTTAGGACTAGTTAAGCAATATACCAATACAGATCTTTATAAAGAGCGTTTTAATGGGAATATTAATACAAAAATAGATAAATATTTAACAAACTCAACAATCTCTTTAAAATCAAATAGCGCCTCAATAGATACAAAAAATATGTTGTTAAATTCTAAAACAGATAAAATTAATGCAAGTATCCATATCATGGCAAATAAAAATCCATTAATAATAAACTTGCATGGCAAAATTCAAAAACCAGATGTTAGTATTGATGCTAAAAAACTTTTACAAAAAAAGGCTTCAAAAGCTATTAAAAAAGAGATAGGTAATTTCTTAAAGAAATTGTTCTAAAAATGGAGTTTTAATTTGAACATAGCATCACAAGCACTTGCATTAAAATATAGACCTACTAATTTTGAAGAATTAATAGGGCAAGACAGCGTATCGCAAACATTATGTTTAGCTTTAGATGCAAATAGAGTTTCGCATGCATATCTTTTTTCTGGTTTAAGAGGAAGTGGCAAAACATCAACGGCGAGAATATTTGCAAAAGCTTTAATTTGCGATAATGGACCAACATCAACGCCTTGTGGTATTTGTAATAATTGTGTTATGGCAAAAGAATCACGCCACATGGATATAATCGAAATGGATGGGGCTTCTAATCGCGGAATAGATGATATACGGGCTTTAATTGAACAGACTAAATACAAACCAGTAATGGCAAGATATAAAATTTTTATTATTGATGAAGTTCATATGTTGACACCACCAGCTTTTAATGCTCTTTTAAAGACTCTTGAAGAACCACCAAGTTATGTAAAATTTATTTTGGCAACGACTGATCCTCTTAAGCTTCCAGCAACTATTCTCTCAAGAACACAGCATTTTAGATTTAAACATATCTCTATGCAAAATGTGGCTCATCATTTAGCTCATATATTGCATGAAGAAAATGTTGAATATGAACCTGAGGCATTAGATATTTTAGCACGAAGTGGATATGGTAGTTTAAGAGATTCCTTGACACTACTTGATCAGGCTATTATTTTTTCAAAAAGATTTGTAAATGTGCAAACTGTTACAGACATGTTAGGTCTTGTTGACCCTGAGATAATTACAGAAATTTTTGAAACTATTTTTGCAAAGGATCAGCAAAAATTAATACAACATGTAAAATATCTACAAGATTATGAAGCTGAGATGGTTATAGATGAGCTGATTGCCTATTTAAAAGATAAAATGTATGAACAAGACGCCAAGTTTCCAACTTTAATTTTAGATAGATTTTTTAGAATTTTAAGTGACGCAAAACAACTACTTTTTATAAATGCAGATGATGGTTTTGTTTTAACATTACTATTTTTAAAAATGATTGAAGCGATGCAAATTAAAGATATAGATAAAATGATAGAATCTCTACAACAAGAGATTAAAATAGAAACTACTCCTATGAGTAAATTTTCTAAACAAGAGAAACCTCAAATACTACAACAAAGAAACGATATAAAAAATCCATTACATTTGTATGAAAAACTTATTGCTCAAATAACAGATAGAAATGTAAATATTGGAGAATGTTTTACAAAATATATCCGTTTTGTTTCATTTGAAAATGATGTACTAACTTGGGAAAGTTGTGTTGATGAGGATTGTAAAAAAGCATTAAGACATGGATTTGGCGTTATAAAACAATTGGTTCGTGAGATATTTGGCTTTGATGTTGTTATGAAAAATATTTTATGCCAAAAAGATGATAAAAATGATACTTCAAAGAAAATAGAAAATGAAGATTATGCACAACCTGCATCTATGACAGAAGAGGTCGAGACTGAAAATGGTAGTTGCACGACAAATCATTTAAATACAGATAAAGCAACACGAGAGTTTACCGCAGATAATATCTTAAAAGAGGATATTGTAAAAAAATCTATTGAGCTGTTTGAAGCTACAAAAGTGACTATTCAATCTAAAGTTTAGAAGTATCCTTAAATTTGTGCATCAGCTAAAGTTAGACAAAAAAGTATCTCTTTGTCATGTTTTATAAATGCGTTACACCCTTGCATCAGTGTTAATCCTGTTGTGATAATGTCATCAACTAAAATTATGTCATGTTGTTTAAAATTTTTTACTTTAAAATCTCTTGGATGCCTTAATCGCTCGTTATAGTTCTTTCTTGAATATGTTGTATCATGTGAACTTCTTAGTTTAGCAAAAACTGGCGTGATATATTTACTATTTAGAGCTTTAGTTAATATAGCGGTATGAGAGTAGCCATTTTTTGCTCTATCATCAATGCCAATTCCAGCAACTTTTGAGTCAAATATAAAATTATTTGCAAACTTTTTAAATGCAATATCTGCTAATATTGAGTAGATATAATACCCTAAATCGGTATGTTTTGTGTGAATTAATTCTTTTATATCTGTGTATTTATAAAATGAGATAACTTTGATATTATTTAAAATTTTCCTCTCATAAATAGATGGAGTTAAAAATTTATCTCTACATGTAAAGCAAATGTGTGTTGATGAAAATTTTTCACAAAGAATACATCTCATGCATTATCTTTTAGTCCATTTTTAAAACTGACATAAATGCTTCTTGCGGAAGCTCCACTTTTCCAATCGCTTTCATCCGTTTTTTACCAGCTTTTTGTTTTTCAAGTAGCTTTCTTTTTCTTGTTATATCGCCACCGTAACATTTTGCAGTTACATTTTTACCCATGCTTTTTACTGTTTCACGTGCTATTACTTTATTTCCTATTGATGCTTGTATGGCTACTTCAAAGAGTTGTCTTGGTATTATCTCTTTCATGTTTTTTACTAAATTTTTACCGCGAGATATAGCTTGGTTTTTTGGAACTATGATTGAGAGGGCATCAACAATTTCGCCAGCAACTTTTACATCTAATTTTACAAGTTCGCCAATACGAAAATCACTTGGCTCATAATCAAAACTAGCATATCCTTTTGATATGGATTTTAATTTATCATAAAAATCAACCACTATCTCATTCATAGGTAGATAATATTCTAAAAGTACACGTTGTTCATTTATATAATTCATTTTATCTTGGATGCCACGTTTATTTACAAGCAGTGTGATAATATTACCAAGATAGGCACCTGGTGTTATAACGGTTGCTTTTACGTAAGGCTCTTCAACTTTAGTTATATAGTTTGGTTCTGGTAATTGTGATGGATTTTGTACCTCTATCATCGTATTATCATTTAAATATACACGATAAACAACTGATGGTGCTGTTACAATTAGCTCGATGTTAAATTCACGCTCGAGCCTTTCTTTTACAACTTCCATATGAAGCATTCCCAAAAAGCCAACACGAAAACCAAAGCCAAGTGCTATGGAAGTTTCAGGTTCATAAGAGAGTGAACTGTCGTTTAATGTTAATTTATTTAAGGCATCACGTAAATCTTCAAATTTATCGGTATCGATTGGATAAAGTCCAGCAAATACAAATGGTTTTGCTGGTTCATATTTTAACACAGCTTCTTTTGTTGGATTTTTTGCATCAGTTATGGTGTCACCTACGTTTATGATACTGACATCTTTTAAACCTAATATCACTATACCAATTTCACCACATTTAATTAAAGAGGTTTTTTGACGTTTTAATGGATGCGGATACATTAGATCAACTACGGCATGCTGTTCATTATTGCTCATAAGTTTTATCATCTGTTCTTTCTTGATTGATCCATCAAACACTCTTACAAGTGCTAAAGCCCCAAGATACTGGTCAAACCATGAGTCATAAATAATTGCTTTTGTCGGAGCATTAATATCACCTTTTGGCGCTGGTATTCTATCAACGACGGCATTTAATAGCTCATGTATACCAACGCCAGTTTTTGCGGATATCATGATAGCATCAGTTGCATCAATGCCGATTGTACTCTCAATCTCTTCGGCTACTCTTTCTGGTTCAGCTGCTGGTAAGTCTATTTTATTTATGATAGGTATAATCTCAAGGTTATTGTCTATCGCCATGTAAGCATTGGCGATAGTTTGAGCTTCAACGCCTTGTGCAGCATCAACAATTAAAAGAGCTCCGTCACTTGATGCTAACGATTTACTAACTTCATAAGAAAAATCAACATGACCTGGGGTGTCTATAAGATTTAAAATGTAATGTTGCCCATTTTTTACAAAATCAAGTCTAACGCTTTGAGCTTTTATGGTAATACCACGCTCTTGTTCTATATCCATGGTGTCCATCATCTGTTTTGTCATCTCACGCATACTGACAGCGCCACACTCTTGTATGATACGATCGGCTAGTGTACTTTTGCCATGGTCAATATGTGCTATTATAGAAAAGTTTCTTATATTTTTCATAGATTAAAATTTCATTTTATATAAAAAGTGAGTTAACACTCTCATTATGATAAACTCTGCGTATAACCTCAGCAAATAGTGGAGCAACGGAGAGAACTTTGATTTTTTTATTTTGTTTTGAAATTAGTGAGTTTGATACTATTAATTCATCTAATTCACCATTATCTAAATTATCATATGCTTTGCCGCTAAGAACTGCATGAGTAGCACATGCCATAACTGAGGTTGCACCATTTTTTTTCAATGCTGAAGCTGCTTTTACCATCGTCCCAGCAGTATCAACCATATCGTCTATAATGATTACATTTTTACCTTCAACATTTCCAATAATATTCATAACTTCAGCTACATTTGCTTTTTCACGTCTTTTATCTACTATTACCATCTCAAGTCCCATGCGTTGTGCAAAATATCTAGCACGTGCAACGCCACCTATATCAGGTGAAGCGATGATTGGATTTGGAAGATTTTTAGCTGTTATATACTCTTGAAAAATAATTGAGCCATAAAGATTATCAACTGGAATATCAAAAAATCCTTGAATTTGACCAGCATGTAAGTCAATTGTAACAACGCGGTCTATCCCAGCAGTTTGAAACATATTTGCTACAAGTTTTGCAGTAATTGGTACGCGAGGAGCAGCTTTTCGGTCTTGTCTTGCATATCCAAAATATGGCACAACGGCAGTTATAGTGCTAGCACTTGAACGACGCAGGGCATCTGTCATGATGAGAAGTTCCATAAGATTATCATTTGATGGAATACCAGTTGATTGAATGATAAAAACATCACGACCACGAACACTCTCAGAGATTTGAACTGATATCTCTCCATCACTAAAACGCTTTATTTCCGCTTTTGCAACAGGTACATCAAGTGCTAAACACACCTCTTTTGCAAAATCAACACTAGCAGTTCCAGCAAATATTTTATAGCCACGCATCTCATTCCTTCTATTTTGGTATAATTTTTGTGAAATTATACCAAAATAGAACTTGCGATACCATTTGGTTTATTTTTGATTTATATTTTCATGTGGCGTAGAGTAATAATATCCTTGTGTATAATCTATACCTAACTCTTCGACCTTGTTTTGAATTAATTCATCTTCTACAAATTCAGCTACAACTTGTATATTTAATGAGTGAGCAAAATCTGTAATGGCCTTAGTTATTTTATAACTTTTTTCATCTTTATCTAACATTTTTATATATTTACCATCTATTTTGATAATATCAATATTTATAGACGCAATTCGTTCAAAGTTTGAATATTCAATACCAAAATCATCAATAGCTAATTTAAAACCATCTGCTTTTAATAAATCTAATTGTTTAATATTATTCTTAGCACCTTGATTGGTTACATTTTCTAAAATCTCTAAAGTTATTAAACTAGTTTGTAGATTATATTTTTGCAACGAAGTGGCTAAATATTCTCTTAAATACCCACTTTCTAAATCATGCTCTGTTATATTAAGAGATATTTCAATATTTTTATCTTTTTGTTCATTAAGATATTTAAAAGATTTATCTATCATAATTTTTGTTACTTCATGAATAAAACCACTATTTTTAGCAATATCTATAAAATAATATGGTGTAAAAACTTTATCTGCTACTATCAATCTTGCTAAACATTCATATTTATTAATTTTTTTAGTCTTATTATCTCTAATCCCTTGGAAGTACGGAACTATTTTACATTTTCCTTCATTATAAATTGCATCATATAAGTAAGTATTAAATTTTAAAAATTTATTTGTAGTTTCTTGTTCTTTGTAATAGATATACTTAAAATAGGGATGATTTTTAGATTCTTTTAATGCTATAGATAAATTTCTTAATAAATTATTATCTTTTATTTTAGACACACCAAAACTAAAAGATATTCTAATTCTAATATTATTTTTATTTAGTTTTATTGGGTTATTGATAAAAATATTTTTTATCTTTTGTATATCTTCTTCAAAGCTACTTGAGAAAAAAACAAATTCATCCACACTAATTCTATATATATCTGTTTTTAAAATATTTTTTAATTGCTGAGCCGTTTTTATTAATATATTATCACCAATTTGATAACTGTATGCATTATTAATTTGACTAAAATTTCTTATGTTTAACATGACAGCTTCACTGTCTTTAATAGTTGAAACATCTTTTTTAAGTTTTATTTTAGAAAAAACTTTAGTTAAAGAATCAGTATAAACGGCCTTCATATATTTTTTAACTTGATTTTTTACCTTTTCGTCTAATGTTTGTATAAGTTTTTCAGCTCTTTTATTTTCTTTATAAACAAAATATGTCATGACTAAAAAAAGTAAGAACATAGTCATGACTAAAAGATAACTAAGAAGTTCTTTGAAATATAAATATCCCTCATCATACTTAAATACCAGATAATGAGCTATAAGCTTTTTATGTTCATTAAAAAGAGGGATATTATAAACAAAATATCCAGTAATTATATTTTTTTTAGGAACAATATAACCAAATTTTTTTATGTTAATAAACTCTTTTATTCCATAATTTTTTAATAATTTTTCTATATTATTATTTAGCGTAAGATTTGAGATATAATATCCATCGACAAACCTTTTAGATATCGAATTATTTTTAAGCTGTTGTGCGTATTTTTTATTTACTATTATAGCGCTAAAGAGATTATCTTTTTTTAATATTTTTTCTATAGAGTTAAAGCTTGCTATAACTTCAAATAAACCTAATAACTTTCTATTGTTTGAATAAATGGGTGAAATAGATTTTATTGTTATATCAAACTTTCCTACACTGATATCTGTTAAATTGTGAGGTTTTAATAAAAGCTCTTTTAAATCTTTTCTAGCATGCAAGATATCTTGACCTAAAGTTTTATGCGTCCAAGACATATATCTTTGTTTGCCTTTAGCATCTATGATATGGATAGCTAATTTTTGAAAATTATATTGATGAAAAACTCTAAATTTTTTATTATAAAACTTCTTATAATCCTTTTTTTGCATAATGCTAATAATGGCAGTTTTGTTTGAAAGCACATTTGATATTATTTCAGTAGATATTTTTTTTGCAGATATAAGATGTTTAACACTATTTCTAATAGAAGTAGAGTAATCTGATTTAACAGTTTTTATATAATCTGCATTCATGAGATTGTAAATAAAAAATGAACATAAAAATATGATAAATAAAAAATAAATTCTCTTTTTCAACATGACAATAATCCTATTTCAAGAGACCGCTGCACAGCACAAAGCCCAAATCTACGGCAATTTAAGATATCATAAATCAAAAGATTTGCTTTCAATTTAGCTAAAGCTAGATTTTCAATCAAATTTTTTAATTTTTAATACCTTCTCTTATCATATCTTGGCACTTCTTGCTGTGCAGTGGTCTCTTCAAGGTTATTTTATCATAAATATTTTTAAGATAAAATTTATTTTTATTGATGTATAATTCACTAAACGGTTAGTTAAGATATATATGGAGTTATTATGGCAAAAGTTGTTCGTAATGCACAACAAACAAAGAAAAATATTTTAGAAAATGCAAAATATCTTTTTTCAAAAAAAGGTTATGATGCAACATCTATTGGTGAGATTGCAAAAGCTAGTAATATTAATAAAGCTATGCTGTATTACTACTTTAAAAATAAGATAGATATCTATGAAATTGTTATGGAAGATGTTTTATCTAGCATTTATAAAGAGATTATGGTAAGCGATAGATGTTGTGATTGTGCTACTGGAGATTTAAAAGCGTTTATTACAATTTATGCACAATTTTCATCAAAACATTCATATTTTCCAGCGTTACTGCTACGAGCATTAAGTAATCATGGAAAAGATTTACCAGATAGTGTTTTTACAAGTTGCATTAAATTATTTACATTATTTAGTAATATTTTAAAACGCGGTGAAGAAGATGGTATGTTTGAGGATATTAAACCCATGATTATTTATTGTATGGTTATCGGCAGTTTAAACATGTATATAATTACGCAACCACTACGCAAAATGGCGATAAATAAATCAAAAGATATAGATACATGTGCAGATTGCTCCATTGAAGAGATAGCAGATTATATATTTAAAAAAGTAGTTTTAATGTTAGGAGTCACTTCATGAAAAAAAGTTTTTTATTTTTAATTATTCCATGGTTTTTATATGGATATACATTGCCAGAGCTTTTTAATGCTTTAAAGTCACATGCACAAACAAAAGTTGATGAGATTGGTATAAAACAGTCTAAGATATCTACAAGCATGGCGTATGCAAAATTGTATCCGACTATCAACTTAGTGGGTAAATATGATAACTACTCTACACCATCAAGCATTCTTCCTTTAGCGCCTAATACTTTAGTAGGGCTAGTTTTTGATAAGGGTTCGCAACCGTTTAGTTATAATATCTATAAGGGTGGTATAGATATTAGTATGCCAATTTTTGTAAAATCACTTTATACTCTAGCACATAAAGCCAAAATTATGCAAACAAGCATACGCGCTAAAAAACGGATTAATATTTTACAAAATGAAGCAGTGATAGTTAGCGCTAATGCAAATCTTATATATCTACAAGTCCTAAAAAAAGCAATTATTACTAAACAAAATTCCTTACAAAAAACTAAAAAAGTAGTAGAGATAGCAGTAAACAATGGAAGATTGGCAGAATCTAATCTTTATAGTATTGATGATAGTTTAAACCAAATTCAGATGCAATTAAATAGTATTACAATTAAAAAACAAAAACTTATCAGTCAAATACAAACTTTAACAGGCATACAACTAAAACAGCCTGTTTTTATGAAGCAAATAGGTGTATTTCATACTAATGAATTTAATTCATTAATGCCACTTCGTAAAGAGATATCAGCTCAAAGGCTAGGTGTAAAAGCAAATAAAGAAACTCTTTATCCAACCATTGTGGCACATGGAAGCTACATGTATAATTATGGTGCAGCTTACAACACGCATGCTGGTCTTTATAGTCAATTTGGGGATGTAGGCGTAGTTATTAATATTCCACTTTTATCCATGAGTAGTTATATGGGTATTAAAAAAGCGAAAATGAAGCTTCTTTTATCACAAGAAAAACTTGATGTTCTTCGTAGTGAGTTAAAATCAAAAGCAATTATGTTAAAAGCATCACTTACGTTGCTTGATAATTCACTAAAACTTGATAAGAAAAATATCAAAAATAAAAAAAGATTGTTAAAAATTGCAACAGTTAGCTACTTAAATGGGAGAATGTCTGTGCTCAATTATCTAAAATACGAAAATGATGTAGTAGCTGCAAAAGCGGTACTTTTTCAAACAAAAACACAAAAAATAGAAACAGTTATGCAGTTAGCAGTTATTTATGCAAACAATATAGAAGGGATTATAAAATGAAAACAGGTATAAAAGTCATTATAGCAATCGTTATCGCAGTTGCTATAGTTATCAGCGCAGTAATAGCCATTAAAAGAGCTAAACAAAGAGCATCTAAGATTCCAGTGGCGACTATCTATGCAGTGGTTGTTCATGCGTACACACCTAAAATATCCAAAGTAAAATTAACACTTCCTGTTATTGCCACAGTACAAAATGATAAAAATGTTGCATTAGCACCTTTGATTTCTGCTAGGATTTTAAGTATCAAGTTAAGCGGTCAAAGAGTTAAAAAGGGCGAAGTAATAGCAAAACTTGATGTTACTTCCATAAAAGGTAGCATAGCCTCTTTGACTCACAGTATCAATGCTTCACATGTAGCGTTAAAAAATCTAATAGCAACACATAAAAGAACTAAAGAGTTATTAAAAGTTAAAGGTGTTTCAATCGAGCAGTATGATAAAGAATTAACATCAATTGCAAAGCTAAAATCAACGATTTCAACTCTTAAAGAGCAAAAGATGACACTTGAAAATAAACTTACATATGCAGTGATAAAATCACCCGTAGATGGAGTTATCTCAAAAGTTTTTTTCAATAAAGGCTCAACTGGTATTTTAGGTCATCCTCTTGTTACAATCAGTGCAGATAACGGCTTTTATCTTTTATTAAGAGTGCCAGCTGATGTGCTTGTAAAAGGTTTGATATTTGGAGATAAAACATACCTGACTACACCATTGTTTAGAACATCTGATGGATTGTCAGAATATAAAATATATATACCCAACACAACACTTATTGTTGGTAGTAAAGTAGAAGCAGATGTTGTTATCTATAATCAAAAAGGTATATTTTTGCCTTTTAATACTATTTTAAATAACAATGGCAACAGTTATGTTTTAGTGATTCACAACAATCAAGCAGTTGCACAAAAGATAGATATAATTGAGGATGGACAAGAGGGTGTTGTTGCTTTACATGTACCGTTAAATCAATCGATTGTAGATGCAAAACCAGATATTTTACTAAAACTTACAAGTGGTTATGCATTACGAGTAAAGGAGTAGGGCATGTATGATTTTTTTCATAAAAGACCCTATGTTTTATATGTTTTAATCGCGGTTTTTTTTGTAATAGGTGTAATAGGTCTATTTTCTTTACCTAAAAATTTATTTCCAGATGCAAATCCTCCTGAGATTGTAGTAGTTACTAAAATACCAGGTTCAACCGCACAAGTTTCAGTAAATACTGTTTCAAAACCGATCGAAAATGAGGTATCTCGTCTTTCAGATGTTACAGATGTTAGTTCTGTGAATATGGCTGGTTTTTCCATAGTAAAGATCGATTTTAATTATAAAAAAAGTTTAAATGCTGCCGCTGTTGATGTTTCAAATGCGTTAGCAATTGTAAAATCAAAATTACCATCACAAGCAAATCCAGCCGTTTATACTGTGGGTGATTTTACACTTCCAGTTGATATCATAGCTCTTAGTCCAAAAAATATAAATATAAATCTTTCACAAATACGTAAAATTGCTGATAGCTTTATGAAGCCATATCTTTTAAACATTAAGGCAATCGGTGATGTTGAGGTGTTTGGAGGTTATCAAAGCTCTGTAAACATTACGATAAATCCATTTAAAGCAAAAAGATATGGAGTTAATTTTGAGGCGATAGCACAGGCTCTTAGAACATTAAATCATGATACTCCAATCGGATTTGTAAAGGGTAAAAACAGTTTTTATACCATTACTTTTTATGGTGAAAAAGATAATATTCAAAGATTAAAACAATTAAATATTTTACCAAATGTTGAATTACAAGATATCGCAAAAGTTAGTTGGTCTTATCAAAAACGTAAAAGTGGATATATTGGAAATGGTAAAGAATCTATCGCTTTAGCTATTGAGAGGGCACCTGGCGGGAGTGTGTTAGACGTTAGTAATGCAGCAAGAGCGGCTATGAAAAAGATGGAACTTAGGTATCCAAATATTAATTTTACTATTAGTAATACACAAAGAAATCTAATCCTTCAGTCAAATAGCAATATGTTAGATGCCTTGCGAGATGCCATCATCTATACTTTGATAGTTATCTTACTGTTTTTGGGCAATTTTCGTGCAATTATTGCTGCTGGTTTATCAATACCTATGGTTTTTTTCTCTGTTATTGCCATTATCTGGCTAACAGGTGGAGAGCTAAATATCATTATCTATACTGCCATCATCCTCTCGCTTGGCATGCTTACAGATGATGCTGTTGTTGTTTTAGAAAATATAGAGCGGCACATAAATGAAGGAAAACTAAAATTACAAGATGCTGTTAGAGTTGGAACAAAAGAGGTTATGAAACCAGTTTTTGCAGGAACTTTTGCTACTATCGCAATTTTATTTCCTTTAATGTTTGTTGGAGGATTTCCACAAAAGATTTTTAAACCACTCATTAGCACACTTATTATTTCACTGCTTGTGAGTTATTTTCTATCTGTTACTTTTATACCTTTGCTCTCAACTTGGTTATATAAAAATGGAACAAGAAAGACTAAGGCTGAGAATTTCATCAGCCTATTTTATCATAAATTTATTTCTAAATTTATGATACCTTTTATTGGCATATTAAAATTTACTAATGGCAAAAGACTAAAGATACCACGTCGTTTACTTTTAATTCTTGGAGGTTTGGCTATTTTAGTGCTTAGTGGTAGAAATATTGTTCCACTTATTGGACGCGACAGCATGCCTCCTATGGATACAGGTATTATAAAAGCAAATATAGCCTTTAGTGTAAATTCAACAGTGCAAGCATCTGAGAAAAAAATTCAGCCTTTTGTGCATTGGCTCATTAAACAGCCTTGGTATAAAAAAAGTTCTATTGCTTTTGGAACAGAGGCTGGAGTGCTTAGCTTAGGAAGTGGTAATTTGCCTACACAAGCTAGCATGACTATCATAGCAGTAAATCGTTTTAAGCGAAAATTAACTATTTGGCAACTTGATAAAATCATAAGAACTAAAATAGCTACATTAAATGGAATAACTAAAGATGATGTGTTTCCTTTTGGGGCAACACCAGTGTCGTCCATTAAAGCAACAGTTGATGAAAGGCTTGAATCTCCTTATGTTAATGGATTGTCTATCGCTGCACAAAAAGTCACAAAGGCTTTGTACAGCGTTCGTGGTCTTACGTCAGTTTCAAGTAGTTGGGGTAAGAATTTTACAGAGTATGAGTTAAATATTAATGAAAACAAAGCGTTAAACTATGATATAACGCCATATCAAATTGCCATGCAATTACCGATAAAAGGGGAGATAGTAGGTCTTAATGCTGACTTAGAGTCTATGAGAGCTCAAAATGTAAGATTGTACCTTATGGGTAAATTTTCTAAAAATCTTCAAACTTTAAGATTATTGCCAATTAAAACAAAATTTGGTGAAATACCATTACAAGAGTTAGCTACAATTAAAAAGCATTTAACATATGCAAAAATTGAGAGAGACAACATGATGTATAGTCTTGATGTAAATGGATATACGGCAAAAAGAGCAACAACATTAGTAACAAACGACTCAATTAAGGCACTCAAAAATATAAACCTCTCAAGCTTACATGTAAAGCAAGCTGGTGATATTTTAATGTTAAACAGTAGTTTTCATAGAATGTTAAAAGCGGTTGGTTTAGGGCTTGTGTTGTTATTGCTTGTTTTGATTGCGATATATCGCTCTGTTGTGCTTGGTTTTATCATGATATTAGTACTTCCATATAGTTTAATTGGTGCTTTTTGGAGTATGTTTTTATTTGATAAACCGATGTGTTTGCCTGCTATTATGGGGATATTATTACTTTTTGGAATCGTTGTTAAAAATGCAGTTTTATTTGTTGATTTTTTCCAGATGTATTATGAAAAAGGAGATGAGCCATTTGAAAGTGCATTAGAAGCCATAAAAATTCGTTTTCGTCCTATTATGATGACAACTTTTGGAACTATAGCTGGTATGATTCCAATTGCACTTCAAGACGCTATTGGACTTGAGAGGCTCTCTCCACTTGCAGATGTAGCAATTGGTGGACTTTTAACATTTGTTGTACTCATTTATGTGCCAATGTTTGCATATATTTTTACAAAAAAACATAAAGTTCAAAAAGTAACACAAAATAGTGATACAATTTTAGAAAATTTAGGAGAATAAATTATGAAATTACCAACACCACAAGAAGTAGAAGCTATGATGATCCAAAAAATGGGAGGTGTGCCAGAGATTTTAAAAAGTGCAAAAAAAATTGATCCAAATTTTTTAGTTGAACAAGCTATTAGTTCAAAAATGAGTATCCAAAGTGAAAATAACCCATTTGATTTTAAAACTTCAATGATAATTGCATTTACTGTTGCGGTGACACAAGGGAGCAAGGAGTGTATAGTAGAGCAAACAAAAAGACTCAAAAATATGGGTGTGACAAAGAAGGAACTAGCCTTTTTAATCAAAATTATAAAACATGCACAATCAAGTATCGTGATGGAACAAGCAAAAGCCGCTTTTGATACCTTTGAGAATTAGATATGCCACATCATCACCAAGTAAGTGGTAAAAACCTATTTGTTACAATTATTTTAAATATTATTATAACAGTTGCACAGATTGTTGGAGGTATTTTTTCAGGTTCACTAGCTTTACTTAGTGACGCTATGCATAACTTTAGTGATGTATTAGCCTTGATGGTCGCATATATTGCTAATCGTTTATCATCACAGCCTCATACTTTGACAAAAACTTTTGGATACAAAAGAGCTGAGATACTAGCCGCACTTTTTAATGCTTCTGTTCTTGTTGGTATTGGTATATTTTTAATTATTGAAGCTATAAGTAGGCTCTATCATCCAGAGGCAATAAACTCTCTTTGGGTTGTTGTCTTAGGTGTACTTAGCGTGGTATTAAATACTATTAGTGTATTGCTCATTAAAGATGATGCACACCATAGTATGAACATGAAAGCGGCATATTTACATCTTATAACAGATGTTATGACTAGTGTTGTAGTGGTAATTGGTGGTTTGCTTATCTATTTTTTTAAAATTTATTGGGTTGATCCACTTGTTTCGATTTTCATTGCTATTTATCTTATTTTGGCATCTTTTAGCATTATCAAAGAATCTATTTTTGTACTTATGCAGTTTGTTCCAGATAATATAAATATACATAAAATTGTAGAATTAATTTCTAAAGAATTACAGATTAAAAATATACATCACGTGCATATTTGGAGTTTAGATGATCATGATGTTCATCTTGAGGGGCATATTGATTTTAAAAACAATATCACTCTTGAAGAATCAAATAAAATAATACAAAAGATTGAAAAATTATTATTTTTGGAGTATCATATCTCACATGTAACTCTACAGTGCGAGTATAATATACATGATAATAAAGATATAATAAATTAAAAAATGGTGATAAAAAATGATTGAGTTTATAAAAAAAACTATGGATTGGGTATTACAAAAAGAGCAAGATGCTGCTAATCATTGCTACATTAAAACGCAAGATGTACAAAAGCAAATTGATGCCATCAAACATAAAAAAGGTCAGCTTCAAGAAAAATTTGATGATAATGTAAAAGAGTTAGATCATATAATAAACAGATTAGAATTGATTAAAGCTAGCTCAAATCAATGTAGGAGATAAAGATGAAACATGTATTACATGCACTTTTATTTACATTTAAAGAGATTTTAACAGTTAAAGTAATTCGGCTATCTTTATCAATTGGTTTTGTTGTTACCTTGGTATGGGGATTTGTCGGATATCTTTATTGGTCAAAACTTATCGCATTTAGTAGTTATATTTTAGAATTAATACCATTTTCAATGTTAGAATCTAATGGTGCTTTAGTGCTGTCTATCTTTTTTTGGTTTATACTGATTTTAGTTACTTTTGCTATTATATTTGCTTTTTTAGGTAATTTTATTGCTGGTAAAACATCTAAAAATATGGCAAATATATATGCTTTATTAATTATAGCAGCTAGTGCAGTATTTTGGACAATTATCTGGATAAATAAAAGCACCTATATTCATACAGAATTAGTTAAATTAATGTCGTGGCTACCGTTTAAAACATTAGATGAAGGAATATCATTTATCTTAGGTATTTATGTTGTGTATATGGCGATTGTTATGAGTATGATTTTAATAGCTAGCCTTATGAATGGTTATTTTATTAAATCTGTCTTAAATGATAAAATTGTAAAAAACAGAGAAATCAAAACTATACAATACACTCTTAGAGATATGGTAATTTTCTTAGTGGCATCTATACTTGTCGTTCCATTACTTTTCGTACCGCTACTTAATGTAATCATACAAATTGGCTTATGGTCTTGGCTGATGAAAGATACATTTGTTTATGATAATTTATCACTTCTTAGCGAAACTGTTGTCAGCAAAGAGCAGTTAAAGCAACACAGAGGTGCTTTTTGGAGCATAAGTATTTTTTGCGCATTATTTAATCTGATACCAATTATCAATTTTATAGGACCATTTTTTGGTGAGTTAGCAGTTTATCGTTATATAGAAGAGCAAAAACAGCAACAAAAAATTTAAATTAAAAGAATATATATGCCAAATAGATTGTTACACGAAGATTCACCATATTTGCAACAACACAAAAATGATCCGATTGATTGGTATCCTTGGTGTGATGAGGCGTTTAATAAAGCTAAAGATAATCAAAAAGCTATATTTATCTCGATAGGATATAGTAGTTGTCATTGGTGTCATGTTATGAAAGATGAGGTTTTTACAAATCAAAAAATGGCAGATGAAGTAAACAAAAATTTTATTTGTATCAAAGTTGATAGAGAAGAACGACCAGATATTGATAAACATTATCAAGAAGTTTATCAGCTGTTAAATCGAAAAAGTGGAGGGTGGCCTACGTCTATTTTTTGCACACCAGAAAACAAGCCTATCTTCGCAGGAACCTACATACCTTTACATGACAAGAGTGGTATGACTGGATTTAGTACTCTTACATCAATCATTGCTCAAAAAATCAAAGAAAAAGATGTAGAGGTTTATAAAAGTGCTGATGAAATTATAAATTTTTTAAAACAGGTTCAGCACCCAAACGAAGCCACGATTTTAATTGAAGATATTTATAAAAATTTTTTACTCCAAGCAAAAAAGAATTTTGAAAGTAGTTATGGCGGATTTTCACAAGCTCCAAAATTTCCATACACCGCAACTCTAAAAACTTTATTAAATATTTTTAATCTATATGATGATAAGAATGCAAAAAAAATGATAACTTTTACGCTAGATAACATGACGCTTGGCGGAATGTATGATATTGTTGACGGAGGGTTTTGTAGATACTCCACAGATATCAAATGGCTAGTTCCACATTTTGAAAAAATGACTTATGACAATGCTCTTCTTTGTGAGCTTTATATAAAGGCATATCTTACATGCAAAGAGTCGAAATATCTCGATACGGCTAAAGAGATAGTCGCGTTTATGGATAAATTTATGCAAGAAGATAATCTTTTTTATTCAGCAAGTGACGCTGATAGTGATGGTGGCGAAGGAATATATTTTACTTACACAAAAGATGAGATAGCACTTGCACTTCAGGCTAATAATTATGATAATGATGAGATAAAAGAGATTTTATATACATTGCATGTAAGCAAAGGTGGTAATTTCGAGGGACGCAATATTGTTCGATATGAGCAGAGTGAAAAACTACCTTGGTATGAAAATGTTATTAAAATATTACAAGCATTAAGAAAAAAGAGAAAATATCCATTTATTGATAAAAAAATTCAATCATCATGGAATGCCATGATGATTAATTCACTATTTCTTTTATCTGATATTGATACATCTTATTTGCAAATTGCTGTAAAACATCTTGATAAACTTTTAAGAACTATGTTTATCAAAGATGAGCTTTTTCATTCAACGCTTATCCATAAAAAGCCAAAAATTAACGCTTTTTTAGAAGATTATGCTTATCTTGGCGTAGCATTAATCTCAGCTTACGAGGCAACTAGCGATGAAGTCTATCTTATTTTAGCACAAAAATTTGCAAACACCGCACTCGCAAAATTTTATGATAAAGGCAGATGGTTTTTTAGTAAAGATGAGTTTGATGTACAAGCAGAGGCGTCTGATAATACTTACCCCTCATCAGTGGGTGTAATGATAGACCTACTTTTAAGCCTTAGTGCGTTACTTCAAGATGATAAGTATCGTGAATTTGCTTTTAAAACCTTAGAATATAACTCTTATGAACTTGGACGTAAGCCGATATATTTTCCAAATATGTTAAGTCAAATGCTAAGATATTTAAAAAATGATTTAATTATAAAAGCAAATCAAAAAAATTTAAAAGAGAACTCTTTTAAAATAGCATCTATTAAATATCCATATATCTTAAAAAAATATACAGATGATAAAGATTTTTTATTGTGTAAAAAAGATAGTTGTTTTGCACATACTAAAGATGTTAATGATTTGCAAAAGATTGTGCAAATAAGGTAAAACAATATGAATAAAAAAATAAAAAAATCACTCAATGATAAAGAGGTTTTGATATCTGAGGAATATACAAGTTTAACAGATTTTTATAAAGCTCTTGGAGAGTCTAAGCTTGGAAAAAATTCACAAGCATTTAATGTAGCATTTAATAAACACACAGATAATATGTTTTGCAAGCAATATGATCTATTTAAAGATACTCCAGATGGAGTTTTTATAGATATATTCTCAGGTGATATATTGTTTGATACAAAAGATAGATTTAATTCTCACTCAGGTTGGCTTAGTTTTTACAAAGCAATTGACGGCTTGACTGTAAAAAAAGAAGATGACTCTCATGGTATGCACAGAGTAGAAGTTTTGGCAAAAAAGAGTGGTATTCATCTAGGACATGTATTTGATGACGCACCTAATGGTAAGCAGAGATTTTGCATAAATGCAACAGTTTTGAAGTTTATATCTCGTGATAAAATCAATAAAAAAAGCGAAATTACACAAATTTTTTAATATCTTTTTTTACTTAATTTTAGTACAATTGCAAAAATATAAGTTAATAAAGGATATCAAAGATGGCATTAAATGTTTATTATGATAAAGATTGCGATATTGAGCTGATAAAAAGTAAAAAAGTTGCTATGATAGGTTTTGGTTCACAAGGTCATGCGCATGCGCAAAATCTTCGTGATAGTGGTGTTGAAGTTATTGTAGGATTAAGAAAAAATGGTTCTAGTTGGGCTAAAGCCGAAGCCAAAAATTTTAAAGTTTTAAGTGTAGCAGATGCTACTAAAGAAGCAGATGTAGTTATGATTTTACTTCCAGATGAAAACCAAGCTGAAATATATACAAACGAGATAGAGCCAAACTTAAAACATGGTGCAACTATTGCCTTTGGACATGGTTTTAATATTCATTATGGAAGAATTATGCCAAAAGCTGATATCAATGTAACTATGATAGCACCAAAAGCTCCAGGGCATACTGTGCGTTCGGAATTTGTTCGTGGTGGCGGTATTCCAGATTTAATCGCTATTAATCAAGATCCAAGTGGAGACACTAAAGCACTAGCACTTTCATACGCTAGTGCAATTGGTGGTGGGCGAACTGCTATTATCGAAACTAATTTTAAAGATGAAACAGAAACTGATCTTTTTGGTGAGCAAGCTGTTTTATGTGGTGGTGTAACCTCTTTGGTTCAAGCCGGTTTTGAAACTCTAACAGAGGCTGGATACGCACCAGAAATGGCATATTTTGAGTGTTTGCATGAGTTAAAACTAATTGTTGATTTGATGTTTGAAGGTGGAATCGCTGATATGAGATATTCTATTAGTAACACTGCTGAATATGGTGATTATGTATCTGGTCCAAAGATTGTTAACGAAGAATCTAAAAAAGCTATGAAAGCCATTTTAAAAGATATTCAAAATGGCACTTTTGCAAAAGATTTTATACTAGAAGGTCAAGCAGGCTATCCTAGAATGAAAGCAGAACGTAAAAATGCAAAAGCTTCATTAATTGAGCAAACGGGCATGAAACTTCGCGAGATGATGCCTTGGATATCTGCAAATAAAATTATAGATACATCAAAAAACTAAAATTAAAAAGCATGTTTTAATGCTTTTTATTATATAGTTACGACATTATTTTATCTAAGGGGATATTTATGAATCCATTATTTACTTTTTTTGGATTAGTATCGCAAAATCATCATTTTTTATATATATCACAGATGCTGTTTACGGCTCTTGTTGTCATTATTATCTCAAAAATGGCAGTTTCTAAATTACGTTTAGTACCAACAGGTGCTCAAAATATTTTTGAAGCATATCTTGATGGGGTTGTTGCGATGGGAACAGACGCTATGGAAGAAAAAGATGCACGCAGGTATTTGCCGTTAGTTGCAACTCTTGGGCTGTTTATTGGTATTGCAAATATCATAGGGTTGATACCAGGATTTGAAGCACCATCCTCATCTTTGGATTTTACTGTTTCGCTCGCTGTTGTTGTTTTCATCTATTATAACTATGAAGGTTTGAAAAAAAATGGCTTTTTAACATATTTTAAGCATTTCTTAGGTCCTGTATGGTGGCTGGCTTGGCTTATGTTTCCTATTGAAGTAGTGTCACACTTTTCAAGAATAATATCTCTTAGCTTTCGTCTTTTTGGTAATGTTAAAGGTGATGATATGTTTTTAGCAGTTGTATTAATGCTCGCTCCTTGGTTTTTACCACTTATACCTTATGCAGTTTTAGCATTTATGGCAATTTTACAAGCATTTATTTTTATGATTTTAACTTATGTGTATCTTGGCGGTGCAATAGCTGTTTACGATACAGATCATTAATCTAAAATTTAGATTAATGATAAATGCTGTATAGTTATCTTATTACGGATTCAAAATATTACACCACTGATTTAATAGAATTTAAAAAAATACTATCTCAAAATATACAAGGCGTAGATTTTGCATTATATAGAGATAAAACAAATATCAATTATGATAGATTTGCTAAAATTTTTGTGGCTACATGTAAAGAAAGTTTTATTAAAGCCATGCTGCATCAAAATTATAAATTAGCACATAGCTTGGATGCTTATGGCGTTCATTTTATGTTTTCTCAAATCGATAATATACAAGCAGCAAAAAAAATAGGCTTATTTGTAGTAGTTAGCACACATAACTTGCAAGAGGCTAAAATAGCACAAAAATATGGCGCAGATGCCATTACTTTTAGTCCAATATATAAAACACCAAATAAGGCAATGCCTGTAGGCTTATCTGCTTTAAAAGAAATAGTAGATAAAATAAGCATTAAAGTCATAGCATTAGGTGGTATCATAACAAATGAGCAGATAAAAGCAATTCAAAAATGTAATGCTTTTGCCTATGCGTCAATTAGAAAATTTATTAAAGGTTTATAATATGTTTGAAGTAGTTATAGGACTGGAAGTGCATGTGCAGTTAAATACAAAAACAAAATTATTTTGTTCATGTCCTACGAGTTTTAATCATAAACAAAATACAAATACTTGTCCAACTTGTTTGGCGCTTCCAGGTGCATTACCAGTGTTAAATAAGGAAGTTTTAAAAAAATCTATTATGTTTGGTACTGCAGTACAAGCCACAATTAATAAAATTTCATATTTTGATAGAAAAAGTTATTTTTATCCAGATAGTCCATCAGCATACCAAATCACTCAGCTTTATACACCAATAGTTGAACATGGTAAACTAGATATAATTTTAGAAAATGGTGATATAAAAACTATTAGAATTAATCGTGCCCATATAGAAGCAGATGCTGGTAAGAATATTCATGAGTCAGATTATTCTAAGGTTGATTTAAACCGTGCAGGTACACCACTGTTAGAGATAGTTAGTGAACCTGATTTACGAAGTGCAGACGAAGCGATACTTTATCTAAAAAAACTACATGCAATAGTTAGATATCTTGATATTAGTGATGCAAATATGCAAGAAGGTTCATTTAGAGTTGATGTTAATGTTTCTATACGTCCAAAGGGTGATGAAACGCTATATACAAGAGTTGAAATTAAAAATATTAATAGTTTTAGATTTATCCAAAAAGCAATAGAGTTAGAAGTGCAAAGACAAAGAGATGCTTGGGAAGATGGTGTTTATGAGCAAGAAATTATGCAAGAAACACGCTTATTTGATCAAGCCAAGCAAGAAACCAGAAGTATGCGTGGTAAAGAAGAAGCAGCTGATTATAGATATTTTCCAGAGCCTGATCTTTTAAAAGTTGTTGTAACTAAAGAGATGTATGATGAAGGGATTAAAATACCAGAACTTCCAGATAAGAAAAAAGAGCGTTTTATTCGCGAATTTAAAATCAGTAAATATAACGCAAGTGTCTTAACATCAACATTAGAGATGGTGAAATTTTTTGAAGAGATGATGCAAGAAAATATTAGTGCTAAAAATGCTGTTATTTGGTTAACGGTGGAACTTCAAGGAAGATTGAAAAATGGTTTAACACTCGATACATCGCCAGTTGATGCAAAGAAACTTGGCTGTTTGATTAAACACATTGAGGATAAGACAATAAGTGCAAAAGCCGCTAAAGAGGTACTCGATTATTTGATACAAAATAGTTTAGATGTTGATGCGGTAATTGAGAAATTAGGATTAAAACAAGTTAGTGATTTAGGATCTATTGAGATTATAGTAGATGAGATCATACAGGCTAATTTAGATAAAGTAGCTCAATATAAAAGTGGCAAAGATAAACTTTTTGGTTTTTTTGTTGGTCAAGTTATGAAAGCATCAAAAGGAAGTGCAAACCCTCAAACAGTTAATGAGATATTAAAAAGTAAATTAAAATAAGGACAATAATGTCAATAGGAATCATTGGTGCTGGCGCATGGGGAGTGGCACTAAAATTTGCATTATCACAAAAGAATAAAATATTTATAACATCAAGAAATAAAAAAGATTTAGATAATTTTGTATCTTTAAAAGATATTTTAAAGTGCGAGTATTTAATTATAACCATCCCAGCCCAAGAGATAGCTTCTTGGTTAGAGCAAAATTTTATTTTTAATGGACAAAAGATTTTAGTTGCTTCTAAAGGTATAGAAGTAAAAAATATGCAATTTTTAAATGAGATTTATGCAAGATATATTCCGATAACAAATTTATGTTTTTTATCTGGTCCATCGTTTGCCATTGAAGTGATGCAATCATTACCAACGGCATTAGTTATTAACTCCTCTAATAATGTCTTGGCAAAGCAATTTGCTCTATTTTTTCCAAGTTTTATCAAAACTTATATTTCTGACGATGTTATAGGCGCTGAAATAGCAGGAGCATATAAAAATGTTATAGCAATAGCATCTGGAATTTGTGAAGGTTTAAAATTAGGTAAAAATGCATCAGCATCACTTGTTTCAAGAGGTTTGATTGAGATGCAAAGATTTGGCACACTACATGGTGCTTCTTATGAAACTTTTTTAGGACTAAGTGGTGCTGGAGATCTATTTTTGAGTGCATCTTCACCTATGTCAAGAAATTATAGAGTAGGGCTAAGTTTGGCTAAGGGTAAAAAAATCAATTTGATATTACAAGATTTGGGTGAAGTAGCTGAAGGAGTCGGTACTGCAAAAGCGATATATAAAATCGCAAAACAAAAAAATCTGTATTTACCGATAGCTACCGAAGTTCATTTAATTATAAATGGTAAAAACCCACTTGATAGTTTAAAGGATTTGTTAAAAGATAGCTAGTTAAAACTCTATTTTTTTGGATGATTTTTAGCTTTTCTCAACTCTCTTTTTAGTTTTAATCGTTCTTTGATATTTCTAATTTTATTTATTTCATGCTCTTCTAGTTTTATCTTAACATCTTCAATATCTGTACCATACTCTACATGTAAAATATCAGATTTTCTCATAGCTAATATTTGTGATGGATAAACACTTCTATGACCAGTAATAAAAAAACTAATTACCGCACTAATAGCCGCATAATGAGCTACTTCTGTACCAAAGAGTTCAGCCGCCATAATTGTTGACGCAATCGGTGTATTTGTTGCACCCGCTACAACGCTAACAAAACCAAGTGCTGCAAAAAGCATGATATGTTCTCCACCCATCATATTTGCAAAAAAGTGTCCACTTGTTGCACCTATAAAAAATATAGGTGTTACAATTCCACCACTTCCACCAACGCCAAGAGATATAGAGGTAAAAACTATTTTTGCTAAAAATGCATACCAAGGCAATCCTTGTGCTAAGATTGGATTTGGGCTAAGTGCATTTTCTATTGTGGTCATACCAAGACCCAAATATCTATCGCCAAGAAAATAAATTAAAACAATCAAAATAGCACCGCCACTAAATGCTTTTAAATATTGATTTAATTTTATTTTTTTAACAATTTTACCAGTTCCTTCTAGCACGGTCACTAATATATCTGAAACTAATCCAAAAAATAAGCCAGCTATAACAACTTCCAAGATCAAGGGTATATCAAGAGATACACTTTGAAAAACATGCATTGTATAATATGTATATGTGACACCAAGGAGTTGCGAAGTTGTAAAAGCTGTAAACCCTGCTATAAAAGATGGTAAAAGTACATCATACATAATTACACCAACAGTTAGTACCTCTATTCCAAAAATTGCGCCTGCTATTGGTGTTCCAAAAACTGTCGCAAAACCAGCACTAATACCACAAATCACAAGTATCTTTCTATCTTTTTTTGAAAATGATAAAAATTTTGCAATAATCGAAGCTGTACCAGCACCAATTTGCGCGCCTGGTCCCTCTTTTCCGACTGAGCCGCCAGCAAAAATAGTAACAATGGTAGCGATGAGTTTTACTGGAATTACAGCCACATTGATAATTGCATTTTTTTTATGAACAGCTTCTATCACTTTTTCTGTTCCATGTCCCTCTGCCGAAGGAGCAAATGTTTTAATAATCCATACACTAAACATAAAAGCTATTGGTAGTAGATAATAATAATGAAATGGTAATAAATTGCGTCCATGGTCACCTATTTTTATGGTTAATAAGAAAAAAGCAACAACTGCTCCAATAATTATTCCAATAAGAGCTGAAAGTACAATCCATTTTGATACGCTAAGTAAGATCGCTGTTTGTTCTGTAGCATGATTTTTAATTTTTTTTATCATATTGGGACTCTTAAGAAAATAGATTAGTGTGATTATATAACTTATATACTAAGAAGTTACTATAATGTTTAAAATTTGATCATCTTGGATAAAAATGTGTAAATTTTGGACATTGTAAATCTTTAATATGATAAAATTATACAAGGAGTAGTGATGATAGTACATATTGTGATGTTTAAATTCTTTGATGAAAATAAAGAACAAAACACCAAACGAATCAAACAGATGCTAGAAGATTTAGTGCATGAAGTTTCTGGTTTAAAATTAATGGAAGTTGGTATTAATTTCAATGAAGATAATAGAGCATATGACATGAGCTTATATAGCGTATTTGACACAAAAGATGATTTAAAACTTTATGCGAATTGTCCTGCTCATTTAGAAGTTTTAAAACTTCTAAAAAAAACTGTTGAAAAAACAATAGTTGTAGATTACATAAAATAAGGAAAAAAAATGATTGAAGAGATTAGTGAAAAAATAGCAGTAAATATCGCAAATGATATTAGAAAAGATGGACTTTTTGGTAATATTGATTTGCATAAAACAAGAGAGTTAATCATGGATATTGGAGCTATTTTGCTTGATGTAAGACCAGCAGCAAGAGTTCAAGGAGAAAATGCACAAGAAGCAGGTATAAAAAATGCAATTTTTGCACCATATCCTGATTTTGCTAGTTTTTTAGATGAAATACCACAAGATAAAACAACTCCAATAGTAGTAGCTTGCCTTAAAGGTTGGTTTGCAAATAGAGTCATGGGATATTTAGAAATTTTAGGTTATAGCAACGTTTATGTGCTAGATTGTTCAATAGCTTCTTTAATTGAAGTTCATCACGCTCACGCAAAAAAATAATTATTTAGGAGCGTTAATAGCTTCAAGTTTTTCACTAATATTTAAGAATTCTTCAACTTTTTGTTCATAAATATTTTGAAGCTCTTGAAGCTCATCAGCTAAAATTGTGATACCTTCTTTCTCATAGCAAATTGGGTTTGCTAAACAGTGATTTTTTTCATCAATTAAAATTTCTAGTTTATTAATTTGTAATGGTAGACTCTCTAATGCCATCTTTTCTTTAAAGGTTAATTTTAATGGTTTTGTAGAACTATTTTTGTTTAATCTATCTTTTTTGATATCTATTTGCTTAATATTTTTTTGTAAATTAGCAATCTCTTTTAATTCACTTTGTATCTCTAAATAATGACAATATTGTTGATAACTCTCCTTAATAATTCCATCACCTACAAAAATTAAAAGTTTTTTAGCTATTTTATCTATAAAATATCTATCATGACTTACTATAATAACCGCACCTGCAAAATTTGTTAATTTTTCTTCTAAGATATTAATAGTTGGAATATCAAGGTCATTTGTAGGTTCATCAAGTATTAAAATATCAACTTTTTTAGTAAAAAGTAGAGCTAGTGCAACGCGATTTTTTTCTCCACCGCTTAAAGTGCCTATTTTTTTATCTAAAAATTCACGTGGAAAGAGAAAGTTTTTTAAATACCCATAAACATGCATGTTTTGTCCATAGACATCAACTCTGTCTCCACCATTTGGACAAAAAGTTTGCAATAAATCTTTATCATCATCTAGCATCTCGCGATGTTGGTCAAAATATCCAACTGTAAAATCACCACGATTAATAACCCCACCTGTTAGTTTGATTTTGCCAAGTAAAGCTTGAAGTAGAGTTGATTTTCCACTTCCATTTGACCCAACTATTGCTATTACATCTTTTTGTAAAATTCTTGTGCTGAAATCTTTTATTAAAACCTTATCCCCTAACGTAATAGATAGATTTTTAATTTCAAAAAGCATTTTTTGTTTATTTATACTTTTATCACGATTAAAATGTTTGGCTTCACGCTCAAGCTCGATACTGATAGTTCTTATTTTGCCCGGATTTATTTTTACATCTTTACGTAGTTGCATTAATCTTGATTTTCTACCCTCATTTCGTTTTAAACGGGCTTTTACACCTTTACTGTACCACTCATTTTCAGCTTTTACTAATTTTAATAAATTATCATGTTGTTTTTGCATAACAAAAAGAAGTTGTTGTTTTTGTTCTAGATAACTACTGTATCCACCTTTAAATTCTCTAAGTTTATAATCTTCTATCTCTATATTTTTTGTAGCAATTTTATCTATAAAGTATCTATCATGTGATATAAAAACTAAAGTAAATTTTTCTCGTAAAATGAGATTTTCAAGAAATTCAACCATATATACATCAAGATGGTTAGTTGGTTCATCCAGAAGTAATATATCTGGTTTTTGTAGTAATAATGCCCCAAGAGCAACACGTCTTTGCTCTCCACCACTTAGTAATGATATTGGTTGATTTTCATATTCTTGGAGCTGAAAATGTTGTATAATTCTTTGTATTTTATCATCAAGACTCCATGCATTGTGATGATCTAATAGATGAGCTAGTTTTGCATGTTCATCTAAAAGATTTTTATTTTCAAAATCTTTAGCTAGTAAAATGGAGAGTTTATCATATCTCTTTTTTGCATCAATTAGCTCTTTTAAACCATCTTTAATGGCTTCTTTTACACTTTGCCCATCTTTAAAAATAGGACGTTGTGGTAGCATTTTTATCTCTAAGTTTTGTTGAATTAGACGTTCTCCTTCATCTACTTCTAACACCCCAGCAATTATTTTAAGAAGAGTTGATTTTCCACTACCATTTTTACCGATAATAACAACTCTTTCACATTCGTTAATATGAAAATTTATATTTTTTAAAATTTTTTGTGCTTCATAATGTTTGGATATATTGTGCAGGTCTATTAATGCCATTGGTACTCTTTTTTTTTAATCATATTTTAGCAAATATATTTTGAAATATACCAAGATACTATCTCTTTATCGCTGTATTTATATTCTCTTTGATGTATAGGTATGGAGCTATGCAATAGTTTTGAGCGAACGATACCCATCAAAAGAAAGGTAAGGAGCAAAGTCGTAAATGCTATGAAATATCCATATAAATACAGTACAAGTAGTGTAATTGCAACATTTAAAAAGCGTAGTAGTATTGATAAAAAATACATTAAAATTATACATTTTTTATCGGAAAAAATAGGAGTCTTTTCAATTTCATTTATATCTATTGTGCGCATAATTATTTTCTCTTACTTATTAGATGTGCTCTTAAACTATAATATTAACAAAAAAAATTTAAGTCTAAATATTGTTAATTTGATATCATTATACCAAAATTTAAGGTTTTATAAATGTTGACTGTAGCAATTGTTTTATATTCGTTATATCTTCTCGTAAATTTGTATACTAGTGTTATGCAAATAGGTTTTATTGCTCAAGCAAAATCTAAAACAGCTGTACTTTTAGACCCTGGTGCATTCATAAAGGCTGGTAATTATGCTATTAGTAAGGAGCGAATCTCAATAACAAAATCTTTAATTGATTATATTGTTGTTTTGATTTGGCTAGGTGGTGCAATATCATATTTACATGAAAAATTATTTTTTCAAAATGATGCTATTAGGACAATTATTATTGTTTTAGCTTTCATTTTTATTAATGGACTCATATCTTTGCCTTTTAGCGTATATGAAAAATTTGTTTTGGATCAGAAGTTTTCATTTAATAACTCAACGGTAATACAATACATTAAAGATACTGTTATTACATTTATTTTAACTATAATACTTGGTTCTTTAGTGATTTGGGGAGTTTATTTTATCATGTCATCATATAATTTGTGGTGGTTGTATAGTTTTATTTTTATTTTTATTTTTATTGTTGCTATTAATATGCTTTTTCCAACTATTAGAGCCATATTTTTTGATAAATTAACACCATTAAATGATGAAGTTTTAAATGTACAAATTAAAGAGTTAATGGATAAAACAGGTTTTGTTAGTAGCGGAGTTTTTGTAAGTGATGCTAGCAAGAGAGATTCAAGATTAAATGCTTATTTTGGTGGTTTAGGTAAAACAAAAAGAGTTATCTTGTTTGATACTTTACTAAAAAAATTGACTACAAGAGAGTTGTTGGCGGTTTTAGGTCATGAATTAGGTCATTTTGCACATGGAGATATTTATAAAAATATCGCAATTGTAGGGGTCATGTTATTTGGAATGTTTGCTATTTTTGGTAATTTGCCAGATAGTTTATATCTTCAAATGGGATTGGCAAAAGCACCATATCTTATTATGATACTATTTTTAATTTTCTTACCAGTGATTAGTTTTTTTATTATGCCATTAATCGGGCTTGTTAGTAGAAAAAATGAATATGAAGCAGATAAAATGGGTTCTGAGTTGTGTGGAGAGATTGAATTAGCTACAGCATTGCAAAAACTTGTAAAAGAAAATAAAAGCTTTCCTCTTTCACACCCTGTTTACGTCTTTTTTCATTATACACATCCGCCTATCATAGAAAGATTAAAAGCGTTACATGTAGACATTGACAGCGATAACAGTGCATTAGAGGGAACATGTCCTTCTATACCTTAAAAAATTTACAACAGCAACTTTTAAATATTTTAAAAGATAAAGTTCCAAATTACGCAAAAGAGGTTCAGTTATTGTTAATGAATCAGTTTCATGTTGATGAAATATGGATTATGTTGCATCAAGACACTATTATGCATAGCTGTGAAGAAATTTTAAATAAAGCTCATAAAAGAGCCATGCAAGAACCGCTAGAATATATAACTAAAAATGTTAGTTTTTATTCACATACATTTTTTATAGATTACGGAGCTTTAATTCCAAGACCTGAAACAGAACTTTTGATTGATGAGGTATTAAGAAATATAAAAGATAAAAATAAGCCAATTACAATTGTAGAAATTGGAGTAGGTAGCGGAGTCGTTTCTATTATGTTAGCAAAAAAATTAAAAAATGCTAATATAATTGCTGTTGATATCTCTAAAGATGCTTTAAAAATTGCAAAAAAAAATATTGATATGTTTGATTTAAATGAGCAAATTGAGTTACGTTTTAGTTCGTCGTTAGAAAATGTAGAAGAAGATATAGACTATCTTGTATCAAACCCTCCATACATCTCCTTACATGCAGACATAGAGAAAAATTTAGATTTTGAACCGCATGAGGCATTATTTGGTGGTGAGGTCGGATGTGAATTTATATTTTCACTGCTTAATGAATATTTAAATAAAAGGATTAAAATTTTTAGTTGCGAGATTGGCTATGATCAAAAAGATATGATAAATAATTATTTAAAAAGATTTAATGATGTTAATATTGAATTTTATAAAGATTTAAGTAATTTAGATAGAGGTTTTACTATTAAAAGTCAACTATAATGATTAAAGGAGAAAACTTAAACCAAACACCTAATTAATATGTTTCAGTTTGAAGCACTTTAATAGCTAAATTCAATCATGCTATAGCTCCTTTTGAGTTGTAGTTTGTACTAAATTTAGTGTTGTTCTTTAACATAGAAAAAATAATACGAATAAGTTTGTTGGCAACAGCGATAACCGATTGCTTGAAGGTTTTACCTTCACCTCGTTTTTTATCGTAATATGCTTTGAGTATAGGATTCCATACTGTACCTGCTCTTGCCATATGCCAGAGTATTCTTCTTAAATGTGAGTTTCCTCTTTTAGAGATGGAGCCTTTAACATTTACAGAGGTACCACTCTGGTAAATAGTCGGGTCAGTTCCAATAAATGCAGTGAGTTGTTTATGAGTAGCAAAGTTATTAATATCACCAAGTTCAATAAGAAACGATGCAGCACTAGTTTTGCCAGTGCCAGATATAGAAGTTAATAACTCTATATCATCATTGTGATGCTCATCAACAAACGATTCTATTATCTCATTAAACTCATCTAGTTGAAGTTGTAAAAACTCTAACTGCTTGATTTTTGAGATAAGTATTTTTTCTAACGATTGGTTGTTAATACCTATAGAGTTTTTAGCCATTGAGAGTATCTCATTAGCACCAACTTTAGGTTTAGCACCCTTCGTAATGTCAGAGGATGAGGTGCCCCTTGAGGGTATAAAAGTTTGGCTATCTTCTTCTCTTTCAAGTTTCTAATAATTAGTTTACTAGGAGCTTGTAAGAGCAGATTTAAACTGCTTTTTGAAAAGATATTTGTGTTCTTTAACATTTCTGGGAATATTTGATTTACTATAGACTTCATATCTGTTTTAATAGCAGACATAGAATTTATGAGTTTTTCTCTTTCTCTAACAATAGGTTTAATTGACTCTAAATTATCAGAATTAGACAACTTTAAAATTGCACCATTTCTCTTTGCAAAAATAGAAATGATATGTGCATCTTTAGCATCTGTCTTAGTCTTTTTGATAGTCATGGATTTCGTAAATGCATGAATAAAGAGTGGATTTACTACAGATACATTTAATCCTTGCTCTAAGAAATATGAGAGTAAGTTTAAATGATATATCCCTGTAGCCTCCATAACAATTAAAATCTCATCTTTAGAGAATGGAGCAAGATAGTTACTAAGTTTAGTAAAGTCAGTCATATCCATTTGATAGTGGTCTTTATATAAAACCTTTTCAGTTTCATCAGTGAAACTAAAATTGAAACTATCTTTAGATATATCAATTCCTAAGAAATATTTATACATATCGTATCCTTTTAAAAGTACAAAAAAATTAAAATTAAAAAACCAAAGGTTTAATAAAATATACAAACAGATAAGCAAGTACTTGACTTGATCCTACCTTCCAAATGACAGAGGTTCGTGATGACCTAATCAACTAATTGGGATTGTAAGCAAGTAACAGACTTTTTTCGAGGTTCTTATCACTGAAAATCTACTTTAAGGTTTCAGTGATAATTCCTAAGGAATAATCGTTCTCTTGCTTATCTCTTTGTATGTATTTTACATTAATTTTTGGTAGAAGGATTAAAAGGTCATGAAGAGAAATATATACATTGATTTTGGTTATTTAATTATAATTGCATCAACATTTGGTGCGGTTTTAACGCTCGGCGCTATTGTAGCTCCTGTTGTTTTTCAAACAGATAAACTTGGCTTGAACATCTTAATCGATAATTATAATGCTGGCATTATAATGGGTACAATTTTTAAACATTTTAGCTATTGGCTGGATATCTTAATTGTTTATGTTGGTCTTTACGAATTAGTTTTATATAAAACTGGTAAACGTGATAGAGTGGCAATTTTATCTGCTATTATTGTTTTATCTACCTCTTTAATGTTTAATGGAGTTTATATACCAAAAATCCTTGCACTTCAAGATATGGGTCAAGAAGCCACAAGAAGTGATACGTTTAATACCATACATATAGCCAGTGAATGGGATTTTAAAATCTTAGCAATTGCATTATTTCTTTTATTTATTAGGCGTCTTATGTTATTAAGAAAAGCTTAGGGGTGCTCTTAAAAAATTAAAAGGCAGTATTGCCAAATTTTTCTCTCCACCATTCTTGTGCAGATAAGGTGGATTTTTTTAATGTTTGTTCATCAAATGGGTATTCGTAATTATTACAATATTGCAATACTATATCATAAGCTTCGTTGATTTTTATACTCATAGCAGTAGCTATTTTTATATCATCTTTATTTATATCTGGATGCCATTTTTTCATCAAAGCTTTATATTTACTTTTTATTTCAACCAAAGAGGCTTTTTCACTTAAACGAAGAGTTGTTTTTGCCTTTAGTAGCTTTGAATAAGACGACAATTAACTTTCCTTATATCAATCTTGCTGACGTCTCATAAATGTAGGTACTTCAAGATAATCTTCACCAATATCTCCACCAACAACTAGCTTTGGACGTGATATTACTTTACGTGTAGATTTTTCTTCAGTTTCAAATCCAATATCATCATGAATATCTTTTTCAAAACCTGTGGCAATCAGTGTAATGCGTATAAAGTTTTCTGGAAGTGAGTCATCTGTTGAAGTTCCAAAAATAACATCCGCATCTTCATGAGCACTTTCATAAGCAACCTCCATCGAATTTGCCAGCTCTAACATAGGAAAATCTGGATGCATATAAAAATGCACTAAAACACCCATAGCGCCATTAATTGACATATTATCAAGTAAAGGAGATTCTATTGCTACTTTTATAGCTTCATAAGCTGCATTTTCTCCTTCAAATTCTCCAACACCCATAAGTGCCATTCCTTTATGACTCATGACAGTTTGCAAATCAGCAAAATCTAAGTTAATATCATTTTCACCACTAGATAAAATTACTCCAGAAGTTCCACTAACAGCTTGTGCTAAAATTGAATCAACTATCTTGAAACTTTCTTTCATCCCCAATTTCTTTTCAATAATTGAAAGAAGTTTATCATTTGGAATAACAACAATAGAGTCGCTTTCTTGTTTTAGCTCCTTTAACCCATTTTCTGCAAGTTTTAACCTCTTTCTTCCCTCAAACATAAAAGGTTTTGTAACTATTGAAATTGTTAAAGCACCAATTTCTTTTGAAATTTGAGCAACAACAGGAGCAGCGCCAGTTCCAGTCCCACCACCAAGACCAGCAGCAATAAATACTATATCAGCACCCTCTAATGCCGAGCGAATTTCTTCGTAACTCTCAAGAGCTGATTCTTTACCAATTTCAGGTTTCATGCCAGCGCCCAAACCTTTAGTAACTTTTGGACCAATTTGTATTTTTGTAATTGCGTTAGATTCTTTTAGTGCTTGCGCATCGGTATTTATAATTATCATGTCAATTCCTGTAACGTTTTCACGTAACATATGACCTATCATATTTCCACCGCCACCACCAACACCAACGGCTACAATGCGTGCACTATTTAAATTTGTTGCCTCTTCTATTAAAAACGGATCCATTATTTATTCCTTATCATGTTTGTTAAAATAATTGTGTAGCCCAGTTCCAAAATTTCACAACTGTGCTATTTTCATCTTTTTTATCATCTTTCTTTTTTACAAATGGAGATTGTTTTGTATCTGTATCTTCATCTTTATCATTGGATACGAGTGACGCATCATTATCAAAATGAATCTCATACTCTTGCACTGGTGCTTCATCATGATAACGCAATCGTTTATTTGCGTCAATTTCATAGGGTGTATAATTACCAGCAGCATACTTTATTAATCCAATGACACATGAATATTCTGGACCTTTGATATCATTAAAAAGACCTTCTATATTTTTCGGTTTTGCTAATCTGACTGGCATGTTATCAAAAATTGCAGTTGCTAACTCTCTTAAGCCATCTGTTTTACTAAAACCACCAGTTAAAATAACACCAGCTCCGATATGTTCTTTTAAACTACTTTTTTCTAATGATTGAGCTAGTATCATCAATGTTTCTTCAACTCTTGCGTATATAACATTATGAACCACTTCCAATGATACCTCATGGGTTGATTTTTCATCACCTATCATCGGTAGTTCAATTAGTTGATTACTAGGCGTGTCTAATGTTCCGTAGTTCATTTTAACACTTTCTGCTTTACTTAAAGGAGTATGTAAAGCCATTGAGAGGTCATTTGTTATATGGTTTGAGCCAACAGCTAAAAAGTCATTGTATCTTATGGAGTTGCCAACATGAATTACCATATTACAAGTATTTCCACCCATGTCTATAATCACAGCCCCTAACTCTTTTTCATCTTGACTAAGGGTTGCAATTGCTGATGCGTATCCTGCCAAAATAACATTTGCAATCTCTATGCCAGCTGCTTTTACAGCCTTTTTTAGGTTATATAGATTTGATTTTTGTGTTATTATTATATGCGTTTGCACTTCAAGTCTTGAAGCATTCATACCAAGAGGATCATCACAGTCTTGATCATCTACTTTAAAGTTAAATGGCAAGGAGTGCAAAACTTCGTATTCATTTGGAATATTAGCGTTATATAATGAGGCATGCATAACTCTGCTCACCTCTTTAATTCCTATCTCCTTGTGTGGAATATTTACGATGCCTATTGAATTTAGGCTTTTTGTATAAGCTCCAGAGATTGAAATTATTGCATTTTTAATATCAGTACCAGCTACTCTTTTAGCATCATCTAAAGCATTTTTAATAGATTTAGACGCTAAGTCAATATTTGTAATACTACCTCTTTTTAGCCCTTGCGATTTTGCTTGACCAGAGCCTATGATTTGTATTTCGTCATTACCTTTAATATTTGCGATAATTGCACAAATCTTTGTTGACCCTATATCAATGGCTAAAACGGTTTTACTCAATTTAAAATCCTTTGAGATATATTTTGGTTTTAAAATGCTTACTTAATATTCTAATAATATTTGGATTTAAAAGCTGTTGCTTTAAATCATATATATCTGAGGCAATATTTATTTGTTTTTTATTAAGCAATCTTTGTTCCAAGATATTATAAAGAACTATTTTATTGTTTTGAAGCACGATATATCCATGTTTATGGCTACTTTGAAATAGTTGTGATAAAAATTTAGAGGCATTTTGTTTACTTAAGTCTTTGATTTTTGATATATCTTTAATATTTATGTAAGGTGTAATCGTTGCATTAATGATATTCTCATATGATGCTTGTGCCAATTTTAGTAATGCTTTATTTTTTAAATGCAGTACATATTGTTTCAAAATTATAGGTCTAGCTTGTGTAAACAACATAGGTTTAGCCGGAATTTTTTTATTTAATTTGATGATAACAAAGTGATTGTTGATTAATTTTGGTTTTAAGTATAGTTGTGCTTGATTTAAAGTTTTCACTAAGTCCAAAATCTTTTTATTAAAGATATTGTGTGAACTATTTATAGTTGCATGACTAATTTGTATTGCTTTATCCAATCTATGTTTTTTAAATGCTATAAATGCCTTAAGAGCAGCTATTTTTGTGGCTTTTTGATTTAATGCCTGAATAATTTGAGAGTTTGCATCTTTTAAAGATTTGATTTTACCATCGCTATCTTTAAAATCCATTTTATGTATATCATAATATCTAAGAATTTGAGATTTTGTATATAGCTTATGAAGTGGTACTTGTTTGATATAATCTATACTATATGCTGGTTGTGTTAAAAGATATTGTTTGTTTTGATTATAAAACTTTTTTAATCCTTTTTGCGAAATCGAGATTTTTATATCTTTAAAACTTAAAATCTCATATTTTATCCTATTTTGAAGATTAAAAATAGCACCTAAAGTTTCTCTTTCTAGTGGTGTAGTTGCATTAGGAAAAAGTTTTAAAACTTTTTGGATTAAAATTTGCCTCTTTAAGCCGTTTTCATATGTATGTGGCGTGAGATTATTGTTTGCTAAAAGAGCTTTATAAGTCGCATCATTAAAAGAACCATTTTTATAAAAGACCTTTTCTTTTGTTAGTTGATTGTATAGTTCAAGGTTACTAACTGTTATATGATAATTCTTTGCAAGATTCAAAACAAGTGCTTGATCTATTAGTTTTGCTAAAACTTCACGTTTTAATCCAATAGCTTTAGCTTGAGCTTTATCAAAATGTCCATGAAAAACTTGTTTATATTGAGCAAACATTTGATTATATGATTGATTAAATTGTTTATAAGTAATTTTTATACTACCAACGTTAGCAATGGTGCCTGATTTACTACTATAATTATATTGTCCCCATCCAAAAAAACCAGCACCTATAAAAGCGATTGTAGAAATCCAAATTGTTATCACTAGCCATCTATGGTGTTTTTGCATCCAAGTTATCATAAAAGTTATACCTTAATTTTACACATAAAAAATAAGAAGTTTTTCTTCAGAGGTGTTTATATTTTAAAATTGCAATATTTTAGGCTATTTCGTATTAAAATAGGATAAATATTTTTATAATTATTAAGAAAAATTTGTTTTTTTTGTTATGATATCACTAGCGCTCATTCATGAAAAGAGGATATTATGAATAATTTTGAACTATCACAAGAAGATTTAAAACATATTTGGCATCCTTGTACACAGATGAAAGATCATGAGAATTTCCCGATTATTCCTATAAAAAAAGCTCATGGTGTATATTTACAAGATTTTGAAGGGCAGACGTATATTGACGCGATTAGTAGTTGGTGGGTAAACATATTTGGTCATACAAATATTTATATCAATAAAAAAATAAAAGAGCAGATTGATACTTTAGAACATGTGCTTTTAGCTGGTTTTACTCATGAACCGATTATAAAGCTGTCTGCAAGATTGGTTAATTTAGCACCAGATGGATTAAATAAGTGTTTTTATGCTGATAATGGCTCAAGTGCTGTTGAGGTAGCTCTTAAAATGAGTTATCACGCGCATAAAAATAAAGGAGATGAGCGTCCTTTGTTTGTATCATTGACAAATAGCTATCATGGTGAAACTATTGGTGCTTTATCTGTTGGCGATGTTGCTTTATATAAGCAAACATATCAATCAATCATGATAAAATCAATCCAAACAGCAGTTGCAAAAGACCAAACAAAAGAAGCTGCGATAATTGCTGCACAAGAATTTGAGAAACTTTGTCAAAAAAATGCATCACAAATAGCCGCATTTATAGTGGAGCCACTTGTTCAAGGTGCTGGTGATATGCATATGTATCACCCCTATTTTTTATCATTAATTAACGAGATATGTAAAAAGTACAATATTTATCTTATCGCTGATGAGGTGATGGTTGGTTTTGGTAGGACTGGTAGTATGTTTGCATGTGAGCAAGCAGATATTACACCAGATTTTTTAGTATTGTCAAAAGGCTTAACTGGTGGGTATTTGCCACTATCTGTGGTTCTTACGACTGATAAGATTTATGATATCTTTTATTGCGATTATCATGAACATAAAGCATTTTTGCATTCACACAGTTACACTGGAAATGCTTTGGCTTGTGCAGCAGCTAACGCTACGCTTGATATTTTTGAACAAGAAAATATAATAGAGCAAAACAAAACAAAATCAGTTTACATGTATCAAAAATTACAGCAATTTAAACAGCTTGAATGTGTTGAGAATATTAGACAAACTGGGATGATTTGTGCATTTGATTTAAAAGATTTTGATGTATCGCAACGAATAGGTTTACAGGTTTATAAGTATGCGTTAAAACATGGAGTTTTATTGCGACCACTTGGCAATACAATCTATTTTATGCCTCCATATATTATAACCATGGATGAAATTGATACAATATTTGATGTTGCATATCAAGCTATTTTAAGTTTTACGATATAATTTGAAATGTATAGTTTAAAACAGTTAAAGATTTTCATAGCATTAGCTCATACACAAAAAGTAGTAGAAGTAGCTCATAAATTTGGTATTACACAAGCTGCCATTTCGATGTCAATTAAAGAGCTTGAAAATATATTGTCAGAGCGTTTGTTTGAGAGAATTGGTAAAAAATTGATGTTAAATGAAAGAGGTTCTTTGCTTTTAGAACAAGTTTCTTTGCATGTAGAGTCTTTGCAAAGAATCCATGATAACTTTACTAGGCATAAGCTAGAGGGTCATATAAAAATTTGTGCTAGCGCTACTATTTCTGATTATCTGCTTCCAACTGCTATTGATAAATATTTTAATATTAATCAAAATATTAAGTTTTCATTAAAATCGGCTAATACACATGATGTTGTTCGGCATGTTAAAAATGGTGAATATGATATAGGTTTTATTGAGGGCAGTTGCAATGATGAAAGTCTGATATCTCAAGTACTTATGAAAGATGAACTAATTATAGTAACATCAGATAAACAATTAGCTCAAAAAAAGATTTATTATATTGACTCTTTGTCTAAAAAGCAGTGGATATTAAGAGAGGTTGGATCAGGTACTAGGTCTATCTTTTTAGATACAATTAACCCAAATAAGGTTAATATTTATATGGAGCTAGACCACACGCAGACCATCAAAAAATTTTTAAAACTCCGAGAAAATTATATTAGTTGTTTACCAAAAAGAGCTGTTATTAAAGAATTAAATGATGGTATTTTGTTCGAAGTTAAGATAAAAGGTTTTAAATTTGAAAGACAATTTAAACTAATTATACGAGAAGATAAAAAAGCAAGTGTGTTGATTGGTAATTTTATAAATTTTATTATAAATGGGCAATATTAGATGAAAACACCACATATTAGTGTTTTGCCAAAAGAGGTAATAACAGTATTTGGTGATATAGATGAAGGTATTATTATAGATTGTACTTTAGGTTTTGGTGGACATGCTGCGTTATTGCTTGAAAATAAGCCAAATATTAAGATTATAGCGATAGATCAAGACCAAAATGCAATAGATTTTTCACGTAAGTATTTAAAAAAGTTTGGTGATAGAATTATCATAAAAAAAGGTAGATTTTCAAAAATAATAAAAGAGATTCTTCAAAAATATAATATTTTAGAAATAAAAGGTATTTTAGCCGATATTGGAGTCTCTTCTCTTCAATTAGATGAAAAAAATAGGGGTTTTTCTTTTAATAGTGATACGCTTGATATGAGAATGGATAAAAATAACTTTTTTAGTGCAAAAGATGTTGTAAATAGTTATACCACAGTTGAGTTAAAAAGAGTTTTTAAAGAGTACGGCGAGATAAGAAATTATGAAAAATTAGCATCTTTTATAGTACAAAACCGTCCATTTAATTCAACAAAAGAGTTAAGCGATAAAACAAGACATCTATTAAAACAAAATAAAAAAATACATCCAGCAACGCTTTTAATGCAAGCTATTAGAATAGAAGTAAATGATGAACTAGGCGAATTAAATAAGCTTTTAGATACAATTGAGAAAATACATTTTCATAAGACTAAAGTGGCTATTATCTCTTTTCACTCGCTAGAGGATAGAATAATTAAACATAGGTTTATTTGTTGGAGTAAGGCATGTATTTGTCCGTCAGAAGCGATGAGGTGTACATGCTCAGCAGATAATAAAATAGGTAAAATAATAACTAAAAAACCACTTATGGCAAATAAGTGGGAACTAAAAGTAAACGTAAGAAGCAGAAGTGCAAAATTAAGGGTATTTGAGATAGATTATGAATAGTAAAAATGAAATTTTAGATGAAGTATCTTTGGTTTTAAAAGATAAAGGATTAAACTTTCAATTTTTATTGCAGACATTATTTATTATTTTTATAGTACTTATTTTTGTCTTTCCTAAACTTTATCTTCAACATGAGATATATTATAAAAGCCGAAAAATTGCAAAACTGCAATCTGAATATCGTAATTTAAAAGCTCAAAACAATATTATTCATGCTAGAATAAAAAAAATAAACTTTACAAATAAAACAATAAACACAATATTTTAGTAACTATTTCAAATAAGAGAGTTTTTATGTCGCAATCATGCCCTATATCTTTTTATAAAGTAGATAGTATTATTACTAGAATAAATGCCGTATATATTACACTACTCATCATCATTTTTTTACTAACTAGTAGCACTCTAATTTTATTTTTATTAATTTATGATTTTACAATACGTCTATATAATCTTAAAAATTTTAGTTTTATATATCAGCTATCAAAACTAACTCAAAAAATATTTCAATTTAAATCACACTTAGTTGATGGTGCCGCAAAAAGATTAGCCACTTATTTTGGTCTATCTTTTATAGTTTTATTATTGCTTACATCATGGCTACATATGCAAATTATTTTATATATTGTAGCCACTGTATTTCTCGCATGTACTAGTTTGGAAATATTATTTAATTATTGCATAGGTTGTAAAATCTATTTTATTATTAAAAAAATATATCCAAAATTTATGAATTAAATCTCTTTTTAGCTAGATGCTTAAAAATAAACAAATGGAGTGATTGTATGAGTAATTATGTTTTGGATAATATTAAATCGTTGCCAGCTTTGCCAAAAAGTATAAATGAGATACAAAAAATATATAGTGATGAGAAATCATCAATCTCTGAACTTGTGAAAGTTATAGAAGAAGATCCTATGATTATTGCTAATTTGTTAAAAGCTGTCAATTCGCCACTTTATAATTTTAATAAAAAGATACAAACAGTATCTCAAGCTGTATCTCTTTTAGGAATGAATATTACTAGATCTATCATTTTTAGTAATTCAATTAGAAAATTATTAAATGTTGATATGGAGCCATATGCAATTTCATCTGAGACTTTTGCCGATATATCAGCGAAGCAAGCAGCATTAACATATAATTGGTATATGAGAATAAATAAAACTAAAGCTGACAAGCTTTTTTTAGCGGCTTTATTACAAGAAACAGGTAAAATCTTAATATCAAATTATATTATTAAAAATGATGAAACTATGACTTTTAAATCTGAAATACAGATGACTCACAATATTGCTATGGTAGAAAAAGCCTATATACAAGAAACAACAGCATCTGTTACATCTGCAATATTTAAACATTGGGGATTTGATGAAGATTTTGTGGAGATGATACGTTATAGTGATAATCCGAATCTAGCACCACAAGATATTATGGAGTATTGTAATGCCTTAAATATTGTTAAAACAATTGTGGCCGTAAATGAACCTTTTAGTGAAGTAGCTATCAACTTTGGATTAAAAAAAGCATATAATGCAGGCTATAATCATGAGCTTTTAGAAGATGCTGTCGACGAAATACTAGATGTGTAAAATCGATAATTATTAGATCCATTTTTTTTAGCACAATACATAGCTCTATCTGCATATTTGATAAGGTCATCCTTGTCTGTCGAGTCTTGAGGCAATAAGCTGATACCAATACTAGATGAGATGGATAATGACATATTGTCAATAATTATTATTTCATAAATGGTGTTTATAATTTTTTGTGCTATTTTTGCAATAGCATTAGAATCCTTAATATTTTGTAAAATAATTACAAACTCATCACCTCCAAGTCTTGCGAGCGTATCTTGTTTTCTAATACATCGACGTAATCTTTTAGCTACTTCTTTTAAAACTTCATCGCCTATATGATGACCTAAATCATCATTTATTTGCTTAAATTTATCTAAATCAATAAACAAAAGTCCACAAGCTTGATGATTTCGTTCGACCTCTTTTATTGATTGCTCTAATCTATCATAAAATAAAGCTCTATTAGGAAGCATGGTTAAGCTATCATGGAAGGCTTGAAAATTTAATTGTTTTGTTTGTAATTTTAGTTTTTCTTCTATCGCTTTACGTTTAGTTATGTCTTGCGAATATCTTGTTGTTCCAATGATACATCCATCTTCATCTTTTAAAAGTGAAAATGAAATTTCCACATAGATAATTTTTCCAGACTTAGTTTTTTTTCTAATCTCATGTTTACAAAATTGAGCCTGTAAGGCATCTTGATTTATTTTTTTTGCTTTTTGTAATTCATCAGATGGATACAGCATATAAACAGATTTACCAATCAATTCATTTTTACTATACCCATGCATAAGAGTAGCACCATGATTGCAGTAAGTTATAATGTCATTTAAATCTACCGAAATTACAGAATCATGTATTTGTTCTAATATTTCATATTGTTGCTGTTGTTTTATTTTTATTTGTGTAAATTCTGTAGTATCAAATGTTGTTCCAATTATTTTTGTTGGTATATTATTTTCATTAAAAATCATTTGAGCATTCAATAATATATCGATAAGAACACCATCATCTCTTTTTACTTGAAGCTTTATCTCATGTATTTGCTTATCTGGAAGTTGTTGTAATAACGCTTTAGCTCTTTGTACATCTTTTTTAACAACTTTATCAAAAAAATTATCAAGTGTGGGAAAATATTTTTTTTGGTCTTGTTTATAAATACGGTACGTTTGCTCAGACCAATTAACTTTCTTTGTTTTTAAATCAACTTCCCAACTTCCCATGCGACTAACTGTTTGCGCCAATTTTAAAGATGCATATTTCGCTTGTAAAATATCATATTGATACTTCAAACTTTCTACTGTGTTGTGTTTTTGCATTTATACATTTTATCTGCTTTAATCTTAAAAAACTCTTACTTATCTGCTATAATATCAAAAGAAATAAAGTTTTATTTAGGATGATTTTTATGTTAAAAACTGTAACAATTATAGATACATTTGGGTTCTTCTTCAGGAGTTTTTATGCACTACCACAATACTTAAGCAACAAAGATGGATTTCCAACAGGATTATTAACTGGTTTTGCAAACTTTATCTCCTCTTTGCAAAAAGAGTATGCTAGTGATTATTTAATCTTTGCGATTGACTTAAAGGGTAAAACTTTTAGGCATGAGATAGATGCAAACTATAAGGCAAACAGAGCAGTGCCTCCGCATGACTTAACTCTTCAACTACCAATCGCAATCTCTTGGATACAAAAAATGGGTTTTAAGACTCTAGGACTACAAGGGTATGAGGCAGATGATATCATAGCAAGCGTCACAAAAATAGCCTTACAGCATGATTTTAAAGTTAAAATTATTTCTCATGATAAAGATCTGTATCAGTTAATTGATGATGACAAAGTAGTACTTATTGATGCAATTAAGAAAAAAATTGTAAATGAAGATGCATGTATGCAGAAATTTGGAGTCACTCCAAAGCAATTTATAGATTTTCAATCACTCCTAGGAGATAGTGCAGATAATGTGGCTGGTGTAAAGGGTATAGGTAAAGTTACGGCACAAAAACTGATATCAACTTATGGAAATTTAGAAAATATATATAAAAATGTTGAAGTAATTAGTCCAAAAGGAGTATGTAAAAAACTCATAGATGCAAAAAAGAGTGCGTTTGTATCCAAGCGCCTTGTAACACTAAAAAATGATCTTTTTGATAAGTTTGATTTTAATGATTATATCATGCATTATGATAATCCATTTGTTTTAATATATGATGAATTGGTGCATTATGATATGAGAGCAATTTTGCGTATGTTACATGCAAAGCAAGAGATGCAAGATTCAAAAACAGATGTTAAAGACTTAAAAATTAAGAGTTTTAAAACAACACTAATTACAGATGAAAAAGTTTTAGAAAATATTGTATCTTCTTTAAATACTCAAGATATCATAGCCTTTGATACCGAAACAACAGGGTTTAATCCATATAAAGATATATTGGTTGGTTTTAGTTTTAGTTTTAGTGAAAATGAGGGCTTTTATGTGCCACTATCTCATAGCTATTTAGGAGTAGGTAAGCAGATAAATTTAGAATTTGCTAAAAAGATAATTAGACAAATCTTTACATGTAGAGTTGTAGGACACAATATTAAGTTTGATTTGCATTTTATAACAAGATTTTTACAAGAAGATCTACCTATTTTTGCCGATACGATTATTTTGGCATGGTTGCTTGATTCGCACAGTAAACTATCACTTGATTATCTCTCAAAAAACATGTTAGATCATACCATGATATCTTTTAAAGATACAGTAAAAAAAGGCGAAACATTTGCTTTAGTTGATATTGAAGATGCAAGTAAATATGCAGCAGAAGATGCAGTTATTACGCTTAAACTATATAATTATCTTTTGCAAAAATTTAAAATTAATAAGCTCGAGCATATCTTAAAAGAAGCTAGAGATGTTGAGTTTCCTTGTGTAAATACTCTTCTTAAAATGGAACAAAACGGCATTATGGTTGATACTAATTTTTTGACCAACTTTTTAGATGAGGTAAAACAAAGATTAACTATTTTAACAAAAGAGATATATAAAATTAGTGGTTTAGAGTTTAATATAAACTCTCCTAAACAATTGGGGGATATTTTATTTGAAACCTTAAAATTACCTAAAGGGAAAAAAACAAAAACCGGCTATAGCACCGATGAAAAAGTTTTAAACTCTTTAGTTAGTGAGCATGAAATTATTAAATATATTTTAAATTATAGAGAAATTTATAAACTTTTTTCGACCTATATAGAGCCACTTTTAAAGCTTGCTAAAGAAAATCATGATAGTAAAATACATACATCGTTCGTGCAAACTGGTACGACAACAGGGCGTTTAAGTTCTAAAAATCCAAATCTTCAAAATATTCCGGTACGAAGCGATTTGGGCGTAAAGATTCGTAGAGCATTTATAGCTCCAGTTAATAAAAAATTGATCGGAATAGATTATTCACAAATAGAACTCAGACTTTTGGCACACTTTAGTCAAGACAAAGTTCTAATTGACGCTTTTAGGCAGGATAAAGATATTCATTTAGCAACTGCCACTATACTTTTTGGTGAACTAGAAGCAAAAAATAAACGAGCCATTGCCAAAACAGTTAATTTTGGTCTTTTGTATGGGATGGGACAAAAGAAACTCTCAGATACGTTGCATATTAGCACAAAAGAAGCTAAAAGTATAATAACAAGATATTTTGAGAATTTTCCAAGTGTAAAAGATTATTTTAGTCAAATTATACAAAAATCAAAGGAGGTTGGTTATGTTCAAACATTACTTGCTAGACGACGCTATTTTGATTATACTAAGGCGTCCCCTATGTTTAAAGCTGCTTATGAAAGAGAAAGTATAAATACGCTTTTTCAAGGTAGTGCATCTGATTTAATTAAATTATCTATGAATAAAATTGATAAAATAATAAAAGAGCAAAACCTACCTGCTAAAATGTTATTGCAAATTCATGATGAATTAATTTTTGAAGTAGATGAAGATAATGCTGAGGTTTTAGGTAAAAAATTTCAAAATATTATGGAAAATATTTATAAATTAAATGTTCCACTAAAAGCTGTTTTAAACATTGGAGATAATTGGCAGGAATTAAAATAAAATTCAATAAACCTTAATCATTTTCGTACGTAAATAGTATTAATAAAGGTCTTTATAGTCTTGCATTACAATGTTGCTTGAAATTCAAATTAAAAAGGCGTTTGTATGAAAAATGTTATTTCCTTTATGAGATCTATGAAAACCATGATTGTTTTAATGCTAATTTTTGCCTTCTCTATTGGTTGGGCAACTATTATTGAAAATGATTACGGCAGCACAACAGCAAGAGCTGAAATTTATGATGCTACTTGGTTTTATATTCTTATAGCTTTGTTGGCAGTAACTTTAATATTAAATATGATTAAATTTAATATTAAGAAAAAGCCTTTAGTATTTTTATTTCATTTTTCATTTCTTGTGATATTGTTTGGTGCTGTTCTTACTCATTATGATGGATATGAAGGAACTATGCATATACGAAATGGTCAAACAAGTTCAGTAATAACGGGTACTCTGCCTTTTGTGAATATAACTTTGCAAGATGGTAGCAAGATTGTAAAAAGCTCTGATATGAAGTATTTATCTAACGAATTCCATAATAGCTATAATAAAACTTTAAAAATAGATGGCAAGACTATACATGTAAGTTTGGTACAATTTATCCCAGCTGTTATGCGAGCAGTTGTTGAGGGTAAAACTGGTAAAACTGTTGCAAATCTCATGATAACCACGCAAGGTAAGGGTAAGCAAATAAGTCTCTCTCCAGGTCAATTTTTTATCTCAGACAATCTTGTATTGGATTTTAATTCTAAAAAGAAATTTACTAAACCTGTCATTGAATTATCCGTTGTTAACAAAAAGCTTTACATGAGCCACTTGGTGACCTTAAAATATTTAAAGATGAGCGACAAGTCTTCTGGCATATTTAAAGCTAATAAACATGCGACTTTTGCAAAAAAAACACTATTTAGTTATAAAACAACAAATTTTGTATTACGTTCATTTTATTTACATGCAACGACTAAATTAATAACAAATCCACATGCAAAAGCAAGAAATCCACAGATGGATGCATTAAGATTTAAGGTAAGCAGTGGAGGCGATACACAAAAAATAGTCGTTTACGGTGAATCTGGGCTACGCGGAGATAGCACTACTACCAATATAAATGGTTTAAAAGTTAGTGTTAATTATGGTTCAAAAATGATTACCATACCGTTTAAAATTAAATTAGATAAGTTTCAATTAACAAGATATCCAGGTTCAATGTCACCAGAATCATATTCAAGTTATATCACATTGATAGACACAAAAAATCATATCAATATTCCATATCGAATCCACATGAATCATATATTAGAATATAAAGGATTTAGATTTTTTCAATCATCTTATGATCCAGATTTAAAAGGAACAATCTTATCTGTTAGCATGGATCCTGGAACAGATATGACATATTTGGGTTATTTGCTTCTTGCAATAGGGCTTTTTGGTTCTTTATTTGCATCAAATGGCAGATTTGCAAGTTTAAGTAAGATAGCTAAAGAAGCTAGTGCTAAAAAAAGTATGTTAGCAGTTTTAGCACTAGCATTTTTATTTAGTTATACAAACTCTTACGCACAAGCTTTAAATCCAATTATAAAAACAGTCACATCTTTTAATAAAGCTAGTGCAAATAAGTTTGGTGATCTTGTGGTTCAAAGTCGCGGTAAACGCGGACGAATGGAACCTTTAAATACATTAGCGATTCAAATATTAGAAAAGATTCATGGCTCAGATAGTATGCTTGGTTTAAATGCAAATCAGATAATTTTAGGTATGTTAATTCGTCCAGATGCATGGCGACAAATAAGAATGATTCGTACATCAGATAAAGAGATAAATAAGATAATAGGAATTAATCCAAAAGCAAAATATGCTTCTTTTTCACAGTTTTTCAAATATCCAAATTCAATGAACGGTTATAAATTGTCTGCTGATGTAGATAAAGTTATTAGAAAAGACCCAAAAACTAGGGGTGTTTATGATAGAGATGTTATGAAAGTAAACGAGCGTGTTAATGTAGCATTTATGGTTTATACAGGTTCTATCTTTAAAATATGGCCAAAACCAAACGATCCTAGTAGAAAATGGTATGGTACGGTGTCTGCTTTAAAGCATTTCAACCATCAAAATGCAAATAAAGTAAGAGATCTTGCCATGATGTACTTTTCACGCGTAGGTCAGGCATTAACAACTAATCATTGGGTATCCGCCAATAAAGCATTAGCAGATATTGTTGATTATCAAAAATTTTATGGTGCATCTGTGTATCCGTCAGCAAATAAAATAAAAGTTGAGATTTTTTATAATAAAATAAATATTTTTGAAAGATTATGGCCACTATATTTCTTTGTTGGGTTTGCACTGCTCATATTATCATTTACAAAGATTTTACGCCCATCATTTAACCTAAATATTTATACGAAAATATCAATGGCTTTATTGATACTATTTTTTATAGCTCACACATTAGCTTTGATTATAGTATGGTTTATAGCAGGACATGCCCCTTGGTCTGATGGATTTGAATCTATGACCTATATCGCTTGGGCGACAGTACTGGCTGGTTTTATCTTTTCCAAACATTCGCCAATTACATTAGCCGCGACATCAATTTTAGCAGGTCTGATTTTATTTGTTGCTCATTTAGCATGGATGAATCCAGCCATTACAAATCTGGTTCCAGTTTTAAATTCATATTGGCTAGATATTCATGTTTCAATGATTACCGCTAGTTATGGCTTTTTAGGATTAGGAGCGTTGCTCGGTTTTATCACGCTGCTTTTATTTATTTTAAAAACAAAAAAGAATGATAAACGCCTTAGTTTGGCAATAATTGAGCTTAATGCTATTAACGAGATGAGTTTAATGATAGGATTGGCGATGCTTACTGTTGGAACATTTTTAGGTGGTGTTTGGGCAAATCAAAGTTGGGGACACTACTGGGGCTGGGATCCAAAAGAGGTCTGGGCATTAGTTTCTATTTTGGTTTATGCCGTTGTTGTACATATTAGATTTGTTAAAAAAATCTATACTCCATATAGTTATAGCGTAATTTCATTGCTTGCTTTTACCTCTGTTTTGATGACCTATTTTGGAGTAAATTATTATCTTGGAGGCTTGCATTCATATGCAAAAGGCAACCCTGTGCCGATTCCAGCATTTGCACCAATAACTTATGCAGTTATATTTATTATAATTATAATAGCATATCGTAATCGTAAATTATCACTTGATGCTTAATGTCATAAGTTGACATTAAGCACCTGTACTTCCAAAACCACCATCTCTTTTTTGTGTTGAATTAATATTAAACATAAAACCAAAATGTTGCAAAAGAGTGACTTGTGCCACTCTTTCTCCTTTACATATTTTTTTTTCAGGCATGTTAGTGGGATTGTGTACTCGTATCATAATTTCATCTCTATAATCCATATCAATTATACCAACGCCATTTGCTATAATGAGTTGTTTTGATAATGAGCTACGTAGCATAAGTTGTATATAATATGATTTTAAAAATATTTCATAAGTATTGATATTGAGTTTATTAAAAAAAGTTTTGTTAGTTTGAAAACTTTCATGTAAAAGCTCCTCATCAATAGCAATTCCAAGTGGTATGAGAACCGTTTGTCCTTGCTTAATTATCATATCATCATTCGCATACAAATCGATACATGCAGAGTGTTTACTTCCTCTAGTCGGCATAATTCCATTATTTATGCTTTTAAACATTTTTTTCCTTTTCTTTAATCTCTAATATGTTATCCTAAAAGTATTAAAATTTTGTATAGGATATTAAAAATGGAAGAGTTTTTAAACAAAATAAAACAAGCAAGTAAGAGTTTTAATGAATTAAGTGGAGCTACTAAGCATGAAATATTAAAACAGATGGCAGATACTCTTAAAAGTAATAGTACAACTATTATAAAAGCGAATAAAATAGATATGAAAGAAGCAGAAATTAATCAACTTTCTTCGGCTATGAAAGATAGGCTATATATAGACAAAAATCGTGTTGATGATATGGCAAATGCAATTATACAGATTGCATCTTTAAATAATCCCATTGGAAGAATTCTTGATGGTTGGGTAACAGAAAATGGATTAAAAATCGAAAAGGTATCTATTCCAATAGGAGTAATTGCAATTATATATGAATCTCGCCCAAATGTTACGAGCGATACAGCAGCTTTATGTTTTAAAAGTTCTAATGTCTGTGTGTTAAAAGGTGGCAAGGAAGCTCAAAATTCAAACACAGCCATAGCTAATATTTTACGCTCGGTACTTATTAAAAATAATTTACCTGAGGCTTTAATATCACTTTTACCAGATTCATCACGCAAAGGTGTTGCAAAGCTTATAAAAATGGATAAATATGTAGATTTAATTATTCCTCGTGGGGGAGAAGGACTTATACAATATGTAAGTAAAAATGCAACTGTACCAGTTATAAAACATGACAAAGGACAATGTCATACATACATAGATAAAGATGCAGATATTGATGATGGTATAAAGATTGCAGTTAATGCAAAAACAAATAGACCTGGTGTGTGTAATGCGATGGAAACTTTATTGATTGATAAAGTGGTTGCGAAAAAAATACTTCCTTTATTAAAATTAGCTTTTGATAAAGAAGGTACAATGCTAAAAGGGTGTAAAGCAACAACTGAAATTATTTCAATTACCTTGGCAACTGATGAAGATTTTGATACAGAATATTTGGCAAATATTTTAAATATTAAGATAGTTGATGGTATTGATGGAGCGATTGGACATATTAACAGATTTGGTTCAGGTCATTCCGAGGCGATTATTACGCAAAATGTTAAAACAGCTGAGATTTTTTTAAATGCAATAGATGCAGCGGTTGTATATCTAAATGCATCTACAAGATTTACGGATGGTGGTGCCTTTGGATTTGGTGCAGAGGTTGGAATCAGCACAAATAAACTACATGCCAGAGGACCCATGGCAATAGAGGGATTAACTACTTATAAGTATAAGGTTTATGGTTCAGGTCAGATACGTTGAGAAATAAAGTTTTAGATATTAGTAATTTGTCTTTTGGATATAAAAAAGATAAATTGCTTTATAAAAATTTAAATTTATCATTACATGCAGGAGAAATAAAAGCAGTTGTAGGTGAGAGTGGCGTTGGTAAAACTACACTATTTGAATTAATTGTTGGAAATTTAAAACCTTTATCAGGAAATATTACATGTAAAAGAGTTTCACAAGTTTTTCAAGACCCATACAGTTCATTTCATCCTAGTTATACAATTATACAGCAAATAAAAGATGTGGCACCAATTGCTAATATTGATAGGTATTTAAGTGTTATGAATTTGACGATGTCTAATTTGTTAAAACTCCCTCATGAACTTTCAGGTGGGCAACTGCAACGTGCTTCAATCATTCGAGCACTTTTAATGAAGCCACAGTTATTGCTGTTAGATGAACCAACTTCCGCACTAGATAACATTATTCAACTAGATATTATGAAGATGCTTTTAACACATGTTTTAGATATTGCTATGCTGCTTATAACTCATGATTTGGATTTGGCAAAATGGTGTGCTGATGAAATATATCAACTATAAAATAGAGGTGCCCATAAGTGCCAGACCATAATAAATATGATATTTATTATGGTCTGGCACTTATTATATTTAGAGGTGCTCTTTATTATAAATTTCTTGCATTTTTATTTGTAAGTTATTTAGCCACTCTTTATCATGTTTATCAGCGATAAATGAGTCTAAAAAAATTACTTTTATTTTTTTTGGTTTGTAATAATATTTTTTAATATTATAACAAGATGATGTTGCTATTAAAACTATTGGCTGTACTTTAAGGGCATATTTATTAGCTACTATTTTTGCTCCTGGCTTAAAAGGCAACATGTCTCCTGTTGTACTTCTAGTACCTTCTGGAAAAATAGTAATTACTCTGCCTTTGTCAATTTGTTTTTTACTTGCTTTTAGTAGTTTTATAAGTGAGCTTTTGCTCTCTCTCTCAATAGCAATATCATCTGGCAAACGAAGCGTTAAACCAAAAAAAGGGATATCAAATAGCTCTTTTTTTGCAACCCATGCTAAATCCCTTGGTGATAAAAGTTCTACAATGCCAATATCTAAATCACTTTGATGATTGATTAAAAACATTTGTGCATCTGGATCCTCATGTCCCATTTTTTTAAATGACCAAAATGTTAAAAGCTGAATAAATTTCGCAGAAATTTTTTGCGCTTTTGGTGTTGGCACAAATTTAAAGATTGATATCATAATAACCATAGCAAGTAATATTATAAATGTGGCATACGCCCAACTAATTCGAGCAAATATCTTCATTTTTTATCCATCCTACCTTATTATTATCTAACTTTATTCTTATATATCCATTATGTTTATTTAATTCTTTAAAATAAGATTTTTGAGTAGTGAGTTCAAAAACTACTCCCTGCGGTATGGGCAGTATCTTTATACCCGTTTTGCTCTTTACGCATATCTCTTTTTGCGGAACAATTAAATAAATGATATAAATTGATATAAGTATAGCTAAGAAAATATAAAGATATCTTTTCTTAAAGATTATTAAAATTAATAAAATAAACAAGATTGTAGTTGCTATAATTAATTTTAATAATTTATATTGTTTAGCAGTTGGAGAAAGATTAGTTTGTGTACTTACTAAATTATTAATCACTACAATTGGTATTGAAATCGTTGCATAACTTTGTGTTAAAAGGTTAAAATATGTAAATTTAAAAGTTTGTATATCCTTGTTGATGATAGCATAATAGATAACAGTAGAAAAGGCTGTAGAATTATTTGCTGATTCAATACCTTGTTTGCGAACATTACTTATATGTATATCAAAAAGGTTTGCTTGCAAGGCTTTTGCAAAAAATAAAACTATATTTGAATTATTATCATAAGTTGTAGTTTTATAGTCTGTAATCTGAAAATTTTTTGCAATTACATTTGAAAAATTTTTTGGTGGATTTAATGTAATTACGTTTATCAATTTTGGCGATAATATGGCTACTCTTGGATATGTTGTATTATCATCTTGATTAAGAGCTGTTGCTATGATGCGTGGTAATTTTTTGCTTTGATTTATATCTTGAAGATAAAAGGTATTGACTGTATATATTCCATCATGAGAATAGAGTGGGATTGGATTTATTAAATTCATGCCTTTTGGCATATCAAACTTGTACGTTAATGTTTTATATTTTTGGTTTGTAATTAGATATTTGATAGATATTGGAAATATTTGAGTGTTTATTATTTTTTTTGGTGTCTTACTATATGAAATATAGATTATTTTTTGATATTTTCTACTATTGTTATTATAATTTTGCGTAGAGACGATATTATTAGATAGAGGCATACTCCATAAAGAAGCGATACAAATTATAAAAATAATAGATATTTTTTTCACGTATTTAAAAATCCACTTAGCATTTTTACACCATCTTCACTACCAAGTAAAGACTCCATAGCGCGCTCAGGATGAGGCATGAGAGCAAATATATTTTTATCTTTATTGCAAACTCCAGCGATTGAATCTACAGAGCCGTTAGGGTTTGATATATTGCCATCTTTATTAACATATTTTAATAATATTTGATCATTTTCATAGAGTTTTTTTAGACCAATATTATCAATATAATAGTTTCCATCATGATGGGCAATCGGGATATTTATTACCTCGTTATTATGCATTTTCGATAAAAATTGATTATCATTAGAGATAACTTTTAAATGCTGGTAAGATGATATGAAGTGTAATTTTTCATTTCGTTTTAATGCACCAGGAAGTAAATTTACCTCCGTTAATATTTGAAAGCCATTACAAATGCCAAGAATTTTACCACCATTATTTGCAAATTTAATAACATTTTGCATAATAGGAGAAAATTTTGCAATTGCACCACTTCTTAAATAATCACCATAACTAAATCCTCCAGCCAACACAACTAAGTCTGTACTAACTGGCAATAAAATCTCTTTATGCCATACTATATTTACATTAGCACCAATTTTTTTAAAGGCATCAATAGTGTCATATTCACAATTTGTGCCAGGAAATTGCAAAACAGCTACATTCATTTTATAAGCTCTATTTCGTAGTCTTCAATAACTGTATTTGCGAGTAGTTCTTCACACATTTTAGTAACTTCTTGTTTTGCAACATCTAAATCTTTGATATCTAGTTGCAAAATTATCTGTTTGCCAACTCTTACATCTTGGACATCTTTAAAATGTAAAGAATCAAGAGCATGGTGAACTGCTTTTCCTTGAGAATCTAAAACCCCGTTTTTTAATGAAATATTTATTATTGCTTTCATTTTTTATCCTAATATTCTATTTAAAACTTCCTCATAAGCAATGCTTAGCCCACCTAGTCCCTGACGAAAGCGATCTTTATCCATCTTTTCTCTAGTTACTGTATCCCAAAATCTACAATTATCTGGAGAAATTTCATCAATTAAGATAATATTTTTATTAATATCTTTTCCAAATTCAAGCTTAAAGTCAATTAAATCTAAGTTTTTATCTTTGAAGTACGGTTGTAAAATATTATTAATTTGCCGTGCTATTCGCCTTATTTTATCAAGTTCATCTTGAAAATCTATAAGTCCTAAAATTAAAGCATGCTGGTCATTTAATTTTGGATCGCCTAAGTCATCATTTTTATAATCAAATTCTACAAGAGTAAAAGGTAAAACAGTTCCCTCTTTAATTCCAAGATTTCTACTTAAACTTCCAGTCGCAATATTTCTAACAATAACTTCAATTAAAATAACTTCAGCTTTTTTATGGAGCATGTGATTATCATCTATCATTTTAACAAAATGAGTTGTAATACCATTGTTTTCAAGGAGTTTAAACAGTTGTGTTGATATTTTATTATTTAATGCTCCTTTTCCAACCTCGCTCGAATGTTTTTGTCCATTAAAAGCTGTTAAATCATCCTTAAATTCAGAGATCAAAAGATTGTCATCATCTGTACTAAAAAGTCTTTTTGCTTTTCCTTCATAAAGAAGTTTACCTTTTTGCATTTTATTTATATCCTTTGGTAATAATTAAAGCTTTTAATATATCTGTTGCTACTTGTAGTTGAGCATCTTTGCTTAATTGATGGTTTGTAATTATCTTTTCTTTATTGTGCTTTTTTGCTTTTTGCTTTTTGCTTTTATTATGATCATGCTTATATTGCTCAGAATCTTTAAGTAAAACCGTTTTTAAATGATCTTGCAAATCAACTTCTTTGATATTAAAATTATTGTTATATGTTTTAATTTCGCCAGGACGTACAATTACATCAGGCGTGATACCAATGTTTTGAATTGTTCGTCCACTTGGTAGGTAGTATCTTGCAATAGTTAGTTTCACTGCTTGATTTTTTGCAATTGGAAGCACAACTTGCACGCTTCCTTTACCAAAACTTTTTTGACCAACAATGATGGCGCGTTTATGGTCTTGAAGTGCACCTGAGGTGATTTCAGCAGCACTTGCAGTTCCGCCATTAATTAACACGACTATTGGTAGATTTGTCATGGTTTTTGCAGGATTTGCTTTATAGATGGCATCTTCAGAAGAGATTCGTCCCTTTTGAGATACAATTATTCCATGATGAACAAAAAGATTAACCAAGTCAACAGCTTGATCTAATAATCCTCCAGGATTATTACGTAAATCCAAAATAATACCTTTATCTTTATGTCCATATTTATTTAGAGCTTTTTTAACACCAGATACTACTTTTTGGTCAAAACTAACAATTTTAATATATAGTATCTGTTTACCAATTTGTCTAGTATAAACTGATTGAATTTTGATTAAGCCACGAACGATATGAATTTTGATGGGTTTTGTAGCACCTTTTCTAACTACTGTAATATTAATAGGAGTTCCTATTTTTCCACGCATTAAAGTTACTGCCTTATTTATATTCATACCAATTGTTGATTTATTGTTAATCATTAAAATGATATCACCAGCTTTGACTCCTGCCTTATATGCTGGAGTGCCAGAAATCGGAGCGATAACTGTTAGGATATGATCTTTTATGCCAACACTAATGCCAAGTCCTCCAAATTGTCCTGTTGTTTCGGTTTGTAAATTTTTGTAGCTTTTTTTGGTTAAAAATGAGGAATGCGGATCAAGATTTGTCATAAGACCTTTTAGGGATTTATTGATTAAAATATTTAGAGATTCTTTATCTACGTAATATTTTTGGACAATACTTAAAACACGAGTAAATTTCTCTAATGCTTTTAATCTAGAAATCTCTTGTTGCTGTTTTTTTGAGATATTTGCAAATGATGATGAAGGCATAACCAAACTAATTGCGACTAAGAAAGTGGCGAAACCAAGTAAGTAAGACTTTTTATTTAACATGTAAACCCATTTCGAAATAATTTACTAAAATTATACTAAAATCTAATTAATAAGACAATGGCAAATATCGGTTATGAAATATAGACTAAAGATACTTGACAATAATAGACTCAATTTGATATAATCATAAGAAATTAATTATAGGAGAAAAGAAGATGAATAATGTATTTGAAAAATTAACACACAATATGACACAGGCGGTAGAATCAGCGATATCTTTGGCTTTACACAATAAAAATATGGAGGTTGACCCATTGCATTTTTTATGGGCACTTCTGACAAATTCAAATTCTGTTTTAAATCAAACCTTAAATAAGATGAATGTGGAAAAAACAGCATTGGAATTAGATATAAAAAGCATGGCAAATAAATTGTCAACATCCTCATCAGTTACTAAAGAGGATATCAAACTTTCAAAAAAATTTGTAGATTCTCTTGAACGGGGTGTAGCTCAAATGGTTCAAAATGGAGATTCATTTTTGGCAGTTGATAGTTATATTTTAGGAAACTTAAATGAATCACCTTTTAAAGATATTATACAAAAGTATGTAAATATTGTTGATTTCACTAAAACTTTAGAATCTTTTCGGGGTGGACAAAAAATAGAATCTCAAACAGCAGATGAAAATCTTGAGGCTCTATCAAAATATGGAATTGATTTAACACAGCAAGCAGCTGAGGGTAAACTCTCTCCTGTTATCGGACGCGACGAAGAGATAAATCGCACTATGCAGATTCTAATCAGAAAAACGAAAAACAATCCTATTTTATTAGGTGAGCCCGGCGTTGGTAAAACAGCTTTGGTTGAAGGTTTGGCACAGAGAATTTATAACAAAGAAGTACCATTATCATTACAAAACAAGCGTGTCGTTACACTTGATATGAGTTCTTTAATAGCGGGTGCAAAATATCGTGGTGAATTTGAAGATAGACTAAAAGCTGTTATTGATGAAGTAAAACAAAGTACAAATATTATACTTTTTATTGATGAAATTCATACAATAATAGGTGCTGGCGCTAGTGAGGGCAGTATGGACGCGGCAAATATTTTAAAACCAGCTCTTGCTCGCGGCGAACTTCGCACCATTGGAGCTACAACTTTAAAAGAGTATAGAAAATATTTTGAAAAAGATGCAGCACTGCAAAGGCGTTTTCAACCAATTAGCGTAGATGAGCCAACCATAAATCAGGCATTACAAATTTTACGTGGAATAAAAGAAAATTTGGAAACGTACCATAATATAACAATAACAGATTCTGCTTTAGTGGCAGCTACAAAATTAAGTCAAAGATATATATCTGACAGATTTTTACCAGATAAAGCAATAGATTTAATAGATGAGGCAGCAGCTGAACTTAAAATGCAAATTGAGAGTGAGCCAAATGCCCTCTCGTTAATCAAAAGAAAAATTCAAGAGTTGCATGTAGAAAAAGAAGCTTTAAAAATGGAAGATAGAGCAAGTAATTTAAAGCGATTAAAAGAGATAGAAAAAGAGTTAGCAGATGCAAAAGAAACACAGCAATCATTACAATCTCAATTTTCTCATGAAAAAGAGATTTTTGATAAGATAGCATCAATAAAATCTGATATAGAAATAAAAAAACGTGAAGCAGAGTTTGCAAAAAACAGCGGTGATTATAATAAAGCAGCAGAGATAGAATATGGCATAATTCCTAAGTTAATCGAAGAAGATAAAACTTTACAAAATAAATGGAAAGAGATGCAAAACGAGGGAACTTTACTTAAAAACAGTGTTGATGAAGATGCTATTGCTTCTATTGTAAGTAGATGGACAGGTATTGCTGTTAGTAAAATGCTTCAAAGTGAAAAAGATAAAATTTTACATGTAGAAGATGAATTAAATTTATCAGTTATTGGGCAAGAGCGTGCAATTCATGCATTGTCGCGCGCTATTAAAAGAAACAAAGCTGGACTTGGTGATAAAAATAGACCAATTGGAAGTTTTTTGTTTTTGGGACCAACTGGTGTTGGTAAAACTCAAACAGCTAAAACTTTAGCAAAGTTTTTATTTGATACTCAAGATGCAATGATTAGAATTGATATGAGTGAATATATGGAAAAACATGCAGTTTCACGTTTAGTTGGAGCACCTCCTGGATATGTTGGCTACGATGAAGGTGGACAACTAACTGAGGCGGTACGTCGTAAACCATATAGTGTTATTTTACTTGATGAAATAGAAAAGGCTCATCCTGATGTTTTTAATATTTTACTTCAAGTGTTAGATGATGGACGCTTGACTGACAATAAGGGTATAACAGTTGATTTTACCAACACAATAATTATCATGACAAGCAATATCGCAAGTGATAAAATTATATCTTTAAGCGGTGATTATGCCAAGATGCAAGATGCTGTAATGGGTGATTTAAAATTATCATTTAAACCAGAATTCTTAAATAGGCTTGATGATATTATTATTTTTAATCCATTAGGAAGTATTCAAATTAAGGGTATAGTTGATCTATTTTTTATAGAGATACAACAAAAGGTAAAAGAGAAAGATATTACTATATCATTGACGCAAGATGCAAAAGAGATGATCGCAAAAGCTGGATTCGATAATGTTTATGGTGCTAGACCATTAAAACGTGCATTATATGAAATTGTTGAAGATAGATTAGCTGATCTGATTTTAAGCGGTCAAATAGCCGAAGGCTCACATGTAACATTTGACGCTAAAGATGATGAGATAAAAGTTGATATATCATAATAAAATTAGATGGCTATAATTATAGCCATCTAATAAATAAGAAAATATAAATATAGACAACACTTAACGACACTTTAAGTAAATTTTTATTATAATTTCAAACTTAAATTTAACAGAGGATTTGGCATGAAAAGAACATACCAACCACATAATACGCCACGTAAGCGTACTCACGGTTTTAGAACACGCATGGCTACTAAAAATGGTCGTAAAATTATTAATGCACGCCGTCGTAAAGGTCGTAAGTCATTGACAGTTTAGGTCGTTTTGTTTTATTAAAAAAACATAAAGAATTTCAATATATATATATAAAAGGGAAAAATGCTCACTCTCTGGGCTTTATTCTTTTTTTTCTTCATAAGCAAGATATCTCAAAAATTGGTTTTACTGCAACTAAAAAATTAGGCAATGCTGTTGTTAGAAATCGTTTTAAAAGAAGAATGAGAGCTTTATTTTATCAAAATTTAAATATTCTTAGAGATGGCTATTATGTTTTAGTAGCTAAGAAAAATTTAGATACAATAGATTTTAAAACTTTAGATAAAAATTTTAAAAAATTAATATCAAAAATAGGTGCTTTAAAAGATGATTAAAAAAATACTTTTGTATCTTTTGAGTATTTATCAACGATTTTTTACCTTGTTTAGTTTTGGAAGTTGTAGATTTTACCCAACTTGTAGCGAATATAGCAGATGGGAGTTCGAAAATAATTCTATTTCAAGTGCTTTTTATCACACTTTTACTAGAATACTACGTTGCAATCAACTTTTTGAAGGTGGAATCGATTATCCATTATTAGGTAAATTAAAATTAAACCCTAAAAAGTTAGATATTTGTCTTATAAAATATTGGCTAGTACCAGATAAAAAAGGCAGATTTTATATAATAAAGAATTTTAAATATAAAGGTCAAAAGTGTTTGAAAAATTAACAGCAAATCAAAGATTAATCTTAGCCGTAGCAGTATCATTTATCTTTTTTATCGGATATTCGTATCTATTTCCACATAAAAATATAGGTGTAAATCATAATAGTAAGCAAACAATTACAAAAGAGATATCTTCAGTTTTTAAAACTACAAGCCATTCACAAAAAGTTAACACAAAGCATGTAACGGCTAGTACAACAAATACGCTAGTAGTAGTTAATTCAAAACGGTATAAATTAAAAATAGATACTTTGGGTCGTATCTCATCTATGGTGTTGTTAGAAAATAAATATCGTGATAAAAAACACAAATCGGCACAATTGATCGAACAAAATGGTATTAAACCTCTTTATTTGATATTTACAAATACTAAACTAAACAATGAAGCAAAGAAAGTGCCTTATGAAGCTACCGTGCATACATTAAACTTATCAAATGGTAATAATAGTGTAACATTAGTTCAAAAACTATCTTCTTTGCGTATTACTAAAAAAATAATATTTGATAAAAATGGACATTATACTATTGATATTTCACTCTCTAAACCTGCTAAATATTCCATTTTGTTTGGTCAACGCCCCAAAGTTAAAGCTAAAATGATGACAGTTGCGGGAGCTATGATTTATTATGGTAAGGGTAAAAATACAATTTTTAAAGATGGCGATGTTAAGGAGAAAAAAGTATTTAAAAATGTACATTTTGTATCATCATTTGATCAATATTTTGCAGATATTATTTATGGATTTGATAAACATTTAAAAGTTACAGTAGGATATGATAATAAACATAATCCACTAGTTACTCTAACTGGCATGCAAAATATGAAGCTAAATGGCTATATTGGACCAAAAACATACAAAACATTAAAAACATTAGATCCTGTTTTAGTAAATAGTATTGAATATGGTTGGTTTACTTTTGCAGCTCGTCCACTTTTTCTTGTACTTGCTTGGCTATATTCAATTTTTGGCAATTGGGGGTGGGCTATCATCGCATTAACCATTCTTGTTCGTCTTGTTTTATATCCACTAACGTACAAGGGCATGGTCTCTATGCAAAAAATGAAACTTGTAGCTCCAAAAGTAAAAGCACTGCAAGCAAAGCATAAAGGTGATGCACAAAGAATGAATGCAGCAGTAATGCAAGAATATAAAAAGAATGGCGTAAATCCACTAGGAGGTTGTCTTCCTATGGTTTTACAAATTCCAGTATTTTTTGCTATGTATCGTGTGTTTTTAAATACTCCCGAACTACAAGGGGCTCATTGGATTTTATGGGTTCATAATTTGGGTCAGATGGATCATCTATACATTTTACCAGTTTTAATGGGAGTTACTATGTTTTTTCAACAGCATATTACTCCAAATAACTTTTCAGACCCATTGCAAGCAAAAGTATTTAAGTACCTGCCAGTTCTTTTTACATTTTTCTTTATAACATTTCCAGCAGGCTTAGTTCTTTATTGGTTAACTAATAACTTAGCCTCTATTGCTCAACAATATTTTGTAAATAGAAAATTTGCAACTCTAAAAAAAGAAACACCAGCTAAGGAGACTACAAAAAAAAGCTTGGAGAAAAAAAATGATTAAAATTGAATCTAATTTATTAGAAGATGCTTATATAAAAGCAACTGCTCATTTTGATTGTTCACTTACTGAACTTTTAATTGAGGTAGTCCAGTATCCAAAACATGGCTTTTTGGGCTTATTTAAAAAGTCAGCAATCATAGTTGCATCTCGTAAACATGTAGATGACATACAAAATATTGATAAAAAATCTTTTATACAAGATGAGATATATAAAGAAGAAGATAAAATTGAGTTAAAAAAAGATTTTGAAGAGATTAAAGAGCAACAATTTTTAAACGATACAATTTTACCAACCTCTTTTGTTAGCGACCAAGATGATGAAGATAATATTTTAAAAGAAGATGAGTTTGATGAACAAGATATTGAAGATGAGTTTGAAATAGCACAAATTGCTATAAAAGTTAAACAAGAGATTAATGAACTATTTAGTCATATATGTTTTGATATTAAAGAGATTAGTGTGCGCGTTTATAATGATGAAACCTTATTGATTGAATTTGATGGTGAAGATAGTGCTCTTTTAATTGGTAAAGAGGGATATAGATACAAAGCATTGTCGTATATGATATTTAATTGGATAAACTCAAAATACCAACTGCAAGTTCGCCTTGAAATAGCTAAATTTTTAACTAATCAAGAAGGTGCGATTTCAAGATATCTCCTAAATGTATGTGAAACAATTGATAAGCAAGGTCGTGCTCAAACTAAAATTTTAGATGGTATTTTAATTCAAATAGCCTTAAAACAGTTAAGAGGTAGCTATCCTGATAAGTATGTTGCTGTACGTTCTACGCGTGATGGATTAAAGTATATTATAATTAATGATTATCATAAAGGATATTAAAGATATATGACTGATACAATTTGTGCTATTGCAACAGCACATGGTGTAGGCTCTATCGCTATCATCCGCATTAGTGGTAAGGCTTCAGTTAATATCGCTAAAAAGATATCTAAAAAAAATAATTTTAATCCACGATATGCAACTTTAACTTCTATCTATGATACTGACAATAAACTTCTTGATGAGGCAATTATTATATATTTTAAAGCCCCATTTAGCTTTACAGGTGAGGATATTGTAGAGATACAGTGTCATGGTGGTATTGTTTTAGCAGAATTGATTTTAAAAGTTGTATTAGCCTATGGCGCAAGTTTGGCGTTACCTGGCGAATTTAGCAAACGAGCTTTTTTTAATGATAAAATTGATTTAAGCAAAGCTGAAGCAATTGCAAAACTAATAGAGGTCAAAAGTGAAGATGCGGTTAAAATTTTAGCTATGCAAATTAAAGGCTCACTTACAAAATATATAGATGCTATTAGGGACGAGATGCTTCATATTTTAGCTTTTTCTGAAGTTAGCATAGACTATGCTGAAGAAGATTTACCACAAGATTTGATACAGCAAATTATCGCTAAACTTAACTTTTTAAATACAAGCTTAGATAAAACATTAAAATCAAGCGAATTGCGTAGTGGACTTATGCAAGGCTTTAAAGTGGCTATTATCGGCAAACCAAATGTTGGGAAAAGTTCATTATTAAACATGCTCTTAGACTACAATCGTGCAATTGTAAGCAAAATTGCAGGTACCACTAGAGATACTATTGAAGAACAGATTAAAATAGGAACACATTTAATTAGAATTATCGACACTGCTGGCATACGTAATGCAGATAATGAGATTGAACAAATTGGGATTGAACGTTCAATTAAGACTATTAAAGAGAGCGATATTGTTGTGGCTCTTTTTGATAATTCAAGAGAATTTGATTATGAAGATGAAGTTATTTTAAAATGGTTAAAGCAGTATCAAAACAGCAAAGAAATTATTGTTGTTTTAAATAAAATAGATCTTAAAAATAGATTTAATATTAAAAAACTAGCAAAATATCAATATCTTAAACAAAATTCTCAAAAAAATTCTCAATTGCTTATTAATGAATTAGAAAAAATTATTGATAAAAATAATGATTCTGATGAAATTATGCTTATTTCATTACGTCAAATAGAGGCAGTAAAACAAGCATTAAAAGCGATACGAGATGCTAAAGAACCACTCCTTAACCAAGAGTTAGAGATATTTTCATTTCATATTACAGAAGCTATCAATGCCATTGGTTTAATCACTAGATCGTTTCAAACAGATGAGATGTTAGATAAAATGTTTAGCTCATTTTGTTTAGGAAAGTAATAGATGAAATATTTGGCAATAGATTTAGGCTTAAAGCGTATTGGCTTAGCTTATTGTGTGCATAAAGATGTGGTAATACCTTTAATGGCAATACAAAGAAAAAATAGAAATCAAGCAGCTAGTGAGATAAAAAATATTATAAAAGAATATAAAATCGAGACTGTTGTTATTGGTGTAGCTATTGGTGGAGATAGTGAAGATGAAATGAGTCGTAGAGTAAAGCATTTTTTATCTTTATTAGAATTTGATGGTGATATTTTTATTCAAGATGAAAGTGATTCATCAATTGAAGCAAGAGAGATAATAAAAGGCGATATGAGTAACAAAAAAGATGGTAGAATTGATTCAATATCTGCTATGATTATTCTAAGGCGATATTTAAGAGTTTAAGTGATATAATAAAGTCAAAAATGGATAATTGATGTATAATATATTTGAAGATGAAGATGATATGTTTATGGGGTCGCCTAAGAGTAAATTTTTAGATATTGTTTTTAATGCAAATCGTGGGTTAGTTGAGTTTGAACTTGAATCATTAGTTGAGAAAGTGGCGGTTTTGGAGCTAATGCTTGGAGATGATGCAGAGCTTTTGGATAAAAAAATACTAGAATATAAATTTTCAAATCAAGATGATGTGCAGACTAAACAAAAAAGTCTTTTTATAGAATTTATGGGAAATGTTCTTACGCAAAATGAGTAATAATTTATGAAATATATTTTAGTATTTTTTTTATTTTTTCAGACAATGGCAGATGCTCAAATGTATAAAATAAGATATAAAATTACATTAAGAAAGAATAAAACAGAAAAAATCCTTGTAAAGTATAATTCTATGAGCAAATTATTAAAATTTAGATGGACTTTATATAGTGGCAAACGTATAGCTTTATTTAAATCTTATAATGAAGAGGTATCTCAGTTTATTTTAAAACTTAATCGCAATCAAAATGCCATAAAATTCTACCTTACAAGTAGGGCTGTTAATTATAATATATTACCATATATAATTTTACAATTTAAAAAATTTAATTATGTTGCACATAAGGCAGTTTTTTGGTTATATCTGTTTGATAATCAAAATATTATAGCTTTAAAATTTTTGAAATAAGGAGATATTGCACTTATGGTTGATAATATTAATATAGAGATACAAAAATTAATAAAAGAGATAAACTATGACGAACTAAATCATCATTCATCTCTTTTGATGGGGGGCAAACGTCTTCGTGCAAAACTTATTTTAACTATTGCTAAAAATGCAGAAAATGCACCTTTGCTTGGTGCAATTGTAGAGATGATTCATTCAGCTAGTTTACTTCATGATGATGTTATTGATGATGCTACAATTAGACGCGGACAAAAATGTGTAAATGCTACAAAAGGTAGTAAAACTGCTATTATGCTTGGTGATATCTTATATGCTAAAGCATTCTCATCTTTGACATCTTTCGATGCTGATATAGCTTTTACAGTTTCTTTCGCCGTTACTTTACTTTCTGTTGGAGAGATGATGGATATAGAATTATCTCAAAGTTTTAATATAGATGAGAAGAAATATTTGGATATGCTTTATTTAAAAACGGCATCATTGATAGAAGCTGCATCATCAGCAGCGGCTCTACTTGTAGGTAAAGATAAGAAGCTTTATGGTTTATATGGTAAAAATTTAGGACTTGCTTTTCAAATTATTGATGATATTTTAGATATCGTATCTGATGAAACGACTTTGGGTAAGCCAGTATTAAATGACTTTAAAGAAGGTAAGTGTACATTGCCATATATTTATCTTTATCAAGCTCTTAGCAATCAAGATAAAAAGCGATTAATTTCCTTACATGCAAAAGATATTTCACAAGAAGATAAGGATTGGATCAAAGAGATGATGACAAAATATCATAGTATAGAAAAATCATTTAAACTTGCTAAAAGATTAACTAATGAAGCAAAAGAGATTGTTTTTAATGAACCAAAGTTAATTGATATTTTAGATAATTTAATGAAAAGAAGTTATTAATGCACTATTTGATAGTAAGTTTTACACATAAAAATTCAGCTATTGCCATGCGAGAAAAATTATCATTTTCAAATGATGAGCAGATTTCTTGTTTAACGAAATTAAAAGAATCCTCTAGTATTAACGAGGCTATTTTAATTCATACATGCAATAGAACAGAAATTTTTGTTAGTTGTAGCAGTATTATGTCAGCTACACAATATATTTTTGAACTTTTACATCAACGAATTCATATAAGTATTGAAGAACTTGAAGGGCGTGCTGATATTTTTGATAATCAAGGTGCTATTCATCATCTTTTTACTGTAGCTTCATCACTTGATTCGCTTATAATAGGAGAAACACAAGTAACAGGTCAATTAAAAGATGCCTTTAGAAATTCTCTTGATAAAGGTTTTTGTGGTCAAAAGCTTTCACGAGCTATGCATTATGCTTTTAGATGTGCAGCGAGGGTGCGAAATCTAACCAATATTTCGTCAAGACCAGTTTCAATCGCAAGCGTAGCAATTGCAAAGCTAAAAGAGGTGATACACAATATAGAAAATAAACAGGCTTTAGTGATAGGTGTTGGAGAGATGTCAGAGATTACAATTAAGCATCTATTGGCAAACAAGGTTAAGGTGCATATTACAAATAGAACTTATAAACATGCAAAAACATTAGCTCAAAAATATGATATAAAAATTATAGATTTTACAGATTTGCCTGATGCAATTAATAGATTTGAAATTATATTTACCGCTACATCATCACAAGAGCCAATAATTACAGATAAAGATATTAATAAATGTTGTTTTGAGAGATTTTGGTTTGATATGGCAATGCCAAGAGATATCAAATTAGAAGATACAAAACATATTAATCTTTTTCAAATAGATGATTTAAAATCTGTAGCTAATATAAATGTGCATCTAAGAGAAGATGAAGCAAAAAGTTCTTATGAAATTATTGGTCGTCAAACCATGCAATTTTATGAATGGTTGCAGACATTATCTGTTGAGCCAATCATCAAACATTTATATCTAAAAGCAGATAGTGCTGCAGAAATTGAAACAACTAGGGTGGTTACAAAAAAATATCTTCCAAAAAAATATGAAAAACAACTTTTGAAAATGAATCAGCAAGTTTTAAAAAGATTTTTACATGGCATGGTTGATAAATTAAGAGATATTTCTGGAAATAGTGATGCAGATACGGTTATTGAATCTTTAAAATTTTTATTAAATGATAATAATGCAACACTATTAAATGAATACAAATGCGAACATATAATTAAAGGTTAAATATGCGAACATCAAAATTATATATTCCAACAAGTAAAGAGATGCCAGCTGATGCAGTATTAGCTAGCCATATTTTACTCATTCGTGGTGGTTTTATAACTCAAGTTGCAAGTGGTTTGTATAATTTATTACCACTTGGAAAAAGAGTTTTAAGAAAAATTGAGACTATCATTCATGAGGAACTTCAATTAATTGGCGCTCAAGAAGTAGAACTTAGTTTTGTAACTCCCGCAAAACTTTGGCAAGAGAGCGGCCGTATTGAGAAATTTGGTAAAGAACTTTTGCGCTTTAAAGATAGAAAAGATAATCTTTTTGTATTAGGTCCCACACATGAAGAGATGATGGTAAACTTAGTTAAAAATAAAGTAACAAGTTACAAACAGTTACCACTTCATTTATATCAGATAAAAATAAAATTTAGAGATGAAGCACGCCCACGTTTTGGACTTATGCGTGGTCGTGAATTTATTATGCAAGATGGATACAGTTTTCATGAAAATCAAGAAGATTTAGATAGAGAATTTACTATTTTAGAAAAAACATATAAAAAAATTTTAGATAGGCTTGGATTAAAATATAGGGTTGTTGAAGCTGATAGTGGGATTATTGGTGGGAGCGGCTCAAAAGAGCTAATGGTTTTAGCTAGCAGTGGAGAAGATACCTTAGTTATTTGTGATAGTTGCGAATATGGAGCAAATATTGAAGCTGCGGTGAGATCTAAAAAAGATATGACTACACAAATGACACACAATAAGTTTAAAAAAGTTAAAACAAAATCCATTAAAAGCATAGAAGATTTAAGTAAGTTTTTTAATATTGATTCTTATTATATTATAAAAACTGTTGCTAAAAGGATTATTTATAAGCAAGATAGTGAAATTGTTCTTTTTTTCTTACGAGGTTGTGATTTTTTACAAGAAGTAAAAGCTCTTAATGCAATTGGCGGTATCGATATTGTTGATGTTAGCGAAGATGAATTAAAAGAGATAGGCTTAGTCGCAGGTTTTATGGGTCCATTAGATGACATATCTGTGAAGTTTATTTTAGATATTAGTTTGCGTGGTGAAACAGATATAATTTGTGGTGCAAATGAGTTAGATTATCATTATGTTGGTGTGGATTTATCATCTTTTACAAATTATGTAGATATTGCTGAAGTGCAAGAGGGCAATAGCTGTCCTCATTGTTTGGGAAAATTATTATATACAAAAGGTATAGAAGTAGGGCATATTTTTAAGTTAGGAACTACATATTCAAAAGCTTTAAAAGCTGAATTTTTAAATAATCAAGGTAGAGCAGAGCCATTTATTATGGGCACATATGGTATGGGTGTTAGTCGTTTAATTGCAGCAATTATTGAACAACATCATGATGAAAAAGGCATGATATGGACAAAACAAAGTGCGCCATACTTTGTAAATATCATGATATCTAATATTAAAAATGTGGAGCAAGTAGATTTTGGCGAAAAATTATATTCTAATCTTTTAGATAAGGGTGTTGAGGTTATTTTAGATGATACAAAAGAGAGATTTGGATATAAAATGAAAAATGCCGAACTTATTGGATATCCATATACCGTAATAATAGGCAAAGAGTTGCAAAATGGTTATATACAACTCTTTAATAGAGCTACATTAAAAAAAGAAGATATTAAAAAAGAAGATATCTTTAATCATATTTTAAATGAGATATAGATGATTTATTTTTTAATATATCTATTTTTAGAAGTTGTGATATCTGTTGAAATTTCATCTGTTATAGGACCATTGTGGACATTTATTGAAATTATTTTGACAGCATTTATAGGCATATCTATGTTAATTAATTTTCGTACCACATTTTTGAAAAATTTAACCGTAGTATCATATAATTGTATAAATTTAAAAGAGTTTCAACGATTAAATCTATTTAGTGTAATAGGTGCAATTTTTTTAATTTTACCAGGATTTTTATCAGACATTATAGGCTTATTGTTACAATTTTCTGTTATGACTAATATGTTTGTTAATTATTATGGTGTAAAATCTAGCAAATGTAAATCAAATATTAATAAAAAGGACGATAATGTTATCGATGTTGAAATTATTGATGAGCATAGCTCTATTAAGTAGTTTATTTATTGCACATGCAAGTGCGAATACTCAAGCCACCCGGGTATTATCATTTTTAAAACAAAGGATTGGAGATAATCCAAAGATTAGTAATTTGAAAATTAAAATTTTAAGTCATAGACTACTAAAAAATCCTAAAGGGTGGACTGCTTATGCAGTTGTATTTCATGCAGATACAAAAATTGGTAAACAAAAAAAATCAGTTTCACAAAGATCAGTTTATTTTGCAAAAAATGGAATGTTAACGACTGAATTTATTGATATGAAAACTGGTCAAAAAATTAATGATTTAATTACACCAAAATTTAAAAAGGCATATTATACAAAAAGTAATCTTTTGTATGGTCATGCAGATGCAAAATATAAAGTAGCAATTTTTTCAGATCCATTATGCCCATTTTGTCAAGAGTTTGTTCCCCCAGCATTAAGATACATGAGAAAATATCCAAATATTTTTGCTGTGTATTATTATCATTTTCCACTATCATTGATACATCCTGCTTCGCCTACAATTGTAAAAGCTGCAATTTTTATGGAGTTAAAAGGTGATAAGTCTATAATTTTACGATTGTATGGCTTACATATAAATATTGCACAAACAAACCAACAGAAAATTTTAAATAAGTTTAATAAACAGCTAGATACACATGTAACGCTTAAAGATATTCATACAATTATGGTAGCCGATGCATTTAAACGCGATGAACAAATAGGTGATATTTTAATGGTTAGAGGAACTCCTACCTTCTTCTTTAATGGTGTCATTGATCCAGCAAAAACAAAATATAAGCGTGTAAAGGTAAAATGACATGCAAAAATTAATTATTGCAACAAGAGGAAGTAAACTAGCCTTATGGCAATCTAATCACATCAAAAATATACTCCAAGAGCAAAATCAAAATCTTGAAGTTTCTCTAAATGTTATTGTAACAACAGGAGATAAAATTTTAGATAAACCGCTCTCTGCCATAGGTGGAAAAGGTTTGTTTTTAAAAGAGCTTGAAGACGCTATGTTAAAAGGTGAGGCTCATTTAGCAGTCCACTCATTAAAAGATGTACCAACAATTTTGCCACAAGGTTTTACACTTAGTGCTATTACAAAAAGAGAAGATTTTCGTGACGCACTTTTATCTTTTAAATATCAAAATCTTGAAGCATTACCAAAAAATGCAATAGTTGGTACATCATCTTTAAGACGTCGTATGCAGATATCTATGCTTCGTCCTGATATTATTATCAAAGATTTACGCGGAAATGTTGATACAAGAATTAAAAAACTAAAAAATGGTGATTTTGATGCAATCATATTAGCTAGTGCTGGTATAAATCGTCTCGGATTTAATGATAATGTAAAATATTATCATAATATTTCATTAGATGAGATGATACCATCAATGGGACAAGGAGCATTGGGTATTGAAGCAATAAATAATAATAAAATCATAAAGATTGTATCTAAACTTCAAGATAATAAAAGTATGATAGAAACAACAATAGAGCGAGATTTTGTGGATTCATTAGATGGAGGATGTCAAGTACCAATAGGCGTTAGTGCTGCATTTATAGATGAAAATAACATAGAAGTTAGAGCAATACTTGGTTTACCAGATGGTTCTGAAATTTTGCAAGATAAACAAATTGTAAATAAAAATAATTTCACTAATATCGGTAAAATTATAGGTCAAGAATTTATAAAAAAAGGTGCAAAAGAGTTGCTAAAACGTGCTGAAATTATGGCATCAAATATTAATTCAACTTTATAATAATTATTAATATGCAAAAAACAATAGAGTTATTAAAAAAATATAATGAACTAAGTGTAATTGATGAAGAGGTCGATATTTATCTTGAAATTGCTCATATTGCGTATGCTGAAGTCAAAAAAGAGGGCGGTGGAAAGGCTCTACTTTTTACAAAAGTAGTAGATAAAAATAAAAGGTTTAGCGTACCAATTTTAATGAATCTTTTTGGCTCATATGCAAGATGCGAATTACTATTTGGTAGAGAAGTTGAATCAATTGCCGATGAGATAACAAAGCTTTTACATTTAAAGCCACCAAGTGGTTTTAGAGCAAAAGTCTCAATGCTAGGTAATTTGTTTGCATTAAAAAATATCTTTCCAAAGCGTTTAAAATCAAAAGGTGAATGTCAAGAGATAAAATATTTGGATAAAGAGATTGATTTGTTTAAGCTTCCTGTATTAACGACATGGGAACAAGATGGCGGAGCATTTATTACTATGGGACAAGTTTATACGCAAAGCCTTGACGGTGATATGGTTAATCTTGGAATGTATAGACTTCAGTTATATGATAAAAATCATTTAGGAATGCACTGGCAGATACATAAAGATTCATCACATTTTTTTGATCAGTATAAAAAAGTTAATGCAAAAATGCCCGTTTGCATCTGTATAGGAGGAGATCCTCTCTATACATGGTGTGCAACAGCCCCCCTTCCTTACGGTGTTAATGAACTGCTTATGTATGGATTAATAACAAAAAAACCAGCAAAGCTTGTAAAATCACTTACTACACCTTTGTATATTCCTTATAATGTGGATTATGTCATAGAGGGGTGGGTTGATCCACAAAAATCACAAATTGAGGGACCATTTGGCGATCATACTGGATACTATACATTAAAAGAACCATATCCAATACTAAAAGTTAGTGCTATAACCTCTAAAAAAGCTCCTGTTTATCTCGCCACCGTGGTAGGTAAACCACCACTTGAAGATAAATATATGGGTTGGGCAACTGAGAGAATATTTTTACCACTTTTAAAAACAAATGCACCAGATTTACTAGATTATCATATGCCCGAAAATGGTGTATTTCATAATCTTATTTTTGCTAAAATGAAGCCTCGTTATAAAGGTCATGCTAAGCAGTTTATGCATGTTTTTTGGGGTGTGGGGCAGATGAGTTTTGTAAAACATGTTATTTTTGTAAATGATGATGCACCAAAATTAACTGACTATGAACTATTTACTGCCTATGTGCTAGATAGATTCTCACCTAAAAAGATTTTAATAACGCAAGGCATTACTGATGCGTTAGATCATTCATCACCAGAATCTTTAATTGGAGCAAAACTAGGAATTGATGCAACATTGCCCGATAATAATTTATTACATGTGAAGCTCTTAAAAGATAATCAACTTTTTAAGCTCATTAAAGAGTTGATTTTTGAAATATCAGATATTAAACAATATATGTTGCACACAAAAAATCCAATAACTGTGATAGCTATTAACAAAACTAAACCTATAAAAGAGTATTTTGATATTTTATTTGGACTAAAAGATTATTTACGAGTTATTGTTTTTGTAGATGAAAAAGATAATAATCTCTCAAATGCCTATATGCTTGTATGGAGAGTTGTAAATAACATAGATGCAAGTCGTGATATATTTATCTCCGATTTGATGGTTGGTATTGATGGTACAACTAAAAATGAGATTGATAATTTTAAAAGAGAGTGGCCACAAGATGTTACATGCACGGCGAGTGTTGTGCGTAGTTTAAAAAAACGTAATTTGTGGACATTAGATGATGAGATTTATAAAAAATTTTACATGTAATGTAATTTTTTAGTTGAAATTACACTACATATATCATGGGAGAAGTTTATGGAAAAAATATGGTCAGGTCGCTTTAGTAAAGGTGCTTCATCTTTGCTTGATGAGTTTAATGCTTCTATCATGTATGATAGAAAGTTATATCGTGAAGATATTGAAGGCTCAATTGCACATGCAAAAATGTTGCAAAATATTGGGATTTTAACTCTCGATGAGCTTAAACAGATTATAAATGCTTTGCAAGAAATTAAACAAGAGATAGAAGAAGATAAATTTGAGTGGAAGCTCTCAGATGAAGATTTACATATGGCGATAGAGAAGCGCTTAACTGTAAAAATAGGTGATCCTGGAAAAAAACTTCACACAGCAAGAAGTAGAAATGATCAAGTTGCTGTTGATTTTAGAAGATTTGTACTACGTCAAAATAGTGAGATTAAGGAATTAATATCAATATTAATGCAAACAATAGCTGATGTAGCATCAAAACATACAAAGACATTATTTCCTGGTATGACACATCTCCAACATGCTCAGCCCATAAATTTTGCTTTTCATCTTAGTGCATATTTAAGTATGTTTAAGCGCGATATACAAAGATTTGAAGATTCATACAAGAGAAACAATGTATCTCCCCTTGGTTGTGCTGCACTTGCTGGAACTCCGCATAATATTGATAGAGAATTAACAGCAAAACTTTTAGGATTTGATAAAGTAAGCATAAATTGTTTAGATAGTGTGAGTGATCGAGATTTTGCACTTGAGATACTTTTTAATATCTCAACACTGATGATGCATGTCTCACGTTTATCTGAAGAGCTTGTTTTGTGGTCTAGCTATGAGTTTGGTTTTATTGAGTTAAGCGATGAATATTCTACAGGCTCATCAATAATGCCACAAAAGAAAAATCCAGATGTTCCAGAGCTTTTACGAGGAAAAACAGGTCGGGTTTATGGTGCACTCTTCGGACTTTTTACTGTTATGAAGGGGTTGCCTCTGGCGTATAATAAGGATACGCAAGAGGACAAAGAGGGTGTTTTTGATGCAATTTCAACCGTTAAAATTTCTTTAACTATTTTAAATGAAGCTTTTAAGGGCTTAAAAGTTAAAATACAAAATATGCAAATAGCTTGTAAAAAAGGGCATTTAAGTGCCACTGATTTAGCAGATTATTTAGTACAAAAATGTGGAGTAGCCTTTAGAGAGGCTCATTTCATCACAGGTCGTGCGGTAGCTAAAAGTGAGGAACTAGGCATTGATTTAAGTGATATTTCATTTGATACATTAAAAACAATTGATGAGAGAATTAAAAAAGATGTTTTAGAAGTTTTATCCATCAGACACTCCATGAATGCGCGAAATTCGCAAGGTGGAACATCTACAACAAGAACAATAGAACAGTTGCAATATTTTAAAAATTATTTAAAGGATTTAAAGAATGAAAGTGGTAATTAGTCATATTGATGGAATGAAATTTGAAGCAAAAACAGCTAAAAGCAGTTTTGTGATAGATTGTCCAATCATATCCCCAGTTGAATATTTTTTAAGCGGAATCATTACATGTAGTGCAACAGATATAATAATGCTCCCAAAAAAGAAAAATATTATAGTTACAGATTTAAAAGTAACAGGCGATGCTTTGCGAAATGAAGATTATCCGCAAAAATTTAATGAGTTACATCTCTTGTATGAATTTAATTCAGATACAGACGACAAATCAGCAGCTAGATACGTAATGGCATCATTGCAAACATATTGTTCAACTATTAATACTATTAGAAGTGATGTAAAAATTAGTTATTCAGTTATTCATAATGGTGATTTAATTGCAGATAAAGTAGAGTTAATCTCTGCAACCGCATCTATTTGTTCTGAGTTTGGAGAGATTGAGAGTTGTCCAGCATAAGTTTGTTATAAGCTAACATTCTACGTGAAACATTTTTAAGATAATCTCTTGTTTGCTTGTATTTTAAATGATAATAAAGTGTATTATAAACCTCTTTAGGTGTTAATTGATTTATCACGCGAGCTGCTTCGTGTGGGTTATATGTTTTTGTAAATACCCATGCCACGTTGCCAGCTCCTGTATTATATGCAGCAATTGTGCAATACAATCTGCTATGCGGATTTTTAATATCGCTTAAATATTTGTAATATAAAAGATGCAAATAAGCACTTCCTAGTTGTATGTTATTTGAACTATTATACAAATACCAACTACTTACAAGTTTTTGTTGATTGTAAAGATAATTATAAGCATCCATACCAGCAGATGTTGGAACGATTTGCATCAATCCATAAGCTGGTACGTAAGACCTTGCACGCGGATTAAAGCTACTTTCTGTTTGTATAATGGCTAAAATTAAACTGATACCAATTTGTTCTTTAACGCCATATCTTTTAATTTTATCAAGATATAATTTAGCTCTTTTTAGCATGGCATCAGGAGGTAGAGTTACTTTGACACTATAGATAAATGAATTTGTAACTTTTTGTGCTTTTGTTATCTTTATGTGATTAAAAATATGTATTTTTACATATTTTTTTATCATCTGTTTCGTAGGTGTTTTGTTAAAAATTACAGTCGATAGTATCGGTTTAGTTGATGCTGGTGATATGAGCAAATTAGTTGGCTTTTTGATTTTTGATAATTTAATCTGCAAAGGATCTGTTTTATTAATTTGTGCATTATTGATAGTAATTACTCTTGCTAAAGCATTTTTTAAACGTAATTTAGCTTCTTTTTTTGATTTAGCAATTGTTTTGATTGTGATTGTTTCATTTTTAAAATTTACATTAGTTTGTGTTAGTTTATCTGGTGTATAGGAGAGCCATGTTTTTTTTGTCGAAAGTGTGGGATTAACCCAAAATTTTGCTATTTGTTTTTTGTATATATTAAAAACTTTTAATTGTGCTTGTCTATATTTTTGAAAACTAAGCTGCTCGGCGTGTTTGTATCTATTGAATTGTTTAATTTTTGTATTAATCGCTTTATTTTGTTGCGCTTTAAATTGCGTAAAGGTTTGTGCATTAGCTAAAACAGTAAATATAATGAATGAAAAGAATATTTTTTTAAGCATGATAGAATTTTACAAAAAATCTTTTGGGTCAGCATCACATATGTGGTCAAATTTTAATTTTGCTCCGCCTAAGATATGCCAATGTAAATGTTTTACCTCTTGCCCGCCATTTTCGCCAACATTTGTCATGATTCTATAACCATTTTTATCAATATCAACAAGTTTAGCTAAGCTTTGCATAAAAGTGGTCATTTTTGCCATCATTGAAGCGTTCACTTCATTAAAACTATCAACATGAACTTTTGGAATCACTAAAATATGTACAGGAGCTTTTGGATTTATATCATGAAATGCCATAAAATCATCATCTTCTAATTCAATATTTGCGGATATCTCTTTATTTACAATTTTACAAAATAAACACATTTATATTACCTTTTTTATAACTGATTCTACACACTTTTGCAAAAAAAGTATTGTAGAATCCATTCGCTTCTTAAAAAAACAGTGTCTTTTTATTGCCATTTAAACGCTTTGCTTGTTTTGTAATGTAACACCAGTTATAAGTTTAGCATAATTTTAATATTTTTTTATTAAAACATTATCGTCTCTTACTTATCAAGCTTTTTATAATTGATATATGAGTATAATAAAATAAAAATAAATTGGAGACTCCGCGTTGAAAGAGTGGTATCAAAAGATCAGTTTAGCTGATAGTTTAGACAAATTAGAAGAGATTCGCATAGCAATTTTTGGAAAAAAAGGTATTTTAGCACAGGAATTTGCTAAGATGAAGAGTATTGCAAATGATAAAAAAGCAGAATTTGCAAAAGAGTTAAATATTCAAAAAAGTACGTTAACTCAATTAATGCAAGAGCAAAAAACAATTTTACAGGCAAAAGAGCTAGAGTTTTTATTAAAATCGCAAGAGCTAGATGTTTCATTATACAGCACAACATCACAAATGGGTGCTTTGCATCCTGTTATGCAAACAATGGATAAAATTGTAGAATATTTTACTTCTATGAATTTTTCAATACAATTAGGTTCTATGATTGAAGATGATTTTCATAATTTTGAAGCACTAAATCTTCCAAAATATCATCCAGCACGAGATATGCAAGATACTTTTTATTTTAAAGATGAGAAGCTTCTTCGTACACATACGTCACCAGTTCAGATAAGAACCATGTTGCATGAAAAACCACCAATTCGTATGATATCGCCTGGTGCAGTTTTTAGGAGAGATTATGATTTGACGCATACTCCGATGTTTCATCAAGTAGAAGGATTATTGGTTGATGAGGCAGATAAAGTTTCGTTTGCTAATTTAAAATTCATATTAGAAGACTTTTTAAAATATATGTTTAATGATATCAAAGTTCGTTTTCGTCCAAGTTTTTTTCCTTTTACGGAGCCATCTACTGAAGTTGATATTTCATGTGTTTTTTGTCAAGGTAAAGGCTGTCGCGTTTGCTCACACACCGGCTGGTTAGAAGTTTTAGGTTGTGGAATAATTGACCAAAATGTTTTTAAAGCAGTTGGATATAAAGAGGTAAGTGGCTATGCATTTGGTTTGGGTGTTGAGCGTTTTGCTATGTTAATTCATCGTATCGGAGACCTTCGTTCGCTTTTTGAAGGAGATATAAGATTATTGGAGCAGTTTGTATGATTGTTACTAGGAGTTGGTTAAGTGAATATATAAATTTAAAAGGCATTTCTAATAATAGATTAGTTAAAACATTAAATTCGATTGGCTTGGAAGTTGATAGAGTTTGTGAATTTAAAATACCAAAAGGTGTAGTATATGGTTTTATAAAAGAGTGCAACAAACATCCAGATGCAGATAAATTAAATATATGTCAAGTAGATGTTGGTAAAGAAATATTACAAATAGTATGTGGTGCATCAAATGTACGTAAAGGCTTACATGTAGCAGTAGCAACTATTGGGTGTAAGATATCAAACAAACTTAAAATTACTCCAGTTGAGCTTCGAGGCGTCAAAAGTAACGGCATGATATGCTCATCAAGTGAACTCAGTCTTGTCGATATGAATGATGGAATTATGGAGCTAGATGAGAGTATAGCAAAAATAACTCTAGGCGAAGAATTGTGTGAAAATTCATATCTGCAAGATACTTTAATAGAGATAGAATTAACCGCAAATAGAGGAGATTGTCTGAGTATATTAGGAATCTCGCGAGATTTAAGTACAGCTTTTAATCGCCAGCTTAAAAGCTTGCCAATAGATAAACAACATGACAATCTTATAGGTGTAGGCAGAGTTTTACAGCTTGTACATGTTGATGATAATATACAAGTAAATTTAAAATATAAAGCCATAGATATTAAAAAATTAGAAGTATCTTGTTTAGTTAAAATGCGATTAGCACAGATAGATGAAAACAAAGATAATAAAATTGATGCAATTTTGACTTATACAATTCATGCAACTGGTGTGATTTTAAGAGTTTATGATTATAAATTTTTTCAAACAGATGCTAAAGATGATAAAATAAAGATATATATAAAGAATGATAAAGCATCATGGCCATGTGTTTATCATGATAAAATTAAAGCCTCTACGATAGGTATTGGGCAAGAAGATAAATCACGTTTTTATGGCGATAGTGGTATTGTAATAATAGAAGCAAGTTATATTCCGCCACAAATTATTTCAAAACAGATGATGCTACAAAAATTAGAAAAAACTTCTTCATTTTACAGATCATCAAGAGGTAGCGAACCAGAACTTAATCTCGGACTAAACACTCTTTTATTTAACTTACAAACATACTCATCTTTTAATGAATATGGCGGTAGTGTCGATCTAATAAATAAATATACAGAGAAAAGAATCAATGTTGCTTTTAATGATATAAATAATATAATTGGTCAAAAAATAGATAAAACTACAATTATTAAAATTTTTCAAAATCTATCTTTTAAAATAGAAAAATCACTAGAGAATGGATTTGTAGTTATTGCACCCAAGTTTCGTCATGATATTTTTAATATACAAGATATTGCTGAAGAGATTTTACGTTTTGTGGGGATCGATAACATTAAAGCAAAGCCATATTTTATAAAAGAAAAGAATTGCTTATCGCAGGGATATTTTACTTTTAATAAACTAAAACAGTACCGTTATAAATCTGCATATGATGGATTTTTTGAAACGGTTAATTTTATTTTTAATGAAAAAAAAGTATTACAAAAGTATAATTTTTCTTTATTAAAACAAGAGTTTGAATTACTAAATCCAATAGTAAACACACTTGATACTTTACGCCCTACATTAACCTTGGGGCTACTAAATTGTGCAAGTGAAAATGTAAAATCAGGTTATAAAGAGATTAAGTTGTTTGAAATCGGTTCAGTTTTTACATCATCAAGGCAAGAGATAACAAAAATCGCATTTTTATACAGCGGAAACCTACAAAATGACAATATAATAAACTCTGCAAAAGCAAAAAAAGTTGATTTTGGTAATTTTGTACAAAAAATTTCTAATATTATTGGTAAAGTTGAATTGATAAAAGCTACAAGCGAGCATAAATTAGCACATCCATATCAATATGCAAATATCATACAAAATACAAAAATTATAGGCTCAATCTTTAAATTACATCCCAATATCGCAAATGATTTGAATCTAGACGATACTTTTTTATGTGAAATTAATTTCACAGATTTATCATATACACAAACTGAAGTAAAACAGTATTCTAAATATCAAGCATCCTTTAGAGATTTAAGCTTATTAATCCCAAAAGAACTTGATTATACAATAATCAAAGAGATTATAAAACAAAGTAAAGCAAAGAACATAATACGTTTTTATCCAATAGATAAATATGAAGACAGTTCATTAAAAGATAGTGTAAGTTTAACACTAAGATTTATCTTACAATCAAAAAATAAAACTCTAACAGATGAGGAGATAACGGCATCTATCGATACTGTGATAACTATATTAAGCAATAAACTGGATATCACTTTAAGATGAAAAACGTAACAATATATCCATCTAAATCATTTATTTTGAAAACAGATAAGATTGCTCCAGATAAATCGATATCACATAGAGCAGTTATATTTAGCATGTTAAGTGAAGGTAAATCTACGATAAGAAATTTTTTACGGGCAGAAGATACACTTAATTCACTACAAATTATTAAAAATCTTGGTGCCAAAGTATCTGATGACGGAGAAACTATTGAGATAGTGTCATCTGGCATAAAAGAGAGTAAAGAAATTTTAGATTGTGGTAATTCTGGTACGGGATTACGTTTATTTTGTGGACTTTTAAGTTCAGCAGTTGGACATTTTATCTTAAGTGGTGATAAATATCTTTGTAACCGCCCTATGAAACGCGTTGTATCACCACTAAAAGCAATAGGAGCAAAGATTGACGGAAGAAATAATGGCGATTTAGCCCCACTTTGCATACGAGGCGCTAAATTAAAAGCATTTGATTATGTAAGTAAAATCTCTTCCGCACAAGTCAAAAGTGCTATGATTTTGGCGGCTCTTAGAGCAGATGCACCATGTAAATATAGCGAGATAGCATTAAGCAGAGATCATACAAAACGTATGTTAAAAGGGATGGGTGCTAATTTGCAAACAGATAACTTAACAACTATTATTACACCACTTAAAAAACCCTTGACGCCATTAGATATTTGTATTCCAGCAGATCCGTCAAGTGCTTTTTTCTTTGCGGTTGCAGCAGCCATCATTCCAGATTCTAAAGTAATACTTCAAGGTGTAACGCTAAATAAAACACGTATTGAAGCATATAGAGTGTTACAAAAAATGGGAGCTGATATTAGTTATGAATTAAAAGAAGACAAATACGAACCAGTTGGCGATATCACAGTAAAATATGCACCTTTAAAAGCAGTTACAGTTGAAAAAAATATTTCATGGCTAATAGATGAATTGCCAGTTTTATCTATTGCTTTTGCTTGCGCCAACGGAATCAGCATTGTAAAAAACGCCAAAGAATTAAGAGTAAAAGAGAGTGATAGAATTTCAACTGTTATTGAAGGTTTAAATGCTTGTGGGATTAAAACAGATGAAACCGAAGATGGCTACAGCGTTTATGGTGATAAATTGAAAAAAGCAGATATTAATAGTCATGGTGACCATAGAGTTGCTATGAGTTTTATAATTGCTGGACTTAAATGTGGTATGCATGTAAAAGATATAGAGTGTATACAAACTTCTTTTCCGAATTTTTTTGAATTATTACAAATAATTGTTCAAATAAAAAAGGATAATTAATAATGAAAATAGAACTTGCTCAAAATTATGGTTTTTGTTTTGGCGTGAAGCGTGCTATAAAAATTGCAGAAGAAAATCAAAATTCTTCTACTTATGGCTCATTGATTCATAACATAAAAGAGATTGGAAGGCTACAAAAAGATTTTAATGTAAATTTAACAGAAGATATTTCTGTATTTAAAGAAAATGATAAAGTAGTTATTAGAACTCATGGTATTCCAAAAGATGAGTTAAAATATTTAAAAGATAATAAAATCGACGTAGTCGATGCCACATGTCCATATGTAACAAAACCACAACAAATATGCGAGCAGATGAGTAAAAAGGGTTATGATATAGTGATTTTTGGAGACAGTCATCATCCAGAGATTAAAGGTGTTAAAAGTTACGCCCTACATGGCGCATATGTCGTTACATGCAAAGAAGATTTAAAATCAATTTCATTAAAAGAAAAAGTAGCCGTAGTAGCTCAAACAACCAGAAAAATTGAAGATTATTTAGAAATTGTACATGACCTTGTGCCAAAACATAAAGAGGTAAGAGTATTTAATACTATTTGTAATGCCACCTTTGAAAATCAAGATGCAGCTAAAAAACTTGCAAAAAACGCAGATGTTATGATAATAATCGGCGGTAAAAATTCTTCCAATACAAAGCAACTCTTTAATATCGCTAGCAGTTATTGTAAAGATAGTTATCATGTAGAAGATGAAAAAGAGCTTGATATTAATTGGTTTAAAGATAAGCAGTTATGTGGAATCAGTGCTGGAGCTTCGACACCTGATTGGATTATACAAAATGTTATAAAATCAATTGAAAAACAGGTGGTTTAATTTAATTCTTACTCTTTTTTAGATACAATTACACAATTTTTATGTAACAAGGGAAATGTGTATGGCTATGGATAACGAACCATTAGAAGAAGAGAATTTTGCTGAGATGTTTGAAGCTTCACTCAAAAAACAGGAATCAAACCGCGTAACGCAAGGCGAAATAGTAGAGATACAAGAAGATGAAAATAGAGCATTAGTTGGTGTTGGTGATAAATTAGAAGGCATATTAAGCCTTGATGAGTTAAAAGACGAGCATGGTAAATTAGCTTTTAAAGTTGGCGATGAAATCACTGTGATGATAACAGGTCATTATAATGAACGTCCAAAAATTTCCTATAAAAAAGTTTTAGAACAGAAAAAAACTTTAGAATTTATAGAAAAATATCAAGATAATTTTGAAGACTTGGTAGTCGAAGGTGTTGTAACCAAGAAAAATCGTGGTGGATATATATTAGAAGCCGATGACGTTGCTTTTTTTATGCCAGCTTCACTAGCCGCGATTAAAGACCAAGATAACGTAATAGGCCGCACTTTAAAAGCACAAGTTATTAAAATTGATCCAGCAGATAATTCAATCGTATTATCACGCCGTAAATTATTTAATGAAGAGCGTAAACGTAAAAAAGAGATTATTGATGCTTTAATGGAAGATGATGTTATTGTTGAAGGAATTATCAAAAAAATTACAAGTTATGGAATGTTTGTAGATGTTGGTGGTGTTGACGGCTTGGTACACTATAATGAAATTTCATATAAAGGTCCGGTAAATCCATCAAAACTTTATAATGAAGGTGATACAATAACTGTTAAAGCTATCTCTTATAATAAAGATAAACGTCACCTTTCACTTTCCATAAAAGCTGTAAATCCTGACCCTTGGGTAGAAGTCGATAGTGAGCTTGATGAGGGCGATACAATTACGGTTACAGTCAGCAACATCGAGCCTTATGGTATTTTTGTTGATTTGGGTAATGACATAGAAGGCTTTTTGCATATTTCTGAAATTACTTGGGATAAAAATATTAAAAATCCTAATGATTATTTGAAAGTTGGTCAAGAAATTGATGTTGAAGTTATAGAGATTAATTCAAAAACACACAAGCTAAGAGTTTCATTAAAACGTCTTTTACCAAAACCTTTTGACGAATTTATTAGAAAATATCATGAGGGTGATATTGTAAGTGGTATTGTAACTTCTGTTACAGATTTTGGTGCATTTGTACGCATTGATTCTGTTGAAGGACTGTTACATAATCAAGATGCCTCATGGAACAAAGATGTTAAATGTAAAGATTTTTTAAAATCTGGTGATGAGGTAGAAGTAAAAATTGCTAGAATTAACGAAGATGATCAAAAAATTTCATTAAATTCTAAAGTTTTACAAGAGAGTCCAATTGATAAATTTGCTAAAACACATAAAGTAAATGATATCGTAACAGGTAAAATTAGAGATATTAAAGATTTCGGTATTTTTGTTTCACTAGAAGACGGTGTTGACGCTTTAATTAGAGATGAAGATTTAAAACCACTTGTTAGAGATGAGTTAACACCTGGCATTGAAGTTGAGGCTGCTATTTCAGCGATTGATACAAAAAAGGATAGAATTCGCTTATCTGTAAAAAAATTAGATTATATAAAAAATCAAGAAATCATGGATAGTATTAATGATGATAAATCCAATCTACTCGGTGACTTAATTAAAGATAAATTTAAGTAAAATAAAATGAATAGTTTTGTTAAATGGCTTACTCCAGCTATCTCACTTGGAGTTGTCATTTTCATTATATTTTTTTTACTAAAAATTAATGCCCCCACAAAGGTATCTAGTTATATACCAAAATTACATAATATAAATTATAAATTATCTGATATAAAGAGTACTTCTTGGATAAATAGTTTAGTAAAGAGTAAACGACATGGCTATATCTATCCTATAAATGAGATTTTTATACATGTTGATCTTTCAAACGAGATTTTGCCTAAAAAAAATTATAAATTAACCGCATATATAACAACTTTATATCAATTTTTTTGTTTAAAAGAGGAATTACAAGCAGAAAATCTTAAATATTTTCTAAAAAATAAAAATAACATGGTAGAATTACTTGTTTATTTCGATAGCTTAAAAAAGTTAAACTTATTTACAAAGACTTTAAAAACTTACAATATTAGGGCAACTATCTTGCCTTTTAAAAAGGAAAATTAATGGAAAAAAGTACAGTCATTGTTTGTGATTATATCCATGAAGCAGGATTAAAAATGCTTCAAGATGATAAAAATATCAATTATATTTTTGCTGCTGATGTTGATAAAATTGAATTATTATCAAAACTTGGCGATGCAAATATCGCAATAACACGCAGTTCTACTGATATAGACGATAAATTTTTAGATGCTGCAAAAAATTTAAAAGCAATTGTAAGGGCTGGTGTTGGTGTTGATAATGTAGACATTAAAAGGTGTTCTAAAGAGGGTATTATAGTTATGAATGTTCCAACTGCAAATACGATTGCTGCGGTAGAGCTTACATTTGCACATATGCTTTCATGTATGCGAATGTTTCCATATTCTCATGACCATTTAAAAAATCAGCGTATTTGGAAGCGAGAAAAATGGTATGGTTATGAGCTAAAGGGTAAGAAATTAGGTATTATCGGTTTTGGAAATATTGGTTCACGCGTTGCTAAACGTGCAAAAGCCTTTGAGATGAATGTACTTGCATATGATCCTTATGTACATGCAAGTAAAGCTACTGATATTGGTGTTGATTATACGGAAAATTTTGATGAGCTTTTATCAACATGCGATATTATTACTATTCATACACCTAAAAATTCAGAAACAATTAATATTATTGGCAGTGATGAAATTGCTAAAATGAAAGACGGTGTTGTTTTAATAAACTGTGCACGTGGTGGTTTATATAATGAAGATGCTCTGTATGATGGACTAAAATCTAAAAAAATTCGTTTTGCAGGTATTGATGTCTTTGTAAAAGAGCCAGCTATTAATAATAAACTACTTGATTTGGATAATATTGTAGTTTCACCGCACCTTGGTGCTAATACACATGAATCCCAATATAATATCGGCACACAAGCCGCAAATCAGGCAATTCAGGCTGCAAAAAAAATAGCATATCCAAACGCTCTAAATCTTCCAATAGATGCAACAAAAATACCTTTATTTGTAAAACAATATATGGAGATGGGGCAAAAATTAGGATTTTTAGCATCGCAGACTAATCGTTCCCCTATTGTATCTATCAAAGTAAGCGGTCAGGGTGAAATTGTAAAATATATTGATTCACTGCTTACTTTTGTAACAGTTGGTGTTTTAGCACAAAATAGTGGAGAAACTATTAATTATGTTAATGCTGATTTTGTTGCTAAAGATAAAGGTATTGAATTAAATACAGAAGTATTAGTTGATTCATCTGTATATAAAAATCTTATAACTATTAAACTAACAACAAAAAAATGTGTTACAACTCTTCGAGCAACAATTTTTGATGATGATATACAACGTATTGTTGAAATTGATGGCTTTAATATTGATGTAGCCTTAAAAGGCAATATGATATTTTTTAAAAATACCGATATACCTGGCGTAATAGGTAACGTTGGAACAATTTTAGCAAAAAATAGCGTCAATATTTCAGATTTTAGATTAGGACGTAATGATGATGCAGAAGCATTGGCAGTTATTATAATAGATAATGCAGTTAATAACAACACATTACAAGAATTAAGTAATCTAAATGCTTGCATAAGTGTAGGATACGCTCAATTATAATTACGTACACCTCTAAAAATCAACCTAATTTTGATTAATCAAAATTAGGTTCTTCAATTGATACAACTTTTTTATCATGACAATTAAATAATGTACAAAGATTAACTATATATAATAAAATTGGTACAACGATTAATGATGCAGCAACTGTTGTGATTGTACCAAAGATAAGAGCAACGCCTAAACCACCAAAAACAGGATCATCAGCTAGAAGTGTTGATGCTAAAATGATAGCAATAGAAGTGAGAAAAATAGGCTTTGCTCTAGTTGCTGTTGCAAAAGCTATCGCATCTGCTTTATTCATACTTTTTTCTTCCATTAGAGATTTTGTAAAATCGATAAGTAAAATTGAATTTCTCGAACTAATTCCTATTAAAGCGATAAATCCAATTAAGGAGGTAGCTGTTAAAAAGAATGTATCAGTTGTAAAAAAGTTCATAATCCAGTGTCCAAATACCACCCCTGGGAAGGATAAAAAACTTCCAAGTAATACAATAGCACTTAGTTTATAACTTTTATAATACACAACCATAAGTAAAAAGATTAAAATTAGTGCAGCAATAAAAGCAGTTCCTAATTGTTCAAAAGTTTGTAAAGTAACTTTCATCTCTCCACCCCATTTTAGGATATAGACATTACCAGTTTTTTTGTTTATAAATCTTAAATTAAATAAACTAATTTTATCTATCTTATACTCATGTAAAAGTTGTTTTAAAATTTTATCTCTGGCATGCATAAGTGGATAAACTTGTGAAACCATGTCTGTATTTGCCATTACGTTTGTCATTTGTTTTAAATTTTTACTTAGTATCATTGGGTCTGATTTGCTAGACTTAATCGTTACAACAGATAATAGCGGTACCATCATGCCTTGTTTATTTATAAGCTCTAAACTAGATAACTTGGCTATTATAGCCTGAAAACTTTGGTTGTTAAATTGTTTTGTTTTACTACTTAAAACTAAAAAAATTGGGATCTGATAATTATATTGATTAGAATTTTTTACAGTAATCACCTTACCTTTAAACGCCATATATAATATATTATTAATTTGCTTAACACTTAACCCAGATAATTGAGCCTTCTTCGCATTAATCTTAATGCTATATTGCTTATAAATTCTTTGTTCCATGGTACTAATATCAACTAATCCTTTGGTATGCTTGAAAATATTTTTTACTTGCATAGCTAAATGTCTGATGCCAGATGCATTTTTTCCATATATTTCAGCCACAATAGCATCTAATACAGGAGGTCCAGAAGGTGGTTGAACAAATGAAATGTTAGTACCTTTAAACAGATTTTGACAGTTATTTTGTACCAATGGACGCATATTGTGTACTATTGTAAAAGAGGGGGTTTTGCGTTTGCGCTTATCTATTAAGTTTAAGACTAATTGCGCATAATTTTCATTAGTTTGAAATTGTGAGCCTTTTATTAATCCTGCAAAATCTAGGGGTGATCCAGTACCGCCATAGATCTCTATATTTTTTACAAACTTATTTTGTTTTACGATATTATAGACGCATGCAGACACTTTATTTGTTTGATGCATAGAGCTACCCGCTGGTAATTTTATATATATATTAAATGTATTGCTATTTTTTTCTGGAAGCATTTTTACGCGTACAATTCCAGTGGGAATCATTAAAACTGTAATTATAAAGATTAAAACTGTAATTGCAAGAACTAATACTCTTGTTTTATTATTAGCTATTCCAACTCTTACTGCATGTTCAAATTTTTTAAACATTATTTTATACTCCGTTTATGTTTTGGCTTCTTTAATATCCTTAAAGCTAGATATGGTATAAAAATATACGCTATAAAAAGCGATGCCAGCAGGGCTACTGGCACATTTGCTGGAATTGGCTCCATAAATTGTCCTATCATATTTCCAACAAAAAGCATAGGTATCATAGTAAAAATAATAGCTAATGTTGCAATATTAGTAGGAGCACCAATCTCATCGGCTGCTTCTATCATCAAATCTTTTTTGCTAAGATGGTGCAAATCGATAGAGTGAAAGTGTCTATGAATATTTTCTATCACGATAATAGCTGCATCGACTAGTAATCCCAAACTAAGTAAAAATGCGAATAGAGTAATTCTATTCATACTTTGATGACTTAAGTACGCGATAAAAAGTGTAATTGAAAAAATTGCGGGAACTGTAAAGGTTACTATAAGTGATTCTCTCCATCCCAAAACAAAAATTAATAATATCGCAATAATCAAAATAGATATCACAAGATGTTTGACAAGTTCATTAACAGCGATATTTGCACGTTTTCCATAATTTCTCGTAATTAAATAATTAATACCTTCTTTATTTAATTGTATTTTATAATGATTTAAAGTTTGTTGTATTTTATGTACAATTATTACAGCATTTGCACCTTTTAGTTTTGAAACAGTTAACGTTACCTGATTTTGTAGCGGAGTAAATTGACCATCTTTGCCTCTGATACTAATTTGAACTGATTTGTATGTTTGATAATTATATCCGCTTGTAACAGTTGCAACTTGTTTTAGATAAATAGGTGAGCCACCATAATTAGCTACTATAATATTTTGTATATCTTTTACACTATCAATTGCGTTTTTAATACCAAAGACAACTATTTTTTTATTATCTGTCTGATTTTTGATTTTTGGTACATCATAAGCAAGAGACTGAACAGCTTTTGCGATTTGTCCAAGAGATAAGTTGTAAGCACTTAATTTATGTAAATTTACTTTAATACTAAATTGATGTTTATATCCACCCTTGATGGAAGTAACAGCTACATTTGGTAAGGCATTAATAATATTTTGAAGATGCGTTATCTTATTATATAAATAGGTCTTTGGACGATTTTTATCTTTATTGAAAAATGCAATAGTAGCTATAGGTATAACGGTGTTTATATTTAATGGTTTTATAATTGGATACATTGCACCTTTTGGCAATATATCCATATTTTGCATTATCTCATTATATATCTTAAAATTTGACATGGCTTGAGGCTGTCCTATATAAAATGACGCGGTGATGATACCAACATTCTTTAATGCTCGTCCATATATATACTCAACTCCTTTAATCTCTTTTATTTTCCGCTCTAAAGGTTTTACGATAACTCGCTCAACTTCTTTTGCAGATGCACCAGGTAGGGCCACTATGATATTTGACCCACTAACTATCATTTGTGGATTTTCTTGTCTAGGAATACTGATTAGTGAAACATAACCAAGAACTAAGATAGAGATTCCAAGTATCAATGTTAATGGATTATTGATAAAAATTTTTGCTAATTTTCCAGCTACATTTTTTGACTTATATGATTTCATGCTTTTACCTAATTCTCATTAATTTTAATAGTTGCATACATACCAGGATAAATTCTATGATATTGGTTTTTAAAGGAAATTTTAATTTTAAATGAATGTGTCACAGGATTTGAATTTGGAATAATTGACGATATAATTCCCACGCTTTTCATCTCAATAGATGGAATACGAACAATGACTTTTTTACCTATGTGAATATATTTTAAATTTTGACTAGCAACAGAGACTATAACTTTTAAATCTTGTAAATCTGATAAAATCATGGCCGGCATACCTGGCATTGCCATATCTCCAACACGAATATTATTTTTAATAATAACTCCATTGTTTGGTGCTTTTATAGTGAGATATTTATACTGACTTTGTACCTCTTTTAATCTCAATAAAGCTTGTAAGAGCTGTTTTTTTGCGATACCAATCATATTTTGTAGATTACTAGTAGCTAGTTGTAGATTTTCAACATCATATTTTGAGACCATATTTTTTTTGTAGAGATACTGATATCTGTGTAAGTTTAATAATGTATTGTTATATCTATTTTCATACATTTGAAGTGATAGTCTTGCTTGTCCAATGGCTAGTTTTACCTGTTGCGCCATTAAATTTATATTTCTTGAATCTATCTTGTAAAGTAGTTGTCCTTTTTTTACATGATTACCAACTGATATAAAAAGATTTGTTACGAAGCCCATATTTCTACTCGTTATTATTTTTTGATTATCTGAGATCACATGACCTGATAAAGTTAAACTTTGTGCAAAAACTACCGATGCCATTAGTAACGCGAATATTATTTTTTTCATTATTGTTCCTCATTTGATATCTGTTGTAACTCAAATATACTGTTATTTCTTTTATTTTTGATTGCTTGAAGTTTAAGTATGATTTGAATTTCTTTTGATTGTTTGACAATTACATCATTTATTGAAACTAATTGTTCATGATATCTATCCTGATAATTTTTATATATGGCATCTGCTAATTTAAGACTTTGTTTCAGCGAATCTATTTTATAGTTAAAAGATTTTATCTGCGTTTTTATCTTTTCTACTTTTAGCAAAATAGCCTGCTTTGCTAAATCCAATCTTGTACCGGCTTTTAATTGTTGTATTTTAGCTTTTTGGATAATTGCATTATCTAATCCACCACTAAAAATATTCCAAGTTAGTTTAGCTCCTACGGTATATGCTTTGTGTTTATTCGCATTTCCTAAAAATGTATTATCAGCAGTTGAAATTTGAGCAAATGCACCAATGCTTGGATAATATGATGATTCACTCGCTTTTACTAAATTATGACTAATATTAAGTCCAGCTTCAGCTTTTTTTATATTTATATTGTCTAATAATATTTTTTGGTCTGTAATGTTTGGCATCTTTACATTTTGAGATGGTAAAATAATGGAAGTAATTTTTTTATTTAGTAAAAAGTCAAGATATTGGTAAAGTAACTGCTCGTTTATTTGCATCTGATTTAACAGACGTTTTATATTTGCACGTTTTGCTTCTACTTCTAAAATATCAATATTAGTCGCGTAACCCTCTTTTACCATCTGCTTTGCAGTTGCTTTTAACATATTTATATTTTTTAAAATTATATTTAACTGCTTAATTGTATTTGAAATGAGTGACAAATTGTAATATATTTTTTTAACTTGAAAAACTTTTGTATGTATTAGTTGTTGTGTATTAAGAGTTTTCATCTTTTTTAGAGATTGTGCTATATTTTTATAACTAGTTAATTTAAATCCAGTAAATATAGGTACTTTGTAACGCAAAGAACTTTGAAAAAAACTATAATCACCTGGATAATTTAGTGCATCTGGTGGTGTAGAATTTGTAATCTTTCCAAATTGAGAAAAGCCAAAATCATTAAATGTAGCCTTGCGTGATGTGAGCTTAAATCCAAATACACTTAAAGCGTTATTGCTTCTCGCAGCTGTTTGTATAAAATCAAGTGTACCAAAGTTTTGTGCTTTTATCTTTTTAATATCTGCTTGTGCAATTTGTTTATCAAAATTTGCTATTTTGATTTGCAAATTATCCAATTTTACAATTTTTAAAGCATCTTGTAATGTTAATGAGTTTAAAGTTTCTAATTTTGCTGCGTTTAATAATGAAATAGTACATAAAAGTAAAAATATTATCTTCATTTTATCTCTTTATTTTTTGTGATATTATAATATATAAGACTTATAATAATATAAAATAATTATTATAATCAATTTTATGCTAATTGATTTTTTATAAATTCTACATAATGTCCTGCCTGATTTTTTAACTCTTTATGCGTTCCTTGTTGAACCACTCTTTTGTTATTTAATACATATATCTTGTCAGCATTTTTGATAGTACTTAGTCTATGCGCTATTGTAATAACTGTTTTTTGTTTTAATATAGGTATAAGTGCAGTATATAACTTAGCTTCCGTTTGAGTATCAAGAGCTGATGTTGATTCATCAAAAATGACTACGCTTGGATTTGCTATTATCATTCTGGCAATGCTTAGTCTTTGTCTTTGACCACCTGATAGTTTTACACCGTGCCTGCCAACAATACTATCTAATTTATCTTTCATATTATCTATCATATCTGTTAATTGTGCAATTTTCAATGCTTTATAAATTGTATCATCAGTAATATTTTTCTCTCCCATAGTAATATTGAATCGTAAAGTAGAGTTAAATAGTACCGGCATTTGAAGAATCAAAAAAACCTTTTTACGAAGTATATTTTTATTTAATATTTCTACTTGAATATCATTATATCTAAGTTCTCCACCATCTTTTTCGTAAAAACCTGCAATAATTTGGGCTAGTGTTGTTTTGCCGCTTCCACTAGCACCAATTAGTGCAATTTTTGAACCATGCTTAATATCTAATGAGATATTTTCTAAAGTAGAATTTGTATTATTATATGAAAAATATAAATTTTTTATTGATATATTTAGTTGTTTACCCACGAGAGTACTTGTACCGCTATTTTCTAATTTTAATACAAGAATTTTATTTAGTCTTTTTATAGCCGAGAGAGCAGCTTGATATGAATATTGTATAGAAAAAATATCTTGCACTGGAGCCATGATAAACCAGATATATCCAAACATTGCGAGCATCATGCCAATACTTAAATTACTATACACAACAAGTAATAATCCAGAAGCTCGTAAAAGTTCAAATACAATTAAAAAGATAGTATTTGAAAATTTTTCATAAATTACGCTTTTATATCCATATTCGTTTGAAGTAAGCTCAATAGATTTAGCTTTACTTGTTGCCATGTTAAAGAAATAATCTTCTTTGTTACTAGCTTTTATCTGTCCAAAAAGATCTAATGTTTGACTAACATCATTTTGAAAGGCAGATATTGCTTCATTTTCCTCTTTTTTTAATCTACCAACATGCCTTGACATTTTTTTACTCAAAAGCATAATTAAAGGTTGCATAACTAGTATCAAGATACCAAGCCATGGATTTATAATAATCATAACAATACCAACTGCAAGAAGTGTTAAAACTGAAGACACAAGCTTGCTAGCAGTTGTGATAATAAATGTGTCTAATGTATTTACGTCTGTTATAAGATTTGCTGTAATTTCACCACTGCCTAATGTTTCATATTCATTCATTGATACATTTTTAAGATGCGATATTAGCTTCACTCGAATCATAAAAGTGATATATTTGGAAATTTTTGTAAATATTTTTGTTATTACTACATTTAAAATAAAATATACAAATCGCAAAAAAATAACAGCTGCTGCTACAATGGCAATATAATAAAATGCATTGCCACGACCAAAGAGATGATTGATTGCATGAACGACATGTGAAGGTTTGTGTAGTAAAACTTCATTAACCATAGTTGGTAACATAAGTGGTACGGGAATACTGATGAGTATTATTGCAAAAGTAATAATCTGACCATAAATTAGCTCTTTTTTATGGTCTAACATAAGCTTAAATATAGATTTTAGGGTAATTGGCTGTGAATTCATAATGCGATTATATCTTAGTGTAGATAAAATTTTACGTCACTCAAGAATATTTTTTGCGATTTCAAATTGATTTGCTGTCATGAGATGTATTTTTGGATATATAGCTTTGATTGATTCAAAAAGCTCCTTGCTTAGATTGTAGCCAACTTTAAACTCCTCTTGTGGTGAAATTGCGTTTGCAACTCTTAATTTTTCTATCCAAGATCTTGGAATTTTAATTCCTGGTACATGTGAAGCTAAAAACTGTGCAGTTCTTAGCTTTGTAATTGGAAAAATACCTGCAATTAAAACAGTGGAAGCCTTTTTATCGCAACATTCATTGTTTGCATTATTCATAAGTTCTAGTAGTAAATTTAAATTATCTATATCATAAATAGGTTGCGTGATGATACCGAGTGCACCTTTTATTATCTTTTTTTTCATTTTATTTTGTAAGGCCTTTAGATTTTTTGCATAAGAGTTTATAACAGCAAATGGGTAGATTGGCTCAGGTGGAGTAATGATTGGTTTACCAGCATAATCGATTGAACTATTTAAACAAGATATGATATCAAGAAGCAGTGAACTATCTCCTTGAAATACACCTTTTGCTTGTGGTTGATCTGACATTTTAGCAGGGTCGCCAGTGAGAGCTAAAATTGCTCTGACGTTTACTTCGTTTGCACCCAATAAATCAGATTGCAAGGCAATAATATTTCTATCTCTCATGCTCATAGTTGCAACAACAGGCTTATTAAATCTATCTTGAAGCATTTTAGCAGCAAAAAGAGCATTATATTTTAATTTTGCTAATGGATTATCTGTTGTTGTGAAACCATCTACTAGATTTTGTAGTCCCAAATTTTGTAATTTTTCAATAATTGGTAAAAACTTTGCAGAGTGTGCAGGCGTTGTTTCTAATGTAATATATGTTGAATTTTGTAATTTTTCTATAAGTTGTAAAAACAATTGTTATCCTAAGAGTGTATAATTGCATCATTATAACTAAAGTGAGCATAAATTATGAAATTAGCGGTATTTGATTTTGATTCGACATTAATGGATGGCGAAACAATTGATATTTTTGCAAAAGAGTTTAATATAGGTGAAAAAGTATCTGCTATTACAAAACGTGCTATGAATGGAGAGATAGATTTTTTTCAAAGCTTAAGAGAAAGAGTAGGATTGCTAAAGGGGCTAGAGTATAAAAAAGTAGAAGATATTAGTCATGCTCTGCCTTACATGCAAGGAGCAAAAGAGATAATTAAAGAGTTTAAAAAATGCAAAATGAGTGTTATTTGTTTTAGTGGTGGTTTTAGAACCGCAACATCTTATGCTAAAAATATTTTGGGCTATGATGCTGATTTTTCAAATATATTGCATACTAAAAATGGCTTACTTAGTGGGCTTGTTGGAGGAGAGATGATGTTTGATACGTCTAAAGGAGATATGCTCTCTCGCTTGCAACAACTTTTACATGTAAGTAAAGATGAAACAATTGTAATAGGCGATGGGGCAAATGATTTATCTATGTTTAAATATGCTTCTACCCGTGTTGCTTTTTGTGCAAAAGATATTTTAAAAAAGGAGGCAACTATTGTTATTGAAACTAAAGATTTAACACAAATATTAGATAAAATTAAAAGGATAAAACATGAAAAATAAATGTACAGAGGCTATGGAATTTAGGCATGCATGTAAGATATTTGATGATACAAAAAAGATATCAGATGAGCAGATAAGATATATTTTAGAAGCAGGACGAAAATCTCCATCTTCTTTTGGAATGGAAGCATGGAAATTTTTAGTTATCACCAATGAAGAGTTAAAAGCAAAATTAAGACCGGCTTGTTGGGATCAGATTCAAGTTACCTCTTGTTCTCATTTGGTAGTTATTTTAGCAGGAATCGATAGCGTAAAAATTGAATCCAAAGAGGTTGAAAAAAGATTTGCAAGAAAAATAGATAAACAAGAAACTCTTGATTTTTACATGAATCTCTATGCTAATCATCTAGCACAAGTATTAAAAACAGATGAAAATATATATGCTTGGACATCTAAACAAAGCTATATTGCAGCAGCAAATATGATGAGTGCAGCTGCATTTATCGGTATAGATTCTTGTCCGATTGAGGGATATGATAAATCTCAAGTAGAAGAGATTTTAAATTTAGATACTACTATGTATCAACTTTCATTAGTTTTACCTTTTGGTTTTAGATTAAATCCACAACCAAAACAGATAAGATTACCATTTGACAGTATAGTAGAATATATCAAATAATAATAAATTTGTGCAAATTCACATTCAGCTCTTAATCCTTGATTTTGAACTTTTGGACATCAAAGATTTTTTCTTAATAATGTTGAAAAGTTACATATCAGAGATTACGAAGAAGTTGTATTTTTTGTACTTTTATTTTATTTTATTTTTTTCGAAATCAGCACCTTTTTTATTTTTACGTATAGGTCTAAAATTTCAATAGTAAGTACCCATCTTTTTTTAAAGTTTTTTGACTTTAGAGATAAGTACCTATCCAAAAATAAAACCAATTAACAGCGATAAGGAAACACTTCTAGTGCTAGGCACATTTTTGCAGGACTAGCCGTAGCTAATTCAAGAAAATGTAACGACGCAATAGGAGTGTTTCCTTGTCGCCCGTAGGGAGTTTTAAAATGATACCTATTACTGCGTTAAAAACCCTTGAAGCTACTAGTAGCTCCTGCGAATTTTTGCCTTCTACTAGTCATCATTTTAAAGCTCTGTTATTTGGTTTTATTTTTGGATAGGTACTTACTCTTATTTTAAAATATTTAGAATTCACACATCGTCATGATAAGGATTAATAATTGCCACTAACTCGTCTTAACGAACAACAATTAACAGCAGCAACAGCACCATTTGGTCACAATCTTATCATTGCCTCAGCAGGAACAGGAAAAACTTCTACCATTGTTGGACGCATAGCCTATCTTTTGCAAAAGGGAGTTTTACCAAATGAAATACTTTTATTAACTTTTACAAATAAAGCATCAGCTCAAATGATACAAAGAGTATCACAATATTTTGGCAGTAAAGTTGCAAATAAAATAGATGCAGGAACATTTCATGCAATTAGTTATAGATGGCTTAAAAAAAATGATAATAGAGTTATTTTGAAACAGCAACGAGAACTTAAAACGCTCTTTAGAAGTGTTCATGATAAGCGTGATTTTTCTCATATTGATGCAGAAGTGACACCATATGGCGGAAATTATTTATATGATTTATATCTTTTTTATCAAAATACAGAGATGACATTGGATTTTGAGAGCTGGATAAATCAAAACCAAAATGCTCATGATGCGTATGCCCTGATTTATGCGGATATTGTAGATGAGTTTGAGAGTTTAAAGTCTCAGTACGGCTTTTTAAATTTTAATGATTTGCTGATAAAAATGCGTACTTTGGCAAAAACACATGATTTAGGCTATAAAGAGGTGTTAATTGATGAATATCAAGATACTAATGCTTTGCAGGGAACTTTGATTGATGCTATGAAGTCTAAATCACTTTTTTGTGTAGGAGATTATGATCAAAGTATATATGCTTTTAATGGTGCTGATATATCTATCATTGGTAATTTTGCTAAAAATTTTCCTAATTCTTGTGTTTTTACATTAAATAAAAATTATCGCTCAACCATTCCCATACTCTCATTAGCCAATAAGGTTATCTCATATAATAAACGAATATATGAAAAAAAATTAGAATATACAAGGATGCAAGCTGACGCAAAACCTCCAACTCTGATAGCTTTTAATGAGTTATTTGAGCAGTATAATATGGTAGCATCAAACATAAGGGATTCATATACATCTCATGAAGATATAGCAGTAATTTTTAGAAATAATGCCTCAGCCGATGGTATGGAAGTAGCTTTAAAAGAGATAGGCATTGCATGTAAGCGAAGAGGAGGGGTGAGCTTTTTTGACTCAAAAGAGATAAAAGTTGTACTAGATCTTTATACGCTTTTGATCAATGAAGCAGACATGATGGCTTTTATTCATCTGTTTGAATATGCAAAAGGTGTTGGCACATCTATGGCAAAAGAGCTTTATACTGCATTAAAATTATTAGGTGATAACTCAATGTTTTATGGGCTATATACACCAGATTTAACTATCAAAAATCCTTTTGAAAAGAGAAAATTAAATCATCAACTAGGGCTATTTGATGATTTTTTAGAACTCGGTGCAGCAGGGCGTTTTGCAAAGCTTGAATTTTGTAATACATTTCTAAAAAATCCTATCTTAAAACATCCAAAATTAACAAAATATGGTGCTATATTTTTATATCTTTTTTATCAACTCTTTAAAGAGTTAAAGGGAATAAAACAACCTATCTTTGTAATTAAAAAAATAACTCAATCAAAATTGTATGAAAATATTATAGATGCTCTTGCATCTAAAAGGGGACAATTAAAAGATGGTTCAATTGATGAAAAATTAAAACAAAATGCTAAAGATAAAATAACGACTAGGGTAATATTATTACAAGAGTTATCCAAGCCATATAAAGAGCATGAAAGGTTTTTAAATGCTATGATACTAGGCTCTCAGGATTTAACACAGGGAGATGGTGTTAATTTACTTAGTATTCATGCATCTAAAGGGTTGGAATATAAAGAGGTTTATGTGATTGATTTAATGGATGGAAGATTTCCAAATAGAAAATTAATATCAAAAGGTGGTAGCATAGAAGAGGAGAGGCGGTTATTTTATGTGGCGGTAACGAGGGCTAAAGACCTGCTATATCTAAGTTTTGCAAAATATGATAAAATAAAAAAAATAAGTTTTTTACCTTCACAATTTTTGTATGAAGCGGGACTTTTAAAGCCTGATGAGCATTATAAAAAAATCTCTAAAGAGGAATAATTTATCATCCTCCTTGAACAGCTTGCCCCATATTCCACATCGGCAAAAAGATACCCAGCGCAAGAAGAAGCACCATAGACGCTATCATTATTAACATAATTGGCTCTATCGCCTCAGCTAGTCCGTCAATGATGGCATTAAATCGCATTTTATAATAATCGGCCACTTTTTCCATCATATTATCTAGTTGTCCACTTGATTCGCCAGCTGATATCATTTGAATAATCATATTTTCAAATAATTTTGTCTCTTTTAGCCCTTCATGCAGAGTTCCACCTTTTTCAACATTAGCTCTTACATTTGATAGTTTTGCTTTTAGTGGTAAATTATCAACCATTGTAATAGTTGTCTCAAGTGCATCGGCTATTGGAATACCAGCTTTAACTAATGCTGCAAATACTAAGGTAAATCGGCTAAGTGTAGCAAATTTAATAATATTTTTAATTAAGTAAACCTTTAATAATAGTTTATGAAAGCCAAATCTAATATGTTTATAATTATTTATTAAATATTTTAAGATAAAAAATGCTAAAACCAAACCAGTTAAAACATATGGACCAAAATTATTAAAAATATATTCTAATTTTAAAAGAATTAAAGTTGGTAATGGAAGATGAGCTCCTAATTGGTCAAAAATAGTTTTAAATTTTGGTACAACGTAAGATATTAATATTGTAAAAGCTATTGCCATAGCAATCATCACATTTCGAGGATACGCCATAGCTTTCTTAAATTTTACAATATTTGCACGTATCTCTTCTAGCATATCAGATAATGAATATAGTGATTCAGCAAGATTACCAGTTTGCTCTCCTAGTTCAATCATAGCTAAGGTTAAATTGCCCAATTCAAATCTAAATGGCTCCATGGCTTTTGATAAACTGCTACCAGAATTAATATCATCAGATAGAGAATTAAAGATCTTTTTTAATTGTTTATCATTTGTTGAGTCTGCAATCTCTTGAATTGAATCATGAATAGATATCCCAGCATTTGCCATGACAGCTAGTTGTCTCATTGAGGCAATTAGAGCATCTTGTTTTACTTTTTTCTTTTTTAAATTTTTTGTAAAGTTGATTGTAAATTGTTTAAATCTATCTTCTAATGGCGGTGTAGTAGGAGTAATTTTTATAATAATACCTGAAAATTTTATTGTTGCCAGATAATGAGCTTCTTTTTTCCCCTCAGCATAAAAACCATGAGCCTCTTTTTTCCCTTTGTTTAAAACTGTTGCGATGAAATAATTCATATTTTTGCCACCCTTAAAATTTCTTCGAATGTTGTTATACCATCACATGCTTTTTGTATGCCATTGATAAACATATCAATAAAGCCTTCATCTTCTGCTTGTTTTGTTAACTCACCTTTTGACGCACCTTTGGCAATCATACTAGATATTGTTTCAGAAATTGGTAAAACTTCACATATCATCTCTCTGTCCATAAATCCAGTTTCATTGCATTCATGACAACCCGCACCTTTATAAAAAATCGTATCTTTTGGAATATACCGCTCATAAGCTTCTAGTACAGATTCTGAAATTGTATCTTCTACTTTACAATGTTTGCAAATTTTTCGTATCAATCTTTGAGCCTGAACGGCAACTAAAGCACCACTAATCAAATATGATTCAATTCCCATATCTATCATACGTGCAATAGCGCTGATAGCATCATTTGTATGCAGTGTGGAGATAACTAAGTGTCCCGTAAGTGCTGCTTTTATTGCTATTTCTAGAGTCTCTTTATCACGAATTTCACCTATCATTATCTTATCTGGATCTTGTCGTAAAATTGATCTCAGTGCATCAGCGAAACTAAGACCTACATGTGAATTTACCTGAACTTGTTGAATTAGATTCATTCTGTATTCTACTGGATCTTCCACTGTTATCACTTTATCTTCTATGTTTCTTAGCTCATTTAAGGAGCCATAAAGAGTTGTTGTTTTTCCAGAACCCGTTGGTCCTGTCACGAGGATAATTCCAAATGGAGATTTAAGACTTTTTGTAAATTTTTGATAACTAATGTTGTCCATGCCAGCATTTTCAAGTTTAACTAGTGCTTTTGTTTTATCTAAGATTCGAATAACAATTGATTCACCATATAATATTGGTAAAGTTGAGATACGATAATCAAACTCTTTAGAGCCAACCATTGTTGAAAAGCGACCATCTTGTGGTTTTCTTTTTTCTGCAATATCTAAATTTGCAAGTAGTTTAATTCTTGAAGCAAAGGGCGGATATATATCTTTGTCAAAAATAAACATTTCGCTCAGCTTTCCATCAACACGGGCTCTAACAACACAATTTTTTCCAGTTGGCTCTATATGAATATCACTAGCTCTTCTTTTTATACAAGTACTAAGTACAACTTCTATTAATTTTAAAATAGATGATGCTTCTTGTTGATCTTCAGGTGAATTTAAAGAATTTAATTCATTTCTAATGTTTATAATTAATTCTTTAATATTGTCTTTTAGAGCAATTTTAAATAAATATTCTTGTATCTGTTTTTTTGTTGTAGTAACTTTTGTTATTATTTTTCTAACAAATAATCGCTGTGCAGCTTCTTGGGCTTCAATATTTAATGGATCAGCAAAAGCTATTTGTACGTGCAGTTCGTCTTGTGAAATTGGTAAAAAATTATATTTTTTAAGTTGAGTTAGTGGAACTCTCTCAGCTAATCTATAATCCATATCGATAGAATCTAAATCTAAAAATTCAAGTTGCAATACTTCGGCTAAATATTTTAAAACATCTGATTCATTTAAAAATGGGTAGTTTTTTAAAATTGATAAATCATATTTACCAGCTCGTATCTGTTCAACGACAAATCTTTTGATAAAATTAATTGATATTGCACCAACTTTTGTTAAGGTATAAAGTACGGTATCTTGTTGTACTCCACGCGAGAGCAGTCTATCAATTTGTGTCTGTGTGATATGATTATGTTTTAGTAAATCAATGGTAATTTTATCCATATTTATACCCTTTAATTATATACATGTTTTTGAACTAAGGTAGAATCATAAAATTTTTCAATTACTAATTGTTTAAATTTTGTAATATATAATTTATAAGCTATATGCTTATTTTTTGGATCTTGAAATAGGTATATTGGTACCGTTTTATATGTCTTTAATTTTAAATATAGATTAAAAACTTTTGATAAGATATAGTTAGTTGAAGGAAATTTAAATTGATTTAATTTATATCTATCAAGCATTGAGTGCAGTAAAAGTTTTTCTTGCATAACTATAACAGATAAATATGCCGCATTTGCTCTAGCTGATTTATTTTTTTTTAAACGAGCAATTGGATAAGAGAGTCTATCTAAATGATTTGCATGTAAACAAGAAAATGCATAAATAGAGATGAAATTTGTATCATTCCTATTTTTATATAAATCGGCTAGACCTATATTGCATGCTTTTGTATATCTATGCATTTGATATAAGTCATACATTTTATTTGTAATTTGAGCAAAGATATTTGTATATAATATTGCTAGTATAATTAAATATTTCATTTAAAACGTCCTGATTCAATGTTGTTTAGTAAAGCTTGAGCATCTTTTGATTTGGAGTGAGATATATACGATTTTAATGTACGAATTGCCATCTTTTTTTGACCTAGCTTAACCAACGATTTTATAAAAATAATCCAGCTTTCATCATTATTTGGGGATAATTGATTAGTAGCTAGTGAATAATTATATGAAAGGTTGTATCTCTTCATTTGATAATATTTTTTAGCTAAAAATAAACCAAGTATTGGGCTGTTAGACTGTTTAAAGCGTTTTATTATATCTTTCATATTTTGTCCAATGGGTTTAGTTGTAATGATAATTCCACTAGGTTGGTGAGTTATTATTCTATTCTTTTTTAGTTGATGTTTATAAATAGTTTTATTAGATTTTTTTGTGATATGTTTAATTATTTGATGATGAACATGCTTTTGTTGTTTAGTGTCACTATTTTTATATGATGGAATTATTGAATCTCCTATGGTGTTCATAAATTTCAGCTGTGGTTTTAATGTTTGGATATTTTTTGCAATAGTTTGTTTGATTATAGTATTTTGATTTTTAATTTTTTTTAATTTTTTTGTAGATACTGTAGTAGCGATAATTTTTTTTATTTGTGATATATGTTTTTGTATTGGTTTAGAGGTATCGCTATGATGATTTGATATGACTACAACAATAATAATTAAAATCACTATGCCAACAAGTGATAACGTATATGGTATAAATTTTTTGTACTGATATCTTTTTAATCTTTGTTCAAGTTCTGGTATATTAGGCATCTAAAAGTCCTATATGAATTGCTGCCATATCAACAAATTTTGCTGAAATATAATTGTTTTTTAATTTATATGGTTGGTTGATTTCATACCAATGATAGATATCAAAAAGTGTATATAAGAGCTTATTTGTTTCTCGATAGTTTCCATCTGTATATTTATATATTTTATGCACTATTTTATTTGTAAACATATTAGCAACATCAAAACAGTTTGCTTTCATAATCTTTTTCTGAATATAAATTTTGAGTTCCTCTTTAGTCGCATTTTTAAGTTCTATACTCTCCCAGATTCTTGTTTTAAAATGTTCTTTTGCTATTAAATCTTCTTCTTGAGTTTTGTGTAAAACAATTACAAATTTTAGACTTCTTGTGTCTGATAATAATCTTATTTTTTCCATAAGAACTGGTGGATACAGTTGAGCTTCATCTAATAAGACAATAGGTATACTTTTTGTTTTTTTGTAACTATTTGCAATTTTTATAAATTGCGTAAGTGTTAATGTTCCTATATATTTTACTTGATATAAATCTGCTGCTAAAGATTTTAAAAATTCATTCTCATCAATAAGCGGTGTTTCATAAAGATAAATATTATAATTTTGCTTGGATAAGTCGTGCCAAAGTTTTGTTAAAAGCATGCTTTTACCAGTACCTGGTTTACCATAAAGTAATATCATTTTTAATGGTTTTTTGACAGTATCTTTTAGAGATTGATATATTGCAGATGTACGATCTAGCGAAACATAATTGTTAAAATCTACAATATCAAGAAAAGCCAATTTCGGCTTATTATAAATATTATTTTGTATTGCCTCTTGCATTTTGAACTTTCTTTGTTAAATTTGTATCTATATTTTTATGTAACATTGATTTGGTAATGCTTTCATAGCCTAAATCTGAGAGCGAAAGTTTTGAATTTTTATTTCTTATGATATGTGGTTGTATAATAATCACTAATTCTTGAACTTGTTTAGCATGATAGGTATGGCTAAAGAGATAGCTTAAGCCTGGAATATCACCTAATATCGGAACTTTGTTATCATTCACAGTAGTTATAGTATGAATTAAACCGCCTAAAATAATTCTACTACCATTTTTTACAGTTACAACTGATGATAATTGACGCCTACTCAAATCTGGCGGTGTTGTTCTAGTTGCTGATGTTTGGGTGATAGTTGTATCTGCTGTTTCAGAAATAGATGGATTAATTTTTAGGGTTATCATATTATTATTAGATATTTCAGGTGTAATATCTAATAATATGCCAGCAAAGACAGATTTTACAACATTGTTTTGAACAGTTGAAGCTACTCCACCACTGCTACCTTGTTGATTTGCAGATTGTTTTATTGTGTAAAAATATTGTGTACCTGAGGTTATGAGCGCTGGTTGATTATTGAGTGTTAGTATTTTAGGATTAGAAATAGATTTCACACTGCCCTGCGTTTTTAGAAATTTAATAATATTACTAAGACTGGCACCGCCAGTGATTGAAATATAATTTGATGGAATAATACCACCAAGTGCAGATGATATAGATGATCCAGTTGATGCAGTTGATGTTGAAGTAGTTCCACTGGCACTAGCTCCATTGGTCCCTTCTCCAAATGCCCATTTAGCATTGATATCTCCCAAAGAGTAGAGCTTGCTCCAGTCAATTCCAGTGGTTTTTGACTTATCCATGGTGACTGTAAGAAGTTGAACATCTATTAAAACTTGCAATTCAACCTTTTTTTGCAGTCTTTGAAGATATATTGAGAGCCTTTTTAATTGATTGCTTGTAGCAGTTACAGTGATAAGACCTGCATTTTTATTGATAATTGGTCTTTGGGCTATATAACGGTCTTCCGGTCTGTTCATAACTCTTTGTAGTTGAGCACTTAATTTATTCCAAAATTGAACTTCATCAGTAGATGTGATAGATATACCAGAATTTACATTATTTCCCGTACTACTACCACTGTTACTGCTATTAGTAGCTGAACTAGAAGAGCGGTTTTGACCTGTAGTCATAAGTCCGCCAGTGGCATTACTGTTGTTATTAGAACCGAGTGCAATATCTGTGCTACCAACACCTTTCCTCTGAGAAAGAATATAATCTATATTAAAAGTTTTAGTTTGAAGATATGTAATTGTTAATATATTATTTTTAAAAGTATAAAATAAGTTACGATCAGATAAAATCAGTTTAAAAACTTCATTTAATGTCATATTTTTAATATAAGTCTGACTGAGTCTTTTTTTTAGTTTATTTTTTGTATATTTACCACGTACTATTACGGTAAATTGACAATCCTTACTTAGTTGGTTAACAAAACTTCTGATTTTTGTACCATTGGCTGAAGTAATGTTAAATAGCCGATACTGGCAATCTGCAGATACAGATACAGTTAATATTAACATTACACAACATATCTTAACAAATGAGTTTTTAATTTTACTATCTAATTTAATTTTCATATTTTTATTCCTATTTAATGTTAATTTTTATATTTTTATTATCTCTTTGTACAGATAATTTTTTTATCACATGACCTCTTTTTAAAATCACCTGATGATTACCAATAAAACTTATTTTAAATCCTCGCAATCTTTTATGTAATTTATACCATCTGCCATTAATTAATGCTTGGTGATTAATAATTAATGTAAGTTTCAAAGTTCTAAAGTGCCTTCGCCAAGACCTTGTTATGTAAGCATGATGGTTTCTTTTACCAATTTGTTTTATTTTATATATAAAAACAAATGGATTTTTAAGCGTATTAATATATATAGATGATATTCCATTTCTTGGCTGAGAAATAGCATCAACTTGTTGGTTAACCCAAGCTAATTGTGTATTATCAGGTTTTATGGTATTAGCATAAACTAAAGACAAGAAAACTACACTAAATAAAAATATAATTTTTTTCATTATTGTCTAACTCCCCATACTGATAGATTTAAATCAGTAAATAATTTATTTTTAGCTACCATAGAAATATTATGTACATCCACAACTAAAAAACTTTGCTCAAGAGAATTGATAAATTTTAAAGTATTTTGATATTTTCCGCTTGCTTGTATATTAATATTTAGCACATGTCCAAAAGCAGTACTATGTTTAATATATATATTATTATATTTTAATAATTTAACATTATATAATTTTGCATTTATTGAAATTGAATTTAAAAATTTACCCCAAGTTTTTTGATTATAAAATAAAAATGAAATTTTATTAATTTGAGATTTTATATAAGCATTGTTGTTTTTGTATATTAAATATTTTTCTTTTAGGCTAGTAATTTTTTTATCAAGATTTGACAACATTACTTGTGAATTAACAGATAAATATACTTTATCAGCAATAATTAATTTTTGTATTTGGGTAACTTTTGCATGTGTAGCTACAAGTTCTTGTCGTGATGGAGTAAAGAACAAAACATATGACACACCAATAGCAATTGCAGCTATCATCATGTAAATTAAATACAAATCTTTTTTTGATTTTGGTATTAACGCATTATCTAATTTGTATAAGTAGTTTTCAATATTAAATTTCATAATAATGTTACCTTTAGTTTACTAACATAATGTTTCTTTTTATCATTATAGATAATATTTTTTAATGAAAATGCATAAATTTTAGCATCTGTTTTTGTAAGATATTTGATAAGATCAGTAATTGTCTTATTGTGTCGCGCTAATAAAGTTAAAGTAAAATAATGTTGTTTATTCTTTTGAGTATAATCTATCTTTTTTAATTGTACACCATATTTATTTAAAGCTTTTGTTAAATAGGCAATTCTTTTTGCTTTCATAGCATAGTTTACTTTTATATTATGAATTTCTACAAGAGTATTTTTTGTATTATTATAGTTATTTAGCTCATTTTTTTCCAATGCAAATATTCTCTTTTCATTTTTCCTTTTTAAATAAAGAGTTGCTTCTCTAGTCATTTTAATATTATTGACTTTAGTGTATTGGGTATTTAAAAGTGAATAGCGCATGTTTTCGACATAAGTCAAAGACCAATTAGTAATGGGATATATCAAGGCGATAATGAGTGATGCAGCTGTTACGAGGATCAACTTGCCACTTTGTCTTTTAGCAAATGGAGGAGGTCTGAGATATTTAGAGAAATTACACTCATATCTCTCTTCACCTGAGAGACCTGCGTATAATTGCATAAGAGAATGAATCTGGCTAACATGTTGTATATCACTCGTAAAACCATAATCAAAATCAAAATCATAAGCATTGATTGATAAATATGTTTGTGCATATTCATCCAAGCCTGATATTTTAGTTATATCAGAGCCTATGTATATTGTATCTATTTTTTCAATTTGAAAGACTCGTTTTACATAAGTTAAAATATCATTTACATGTAAAAAGATATCAGAAAAAAGTTTTATCAAATATTTTTGATGTTCAAGATTATTTGTGGCCAATCCCTCCGATGAAAGTATTTCAATAAAAGTATCAAAAGGTATTTGTTCACCTAATAGCTCACAAAAATTTTCATGTATTTTAGTGAGTGAAAAATTTAGTGATTTTGTGTATAGAAATTCCTGTTCATTATATATAGTTAAAAAAGTATCGTCTTTTTGAAAAAAAATAAAACAATGCACACCCAAGTCATCTATAATTTCTCTCGTATAAAGTGATTTTAGAAGAATAGGCAATGGAACAATTTGATCAATATATTTAATTTCCTTAATAATTGAGCGAAAATCATCATCTAGAGTTAGCGGATCTACTACAAAGACATGGAAAAATCGATTATTCTCATCTGCTTTATTTATTATTTCAATGTAATTGGTTTGATACGCAATTGCCATATCAAGAGCAAGCTCTTCATATATTTTATTTTCTATTACATCTTGTAAATCTTCATCCGGTATATTTTTACTAACTGTGATGATAGCACTGATAAATGCTTTTGTATTAAGGTAGGCAATAACATATCGTTTTTTTGAATAAGTTAATTCTTTTTGTTTATATAAATTACCAGACACCCCTTCAATAAAAGACTTTCTATAAGGATCTACAGATATTACACTTGAAAAGGTTGTTTTATCTTTTTGCATATAGCCTCCTAAGCTTAGGTAAATTCAGCAAGAATCATTCCACAAAGTAGTTTTTATAAACTTTTTGTTTTATGTTCTTGATATTGCCTATTTATCAAATTTTTTATAATGTTCTTAAAAAATCTTCAACACACTTTTGCTTCCGTGACTTTTCTTGTGAACTCAATGATATTTATTTAAAAAAATCCATGCAACTTAACCAAAATCGGTCTTTATAAAAATTTTTGAAGTTAATTTAAGGATACCTCTAATTAATTTTGCCTTCTTGTCAATAAAAATCACTGTCTCTAGAGATACTCAATATTATGCAATATCATTAACCCCTTGTCACTTAAAAGATATTCTTAGTTGATTTTAGCAAAATGTAACTTAAATATTTTTTGATTATAGCAAAATTTAGAAAGATATTATTATTTATTATAGAACATCTCTAATAAATCTCTAAAATAGAACTAATAAACTAGTTTTTTTTAATTTTATAATTAGAAAATATAGGGATTATTCAGCTGTTAAGATTTTCATGGTATTGTCTTTAAGCTTTACAATAAGTTTTTTTGTACCCTGCCAATTATAAGTTGTTGTTTTATAAATTTCATGAGCTATAATTTCATAAGTATTATTTTCATTTGGATATGGTAGAATTATAATATTTGAAAAGTTTAAGTAAGTTTTACCTTTTCGTTTAAAAAGTGCAGTTTTGTATTTTGCAAAAGCGTTAAATGTCATCCCATTTGTTTGTTTAAAATTTTTACTATAAAAACTTAAATATTTATTAGTATTTCCATAAATCCAACTATATCTCCACATATAAAAGTTTGCCAAAAGTTTAGCTAAATTTTGTTTGGAAATATTTGTTTGTACTTTATTGTTGTTTATAATAACTAATGTTTTATTTAAATTAATTTTTTTACTCAAAGCTATTAGGTTATTATTTTGTAAAGCAATGCATCCTTTAGTAAATGGTTTTCTTGTGCCATTTTCTGGAACACCATGTATCCAGATCCCATATCCATCCCTATTATAATATTTATCATAAAGATTAGGATATGATGTAACAAGAGCCAAGGGTCCGTAAAATGGCTCTACTTTATTTAATTTTTTTGTAAGAGTATATATTCCAACAGGAGTTTTTAAATCACCTTTTTTTGTTTTATCGCCATTATTTTTACCAACTAATGCTTGATATTTTTGTATTGCAGTAAATGTATTATTTTTATCTCTAATGTTTAGTTGTAGCATTGATTTTTGTTTATTGCAAGTTAATAAATCTATGTTAGATTGTATGTATCCATACTTGGTATTTGTAAATTTTAAAATATTTAGCCAATATTTTATATTGGCTAAATCTAAATCCAAACTCCTTTGAATACTGATTAAACCATGTAGGCGATATTGCGTTAATATCGAATTCTCAGCAGCAAAAATAAAATTTGTTATTAAAATTATTAAAATTAATATTTTCATTATATATATCCTATTTCTTCTAATATCTTTTTATCTTTTGACCATCCTTTTTTTACTAAAACATATAATTCGAGATAACTTCTTTTACCACTTAGATATTCTATTTTTTCTCTTGAATTTATACCTATTCGCTTAATAGTTGCTCCTTTGCTCCCTATTAAAATTCCTTTTTGACTATCCTTTTCTACTATAATAGTTGCTTTGATACGCTCAAAATTAGGCTGTTCATCAATTTTATCTATGAGTACATCTGACTCATATGGAATTTCATCACTTACATTTTTAAAAATTGCTTCACGGATAAATTCTTTATAGATATCTCTTGTATGTTGTGAAGTTATATCGTCTGGATCGTATAAAAAAGGAGAATAATCTAAATATTTTATGACTATATCAAGCAAGTCTTTGGCTCCTATAGATTTTGAGGCACTCATTGGGATAAGTGCCTCAAAATTATCTGCATACTTATTATAGTTATTAATTCGTTTCAAAAGTTTTTCATTAGAAACCTGATCGATTTTATTTAAAACTACAATATGTTTAATTTTATTTGCATTAAGCTTTAAGAACTCTTCATAATATTCTACTGAATCAGTGACTGGCGTAAGATAAATAATTAAATCACAATCAGACATAGCCTTTAGAGCTTCTTGTAGCATGTATTTATTTAAAATTTTTTCTGCTTTATGTAATCCTGGCGTATCTACAAAAATTATTTGAGTATTTTTATGCATAACAATAGCATTTGAACGTTTTCGTGTAGCATTTGCTTTTTGGCTGACTAAAGCAATTTTTTCACCCAAAAGAGAGTTTATTAGCGTGCTTTTACCAGCATTTGGACGTCCAATTATTGATACAAATCCACATTTTGTATCAGTGGTTGATAATTTATAATTTTTTTCTTGCATGTTTATAATATATACCTTGATAAATCTTCATTCTCGATTACTAAATCAAGTTTGTTATGAACGATTTCTGGTGTTATTGTATAGGTTTTACCACTATAGTCTTGCGCATCAAAACTAATGTCTTCTATAACTTTTTCTAATACAGTATGCAATCGCCTAGCACCTATATCTTCTGTTAATTCATTTGCTTTAAATGAAATTTTTGCTATCTCTTGTATGCTTTGGTCATTAAATTCAAGTGTAACATTTTCAACACTTAGTAAGGCAGCATATTGTCTAAGTAGTGAATTTTTAGTTTGTGTTAAAATTTTATAAAGAGATTCTTGAGTAAGAGATTCTAGTTCAACTCTAAGTGGAAAACGACCTTGTAATTCTGGAATTAAATCGCTGGGACTGCAAAGATGAAATGCACCAGCGGCAATAAAAAGAATATGATCTGTTTTGATAATTCCATATTTTGTTGTAACACTACTACCCTCTACAATTGGTAATAAATCACGTTGTACTCCCTCTTTGCTTGGGTCGTTTCTACTTTCACTTTTAGAGCTGACCGCTATTTTATCTATCTCATCTAAAAATATAATCCCACCCTCTTGAGCACGTTTGATAGCTTCGGTATTTATTGTAGTATTATCTATTAATTTTGAGCTAGCTTCTTGCTTTAGTAGTTCTTTAGCTTGTTTAATAGTTACAGACTTGATTTTTTTATCTTTTGATGCAGAAGCAAATATATTAGCAAAAGATTCTTGAACTTTAATCATATCAGGAGGAAGACTTGAGTCATTAAATTCTACTGTTATAGGTATAATTTCAAGTTCTATAATTTTTGTATCCATCTCGCCAGAAATTACTCTATTTTCCATTTTTTTTAATAACTCTTTGTATGAGTCTTTTTTTTCTTGAGATGTTGATGTAGGTAGAGGAGGTAATAATTTTTCTACAATTTTATTTATGATATAATTCTCAATCTGTTCTTTATATTCATCTTCTTTTTCACGTTTTATAATTGCAATAGAAGATACTACCAAATCCCTTATCATGGATTCTACATCACGACCTACAAAACCTACTTCAGTATATTTGCTAGCTTCAACTTTTAAAAATGGGACTTTCATCATTTTAGCCAGTCTTCTTGAAATTTCTGTTTTACCAACACCAGTAGAACCTATCATTAAGATATTTTTTGGTGTAATTTCTTCTTGCATATCTGGATTTAATTGCATTCTCCGATATCTTGTTCTAAGCGCTAATGCAATCATGCGCTTAGCATCTTTTTGTCCTATAATGTAATTATCAAGATATTGGACTATCTCTTTTGGTGTCATATTCATAAATGCTACTCTTGTAATTTTAAAATTTTTATATTACTATTTGTGTAGATACACAATTCTGATGCTATTTTTAAACTCTCTTTTACCAACATCTCTTCATCTAATGTCTTAGCATGACGTTTTAATGCCCTTGCGGCAGATATTGCAAAATTACCACCACTGCCAATGGAAGCTATCTCACCATCTTCTGGCTCCACAACGTCCCCATTTCCTGTAAGAATAAAGATATGTTTAGTATTTAAGACTATCATCATAGCTTCTAGCCTTCTTAAAACTTTATCTTTTCTCCATGCTTTTGAAAAATCTATCACAGCTTTTAAAAGATCGCCTTTTTTATCTTCTAGATAACCCTCAAACATATCAAAAAGATTAAAAGCATCTGCCGTGCTTCCTGCAAAACCAGCCAATACTTTGCCATGATGGAGTGTTCGTATTTTTGTTGCATTGCCTTTTAAGACTGTGCTACCAAAGGTAACTTGCCCATCACCGCCAATTACCGCTTGATTTTTACCTTTGTATGCCAATATAGTTGTTGCATCAAACATTATTTGCCTATAACCTCTACATGTAATATTGCTTGGAGCCCATGACCTAATTTAAAATCAATATTATGCTCACCAACGGTTTTGATATGCTCTTTTGAAGCAATATGTTTTTTGTCTATTTCGATATTATGCTGACTTTTTAATGAATCCGCTATCTCATCTTTGGTAACTGCACCAAAGAGATGATTATTTTTACCTAATTTTTTAGTAACTATGATATTTAATTTATCTAACTCTTTGGCCAAATTTTTTAAAATCTCTATCTCTTTTAATTCATCTTGTTGACGTTTTTTTTCTTTTGATAAATATTTTGCGATTACATCATTGGTTGCATGCTTTGCAAAACCTTTATTGATTAGAAAATTTTTACCATATCCATCTTTTACCTCTTTAATATCACCTATTTTGCCAAGGCTTTTAACATCTTTAATTAATAATACTTTCATGTTTTTCCTAACAACCTTTATTTTTTATGTACTTTGCCTTTGATTATAAATCTAAGTGCATTTAATTTGATAAATCCATGTGCGTCTTTTTGATTATAAACTTCATCTTCTTCAAAAGTACAATACTCAGAATTAAAAAGTGACAACTCAGATCTTCTGCCAACTACTATTACATTACCTTTGTAAAGTTTTAAACGCACAACTCCACAAACATTTTCTTGTGTTTTATCGATGGCAGCTTGAAGCATTTCTCTTTCAGGTGAAAACCAAAATCCATTATAAATAAGTTTTGCATATTTTGGCATTAGCTCATCTTTTAGATGAGCTTCCTCTCTATCAAGCGTGATTGATTCAATTGCACGATGAGCTTTAAGCATGATGGTGCCACCTGGTGTTTCATAGCATCCACGACTTTTCATACCAACAAAACGATTTTCTACGATATCAATTCTACCTACTGCATGCTTTGAGCCCAATCGATTGAGTTCAGCTAGCATGATTGCTGGCGAGAGTTCTTTGTTATCTAATTTAAATGGATCTCCATCTTTAAATTCTAATTCTATATATTGAGCTTTATTTGGCGCATTTTGTGGTGATACTGACCACAACCACATGCTTTCATCTGGTTCAGTATCTGGATCTTCTAAAACTCCACCTTCGTAAGAGATATGAAGTAGATTAGCATCCATTGAATATGGTGATTTTTGACCCTGTTTTTCGATTTTTATACCATGCTCTTTGGCGTAAGAGAGTAATTTTTCTCTTGAGTTTAAATCCCACTCTCTCCAAGGTGCTATAATTGTTAAATTTGAATTAATAGCTAAATATCCAACTTCAAAGCGAATTTGGTCGTTACCTTTGCCAGTTGCTCCGTGTGCCACAGCATCAGCATTGGTAATTTTTGCTATTTGTGCTTGACGTTTCGCGATTAATGGACGTGCGATTGAAGTTCCTAGGAGATATTCACCCTCATAAATAGCATTTGCTCTAAACATAGGATAGACATATTCACGAACAAATTCTTCACGAAGATCATCAATAAAAATATTTTCTTCTTTAATACCAAGAGAGAGTGCTTTTTGTCTAGCAATTTCAACCTCTTCACCTTGTCCAATATCAGCTGTAAAAGTGACAACCTCACACTTGTATTCATCTTGTAACCATTTAAGTATAACACTAGTATCTAATCCACCAGAATAAGCGAGTACGACCTTGTTGATATTTTTATTCATTAAAAAACCTTGAGCTATTGGTAAATTTTTAGCCCTGATTATACAATAAGATAGATTAAAGTCAAATTATAATTAACCTTTTGTGTCAAAAATAATGCCTATAGGCTCTTTTATTTTTTGTAAAACATAAGGCGCCTGTGCTGCTGGGAATCTACTTAAAATTTTACCAGTTTGTTTATCTATTACAGCTATATAAAAAATATTATGTTTATCAACTCCAAATTGTACAAATGTATTTAATGGTCCAATCGCTTCATTGAGTTTTTTTGTAAAATCTCTTACCTGTTTTTTTGTATATGTTTGAGAGTCATTATTTAAATTTAGCCTATCTTTATTAGATTCTAGTTTTATACTACTGTCTTTAATTTTAAATGAAGCTATACTAGTTTCTATATTTGCCTGTTTTAGCGTTGCTGGTAATGATTGCTGTGATTGAAGACCAACCTGACTATTCACAATCTCCTCCTTTTTGTGCTACTATATTTGAAATAATCGACATATAGAAAAAAAACTTTAAATAATATTTTTTATTTGAATAGTTCTAGTGGGTTAATGTGATAGTTTCTTTTAGTCACTTCAAATACTAGTCGATGTTGCACACGTCCAATTACAGCACTTTTTCGTAATTTTCTTCCTACTTTGATACCAGGCGCAATTTGTGAAAGATTTGCATAAATTGTATGTATTCCATTTTTATTTTGCATAATCACTATCTTTTTAAGAAGCGGTGTATTTTTTGAAAAAATTACTTTACCATTAAATATCGTTCTAACTTTTGCATTTTTAATCTTAGATTGCAACCAAACAGATTCATTAAATATTTTTATTTTATAAATTGGATCAACATATGGCCCATATCTTTTTGTAATTATAAAGGATTTAAGTGGTGTAATTGTTTTAATACCTCTATATTTCGTTGTTCTAACACGTCTATAACTGCTTCCAATCTTTTTAACATTAAGTAGTTTTGTATTTATTTTACGATGCAGCATTACATGTTGATATTTTTGAATTTTTATTAATTTTATTTTATTAATTTTTATAATGTTTAATTTTGATAATGTTTTTTGTAATGCATGTTGCTGTCTTAATAATTTTTCTAAAGCAAGTTTGTATTTAAGTTTATCTTGTTTTAGTTTTAATAAAGATAGTTCATGTGTATGTTTTATCTTAATTAGAAGCTTTTTTTTCATATCAATACTATCAATCTTAGCTTGTAGGTTAGATATAATTTTTTGTGTATAAGTTATAAGACTATTATTAAAAAGAAATTTTTTATTTAGAGATTTAATTTGTTTTTTAGCTAGCTTAATAAGTATCTTAATAATTGCATGGCTCATTAAAGATTGTATATTTTCTTCACTTTTTGTATCTACAATAGTAGAAAAAGATGCAACTTTCGCTATTGCAAATATTAATTTTTGTTGAATATTTGCCTGATTTTTTTTTAATGAAAATTGAGTTTGTTTAAATATTTTTAATTTTTCTTTATTTTTATTATAAGATTGTCTTTTTATTTGTAGTCCATTTGATAAAAATCTTAACTGTACTTGCTGTTGTATAATTAGATTTTCTTGTGCAAAAATATCATGTACGTTCTTTTTCATCTTCGTATAAATTGAGCTATATTGCATTTTTGCATTTTTAATTTTTTTTGAGGTTTTTGAAATATTTTGATTAACGTTTAACAAATTAGCATTAATTGTCAAAAATAACAAACACATCAGAACAACAACTTTCATTAAACTTCTTCTTTATAGCTCACAACAATAATACTTGCTAATAAAATAGATAAAATTATCGCAACAATAGTTAGTATAATTCCATCATGAAAAGCATGAAAAATATTAATGTTTATGCCTATTAAATTTAATTGAGTTTTTATAAATTGAGTGTGCGAGATGATAGAAAATAAGACAATAACTAAAGTAGATGAGATTAGTGCATCAACGATAGCAAGTCTAAAAAGTACAGCAGAACGTAACCATACTGGTGCTCCAAAAAGACCCATAACATTCATACGCTCACTATGTTTTAATTGCCAAAGTTTCATCTCTTTAATAATTAAAAGAGTTGTAACTATAAAGATAGTAAAAGTGAAAATTTGTGTTAGGATTTTAAATAAAAGTAAAAGTTTAAATGTAGTATTATAGCTTTTTTGAAAATTTTGTATTTTTATTATCGCACTATTTTTAAATAATGAGGCAGTTATTTTTTTTATTTGTTTAGGTGTTGGATAATGATTTAAGTGAATTTTATAAAATCTAGGCATTGTAAGTTTTAAAAGTTGAATATTTTGCTTACTGATATCTTTTTGTAGTTTTGAAATTATTGTCTCAGGAGATAGCTTTTTAACTTTAGAGATATATTTGCTATAAGTTTTAAATTGTTTATCGCTTATATTTATATTTGATACAACTATCATCGAATAATCAGATGCAAGTTTGGTTTCATACGCTGCGATGGCTCTACTGTTTATAACTAAAATTTGTATGGAAAAGAGTATACACAAAAGTGCTAATATTAGTGAAAAATGATTTCTAATTGATTTCATAAATTGTTCCATATTCTATATGTAGATGTTTATATGCAATTTTTAATGTTCTTGGTATATGGTGTGTTACTACAATTATTGTAGTCTTTAGCTGAGTATTTGCACCTTCTAAAAGATTCCAAATTAAATCTGATGAATAATCATCAAGATTTCCTGTTGGTTCATCTGCTAAAATTAAGATAGGATTGTGTGCCAATGCTCTAGCCATTGCTACTCTTTGTTGCTCTCCACCACTTAATTCTAGCGGATATTTATTGGATTGGTGGTTTAATTTCACATGATTTAAAACTTTATGTACTTGTTGTTGACTAAGGTCTTTATCATATCCATTAATGATTAACGGTAACATGATGTTTTTTGCAATATTCCACTCTTTTATAAGTTTATAATCTTGAAAAATAATTCCAATATGTTGTCTTAAAAAATTTAATTTTTTTGAACTTATATTATTTAATTGTGCACCACCAACTATTAAACTGCCTTGATTAAGTTTTAATGCGCCATATAATGATTTAATTAGAGTTGACTTGCCACTTCCGCTAGCACCCGTTATAAATGTAAAACTACCATTTAAAATTGAGAAACTAGCATCATTAATGATTGTTTCCCCTTTATTGTAGGATACTGTTATGTTTTTTGCTACTATTATATCATCCATGTAATAATCCATTTAAAATTTTATGAGCATGAAGATTTATTTTTGATCGCAATGGTGGTTTTGGAAAATATTGTACTTGATTTTTGCTTAGTATTAAATATAAATGTTCTGGTCTATCAAAACTTCCCATAGATACTCTAATAACAAACTGTTCTTGATTTTGCACCTTATAATATCGCTCAAGATGAACAAAGCCTTGATCAAATTTAATAGTTTTTTGTTGTAAATTAGATATAACATTTATACGAATATTTCCATCATGAAAATTAAAATCTCCACTTATATTTTGAGATTGGCTAGTATAATCTTTAATCATAATAATATCATAAATATTTTTTTGCAGTTTTTGCCATCTAGCTTCATATTTACTTGTTATGTCAATTTTAATATTTTTATTAATCTTTAAAATAACTTTTGCTTGTTTTATGAAACAGTTATAAGCATAATCATAATAATTTTGACTATCTGTACGAAGCTCTAAAGTACCATTTTGTTTTAATACTCTAGATACTTCATCAACAAAAGTTTGCGATATGACTCTACGTTGTGGTTTTTTATCCCATGGAACTGGAAAATGAATATATATTTTTTCTATAGTATTTGACGGTAGCAGTTCTAAAAAAAGCCTAGCATCATAATCAAGTAGATAAATATTGGTTAAGTTTTGGATGTTTATCTGTTTTATCACCTGCTGTAAAGATGCTCTATGTATCTCAATACCTATAAAAATTTTATCTACATGTTGTTGTGCTTGGTACAAAAGGTGTCGTCCTGAACCAAACCCAATCTCTATAATGACTTGTTTTTTTATTGGAAACAAAGTTGTAAAAAAATTGATATTTTTTAGTGATGATACATTTTTTAGATGTTGATTTTCTGATTTGTTGGGTATGTTAGAAGATATGATTTGTAAATTATTAAGATGTGTAAATTCCAATAAAGCCTTATGTAGTAAATATGTTGATGTTGGACGGGTTGTTTTATCTGCTTTTAAGAGATATTTATCATGATGTGCTATACAAAGAATAAAAAAAGCTTCATTTTTTATTTTAACAGCTATTAATTTTTCATGCTTATAATTAATATTGTGTGCTAAAAAAATAAATGATATTTCATCTACAGTTTGTGGTAGATGAGGTATCGTGACGCATTGTTGTACATGTATATGTGGCATTATAAAGAGTTTGTGTCTAAGTTTTGTGTTGGTTTTATAGTGCTTCCGTTTATTGTTGTAGTATGATTAGAGCTTGCTTTATTTTGCAATGGAAGGTTTGGTGCTAAAACTTTAATCGGCTTGCTTGGTAGTGACTGTAACCCATACTTATCAACAGCTATTATTTTATATATATATGGAACATTAGCATAAACATATGGGTCATTGAAGACATGGGCTGTAATGTTGGTAAACTTTTGAATTTTACTATCTATCCAGCTAATTTTAGTTTTTTTAATAATTATAAAACTAACTACTCTAGGATCACTATCTTGCCATGTAAGTTGTATTTTATTATTAGTAACTGAAGCAGTTGCTAGATTTGGTATTTCTGGTTTTGGTAGTGTTGTGCCACGTATGGCAGCTATATTATTTTTACTTTGCAAGCCATCTGTATCAACTACTGCAATTTTATAATAATATGTTTTAGCGTCTTTATTTATAATATCTATAAAATGAGGATTTTTTGTTTTTGCATAATATTTAAAATCTTTTACAGGATTTGATGATCTATATATTTTATAATAACCAAAATCTTTGATAAGGCTAGGAAACCATGATAATTTTATCTTTCTTGGTAGATTAATACTTGCTGTTAAGTTTGTAATTTCCAAAGGCAGTGGTTTTGTTATAATTTTTACTGTTTGACTAGGCGTTGAGATGAGATTATTATATGTATATACTTTAATTTTGTAATAATAAACTAAATTACTTAATAAATTCGTATCTATATATTCACTATTTAATCTGCCTTTTAGTTTTACTATCTGTAACCATTTAGGATTTTTTATGGTTTTACGTTCTATAATATACCCTTCTACTAAAGGATTTGTATCAGGACGCCAAATGATTTTTGCACTTCTTGGCATACCACTAATACCTTGCAACCATACGATAGATGGTGGCACCGGTGGGGTTGTAACTGTTATGGTTCGTGAAGCTAAGCTTTGTGCATGTTTTGAAAAAGTTGTAAAAAAGTATTTATATACTGTATTTGGTCGTACATGTGAATCAACATAATGTGTAGCAAAGCGGTTGTAAATAGATGTGTAATATACTATGGCATGATTTAGTAGCTTTGGACTGCTTCTGTAAACACTTATTCCAGTAACTCGTGAACTGTTGATATCTTTCCACTCAAATGCAATTGATGTCATATCTTGAATATGCCCATTAATTTGTATAACTGGCAAGGTAGTGTCAAGTGCAGTAGGTGCTACAGGAGCAGGTTTTAATCCACATCCATCAATAAATATTAGTAAACCCAAGCTCAATATTATTAAGGTTAATTTTTTCATATAATGTCTCCGTATTAAAATGTTGTTGTAAAAAAATATCCATTTGAGCCTCTAATGGTGCAATGAAAAACTCTTTTGTTTTTGTTTTAGGATGAACGAAGTATAACATATATGCGTGTAACAAAATACGTTTTGGCTCATTTTTACCATTTTTTACACCATAAAGATGATCTCCTAAGATATGTCTATTTAATTTTTCTAAATGTACTCGTATTTGATGTGTCCTGCCCGTGAAAAGCTTACATGTAAGGAGTTCATATTTTTCATCATGACTTACTAGTATTTTTTTAAATTGTGTTTTGGCGTATTTTCCATCTTTATTGCAAGCCATTTTGAGTCTATTATGAGAACTTCTTTTAATTGATGCTTCTACAGTTGTTATATAATCTTTTAGTAAAGGCGTTGATACAGCTAGATAATATCTCCCCATCGTTTTATCTTGTAGCTGTAAAGAAAGTGCTTCATGCGTTTCATTATTTTTTGCAACAACCATAACACCACTTGTACCTTTGTCAAGCCTATGTACAATACCATGTCTCTCCTCACCACTAATAGTTGATAATCTAATATTTTTATATTTTAACCAATCAACCAAAGTTGCTTCTTTTACACTTGGAGCAGGATGTGTTACAATGCCTGAGGGCTTATTTATGACTAATATATCATCATCTTCAAACAAAATATCTATATTAAAATTTATCTTTTGTGGTGCTGTAGTTTTAGCTTTTATGATAGTCACTTCAATGATTTGATTTATTTTAATTTTTAATCCTGGTTTTTTTATAATGATATTATCAATTTTTATCCCATGGTTTTTAATTAATTGAACTATTTGAGATCTGGTTTGTTGCATTTGTGACGCTAAAAAAATATCTAATCTTGATGAGGTGGTTACAAGATATTTTGTAGTATTTGTGAGAATAGTTAATGCCTTTGTATGTTACAATCTCAAATAAAATATTTGGAGTTACCTAATTTGTGGAAAATTGATAGAAGAATTCTAGCACAATTTGATTTTATTTCACCTATATTGATCTTGCCTCTTGTAATAATGTCTGAATATTTAATCGGTGAAGCGGTACCTATGTTAGCTCATAAGCATCTTTTATATGTATTGGCATCATTAGTTGTTTTTATAATTATTTTTTTCTTGCCAATTAGACGTTTAAGCTGGCTTATACCAATATATTATTGGATAAATATATTACTTTTATTGACTGTTAAATTTATTGGATATAGCAGATTAGGCGCTAAAAGATGGATAGAAATACCTTTTATTCATTTAACAATTCAGCCATCAGAGCTTGTAAAATCAGCTTTAATCTTAATGTTAGCATATCTTATTAGTAAAACTCCACCACCCGAAGGTGGATACAGAACTAAAGATTTTATAAAACTTTGCACTTATATATTTTTACCATTTATATTGATAATACTAGAACCAGATTTAGGAACTGCTATGGTATTGCTTCTTATTGGGCTGGGGCTATTATTTTTTATAGGTGTATATTGGAAAATTTGGGCATTTTTATTAATATCTGCTACGCTTATTTTACCACTAGCATATACGCAATTTCTACACAATTATCAAAAACAAAGATTAATTAGTTTTATTGGCAAAAAACCATCATATAATGTCGAACAGTCAATTATCGCAATAGGCTCTGGTAGTTGGGTCGGTAAAGATAAAAATCAAGCAACACAGGTACAGATGAAGTTTTTACCAATCGCTACGAGTGATTTTATTTTTGCTTTTATCGTTGAGCGAACAGGCTTTCTTGGTGCTTTATTTATTATTAGTATTTATATATTACTAATTTTACATCTACTTAGCATCAGCTTATATTATAAAGATTATTATTTAAAAGTAGTAACTGCTGCAATTTCATTAATGATTTTTATCTATATGAGTATCAATATTGCCATGACTATGGGATTAGCACCAGTTGTTGGAGTGCCACTTCCTATGTTTAGTTATGGAGGTAGCAGTTTTTTAAATTTTATTGTATTGTTTGCAATTTTTGAAAATTTATTAGCTTTTAGATTTATAGATTCTTATCATAGATGATATTTTAGTTCTTTTTTATTATTTTTTAATAATAAATTAGTATAATTTCAATCTTCAATTAGTTAGTACGACATGGGTCTTTAGCTCAGTTGGTTAGAGCCCCCCGCTCATAACGGGGTGGTCGGGCGTTCAAGTCGCCCAGGACCCACCACTGTAAGTACAATTTCTAGCTTTACTTTTTTTTCTTTTGAGAATTTTGATACAAATAAAACAGATTCTAAAACGTTTCTTTAAAACTTTAAATATTTTTTTTGATATAATGTTTAGAATATTAAGGTCTTTTAAAAATTATTAATATAGAGCCTTATTAAGGAGTAACAGTTAATGATTTTAATGATAGATAATTATGACAGCTTTACGTATAATGTAGTTCAGTATTGTTTAGAGTTGGGTGCTAGCTTAAAGGTCATAAGAAATGATGAATTGTCGTTGCAAGAGATTATACAATTATCACCTAGTAAGATAATCATCTCTCCAGGTCCAGCAACACCTGACGATGCTGGTGTAACACTGGCGGTTATAAATTATTTTAAAGATAAACTTCCTATATTTGGTATTTGTCTCGGACATCAAAGTATTGCGCAAGTCTTTGGTGCGAAGATTATTCGTGCAAAACAGATGATGCATGGTAAGACATCCATTATACAATGCTCGGCACCTTCAGAAATTTTTACTAAGATTCCAGAACAATTTCGTGCAACAAGATATCATTCTTTAATAGTCGATAAAGATTCACTACCTAAAACAATACAAATATCCGCAACAAGCATGGACGATAATGAAATTATGGCATTACATGTGAAGAATAAGCCAATTTATGGTGTCCAATTTCATCCAGAATCAATTATGAGCGAATTTGGTAAAGAGATTATAGGTAATTTTATTAATTTATGAAAAAGTATATCATTTTATCTCTTATTTTAGGGGTGGATGTAGCTGTTTTGTTATATGAAGTATCCCAACTATCTATTGGATATAGTGAAATTGAGCTTTTACATGCTCATTTTTCGATGATAAAGTTTTTGGTTAATCTCTCTTTGCATATTTTTGGAAAAAATGATTTTGCACTTAGATTCCCTATGATTTTACTGCATGTATTTAGTGTCTTATTGTTATTTAATCTTTTAGCACAATATTTAAAAAAAGATAGTGATAGATTGTGGATTATTGCTATTTTTATTTTACTACCAGGAGTGATGAGTTCTGCTATCGTTGTAAATAGTGCTGGATTTGTTATATTTGGTTTATTACTATATTTAAATTTATATAAGAAAAATATCTATTTTAAATATCTCTTATTGCCTTTACTGTTATTTTGTGATCAAAGTTTCATGCTTCTTTTTATAAGCTTATCTTTTTATGGATTAAACAAACGAGATAAAAATTTTGCATTATATAATTTATTACTTTTTTGTATCTCATTATATTTATATGGTTTTGATACTACTGGTTTGCCAAAAGGACACTTTTTAGACACTCTAGCAATTTATTCAGCAATTTTTACACCACTCATCTTTATATATATATTTTATACTTTATATAGACGCTATATTACATCTCAAAGAGATATTTTATGGTATTTAGCATCAATTTCTTTTATATTGTCTTTATTGATTTCATTTAGACAGCGTTTACATGTAGAGATATTTGCTCCATATTTGATAGTTTCATTACCAATCGTGGCACAAACATTTCTCTCATCATATAGAGTAAGACTTCCACAATTTCGTATAAGATATAAGATTATTTTTTTTACATCATTAATATTTTTACTTATAAATGCACCAATTATTGTTTTTAATAAATATTTATATTTATTTTTGCGTAATCCTAGAGAAAATTTTGCATATAATATGCAAATTACAAAAGATTTGGCAAACAAGCTAAAAAATCTAAATATCTCTTGCATAGATGCCCATAATCATCAAATGCAAGTAAGATTAACTTTTTATAATATTAATTATTGTTCAAATATAAGTTTAACAAAAAAAAGATATAAAAATTCAAAAAGTGTAACTATTAGTTACATAACAAAACCAGTTTACATAAGATATGTTACTAAACTTAACAAATCTTCTTGAAATATCTAGTTGTAATATCACTAATGATTTTGAATGACTATTAATATGATATAATTCGCTCACAAATATAAAATTTAAGGAGTTGTAATGGCTCAAAGAGCGATTCGTGAATATGATGGCAAAGCTATTTTTTCTAAGCACTGGGAAGAGTATTTTAGTGGATTTCATTATGGATTTAGATCTGTATTGATAACCAGTGGTAGTGACTTAAAAGCAAAAGCCAAAGAACATGGGTTTGAGTGGTTAAAACAAGAATCACTTGTAGTAAAACCAGATATGTTATTTGGTAAACGTGGAAAAAATGATTTAGTTTTGTTTAAAGTAAAAAAACCAGGCGATGTTACCTTGCAAGAGGCTATTGCTTGGATTGATGATAAAACGTCGCACACAACAACCCTTTTATCTGGCCAACAAGGATGTTTATCGCATTTTATTGTTGAACCTTTTACCCCACATACACAAGAACAGGAATATTATATATCAGCTACTACAGTTGGAGAAGATGATGTTCTTTATATGTCAGCCGAAGGCGGTATGGAAGTCGAAGAGGGATGGGAAGAAAAAATTCATGAAGTTCATATTCCTATTAATATGGATGATACAGAGATGGAACAAGCTATTAAAGCTAATATTCCTCATGATATTTTACAAAAAAATCAGGCTGCCTTTGCTGCCTTTGCTATTCAGTTTTTTAAATTTTATCGAGATTTAAACTTCGCATATTTAGAGATAAATCCAATAGTCATGCTAGACAATAACGAGATGGCAATACTAGATTTAGTAGCACGCCTTGATGATACAGCTGGTTTTATGATGCAAAATTCATGGGGAAACATTGAGTTTCCAACTGCTTTTGGGATGGATGATCAGTCTCCAGAAGAAAAAGCGATAGCAGATGCTGATGCAAAAAGTGGTGCTTCACTTAAACTTACTATTTTAAATCCAATGGGTCGTATATGGACCATGGTAGCTGGAGGCGGTGCTTCAGTTGTGTATGCTGATACGATAGCTGATTTGGCTGGCGATGTTTCAGAGCTAGCAAATTATGGTGAATATTCTGGTGGACCAACAACTGGTGAGACAAAATTTTACGCAGATACACTGTTTGATTTAATGACAAGACATAAAGATCCAAAAGGTCGTGATAAAATCTTGATTATTGGTGGAGCAATAGCAAACTTCACTGATGTTGCTAAGACTTTTACAGGTATTATTCAGGCATTTGAAGAATATGCTGAGAAATTAAAAGAACATAATACTCATATTTACGTTCGTCGTGGTGGACCAAATTATGAAAAAGGTCTTAAAGACATTAAAGAAGCTGCAGACCGTTTAGGTTTAGATATAGAAGTTTACGGACCAGAAACTCATGTTACTGACATAGTTCGTATGGCTTTAAAGAAGTAAGGAGAATATTTATGAGTGCATTATTTACTAAAGACACGCAAGCAATTTTTTGGAATAATAATAAAAGCGCAATTCAGCGTATGCTTGATTATGATTATACTATTGCTCGTAAAAAGCCATCAGTTGCAGCAATCGTAGCTCCAACTTCAAATAATAAATTTGAAAAATTTTTCTATGGTTCAGATGAGATTATGATACCAATTTTTCGCTCAACTACCGAAGCTGTAGAAGTTTTTAAAGATGCTGATATACTTTTAAATTTTGGTTCATTTAGAACGGCTTATGATGTTACAATGGAAGCAATAGGTATTAAAGATCAATTTAAAACTATTATGGTTACAGCTGAGGGTATTCCAGAAAGATTGGCACGCAAGATGAATCAAGCGGCTCGCGATGCTGGCGTAATTGTTATTGGGCCAGCAACTGTTGGTGGCATAGCGCCAGGTGCATTTAAGATAGCCAATATTGGTGGTACGATAGAAAATATTGTAAAATCAAAACTTCATCGTGCAGGTTCATGTGGGTTAGTTACACGTTCAGGTGGTCTATTTAATGAATTATGTAATATTATTGCATTAAATGCTGATGGCATTGCTGAAGGTGTGGCTATTGGTGGAGATCGTTTTGTAGGTTCTGTTTTTATAGATAATTTATTACGTATGCAGAGTAATCCAGATGTAAAATACATGATTTTATTAGGTGAAGTAGGCGGAACTGAAGAATATAAGGTCATTGAAGCTGTAAAATCAGGTAAGATAACTAAGCCTATTATTGCTTGGTGCATTGGCACAATTGCAAAACATTTTAGCTCAGGTGTTCAGTTTGGTCATGCAGGAGCTAGTGCAAATGCAAATGCGGAAATGGCAGCAGCTAAAAATAAAGCAATGGCAGAGGCTGGTATTTATGTTCCAAAATCATTTAATGATTTACCTACAAAAATACATGAAATATATACTAAGCTACAATCTGATGGTATAATTAAAGATATTACAGAGATTGAGATTAAGAAAGTACCTAAATCACGACGGGCAAAACAGTTCATTTGTACTATTAGTGATGATCGCGGCGAAGAAGCAACTTATGCGGGCTATCCAATATCATCTGTAGCAACACCTGAGACAGGCTTCGGCATAGGCGATGTTATTTCACTATTATGGTTTAAAAAACGATATCCGAAATGGGCAACAGAGTATATTGAAACAGTTATTAAGACAGTAGCAGATCATGGTCCAGCTGTTTCTGGTGCACATAATGCAAAAGTAACAGCTCGTGCTGGAAAAGATGTAATCTCATCACTTGTAACTGGGCTTTTAACTATAGGACCAAGATTTGGTGGAGCTATTGATGATGCCGCTCGTTATTTTAAATATGCAAGCGATAACAATATGACTCCAGCAGAATTTATATCTTATATGAAAAAGCAAGGTACTCCAATCTCAGGTATTGGACATCGTATTAAGTCTGTACGTAATCCTGATTTGCGTGTAAGTGGGCTTAAAAAGTTTGCAGTTGAGAATTTCCCCGCTACTCCACTTTTAGATTTTGCATTAGAAGTTGAAAAACTGACTACTAGCAAAAAAGATAATCTTATCTTAAATGTTGATGGTACGATTGGTATTTTAATGGTGGACATGTGGCGTGCTCTTTTGTATGAAGAGAGTGAGATTGATGGGTTTATAGACGCAGGCGCATTAAATGCATTTTTTGTAGTTGGTCGTTCTATTGGATTTATTGGACATATTTTAGATGAAAAGCGTCTAGGAATGCCTATGTATCGTCATCCAATGGATGATATTCTTTATAATGTAGAAAAAGCACAAGAGATATAAGCTTTTTTTATTCTTACATGAAGAGATTTTTAATTTATTTTGGATACAATAAGAATAAATCGTTGATGTTGCGCACTTTATTTATTGCAAAGTGTTGTAACGCCAGCGGGCTATTTTATATCTAAAAGAGATATGTATGAAAAAATTTGCTTTTACAATTTTAGAACTTATTTTTGTTATTATAGTTATCGGTATACTTTCTGTGGTGTTTATACCTAAATTTGGACAAAATAAACTCTCACAAGCTGCAAATCAAGTAATATCAGATATAAGATATGCTCAGCACTTAGCAATGGTTGACGACAAATATACTCCAATAAACTCAAAATGGTTTAAAAGTAGATGGGAAATTCAATTTCATAAAAATTTAACTTTTACAAATTCTAAATGTCCACATAAAACCTATCCAAATATATGGGCATATACTATTTTTTCGGACAAACCAGCTTACACTGGCAATCCAAATATTTCAGAAATAGGAATAAATCCTATAAATTCTAATCAACTTTTATCGGGCGGTTACAACAATACACTTTGTGTAGATAACACTAACAACAATTCTAGTCAACAATCTATGTCTAATTTACGTTTAGGAGAAAAATATGGTATTACAAATATTATTTTTAGTGGAGGATGTCGTTCGAACGTAAGAGATATATATTTTGACCATTTAGGTCGCCCATTTAATTCTATGAATACAAATTATGCTTATGAGTTACCATCGTTAGGGTGGCATAAGCTACTTACTTCACCTTGTGATATAAAAATTATTAATTCGTCTGGCACGGCTACGATACAAATAGAACCAGAAACAGGATATGTACATATCCTGTAAATAGTGTTTATAAAAATAATATTTGTTTTTCTCATCCCACCCCTTGACATTAACCAAAAATTCTCCTATAATTCCCCTCCACAA
>CAYYRS010000002.1:0-130862 GCA_964474335.1 uncultured Campylobacterales bacterium
CCTTTACTTTTACCATCCCATATAACAAAAGAGTAGTTACTGTGTTGGGTCATGTAGTCATCTTTTGCAGTTTGTTTTTCTCTTTCACTTTTAAGTGTTTCATCGTAAAATATTTTTTGTATTTTAAAAAAGTCAGCAACTATATTTCTTGGTTTTTCATATATAGTACATACTGTTACATTTGTATAGTTTTTAGAAGAGAAGTATTGTTGCGTTGCTACATCTACACCTTTAGCATCACCTACATAAACCTCCATATTTTGAGATATGATATTGTCAAAACTTTGCATCACTTCATTTGGAAGCTGATTTAGCGATATAGAACCACTAATAAACACACGACTCATCTTTTTACATCCTTTACTACTATTAAAAAGTAGTTTAACATATCCGTCATATCATAAAGATTTTTTAGTATCGTAGACAAACTGCTCCCATTTCCCATGACATCATCTATGATAAGAAATTGACTTTTATTTTCTGTAATATACTTTTTATCTAAAATATATTTTGTTTTGGCATGTTCCATAGAATCATTAAAATTTTGAATATTTTTACTGTCGATTGTATCTTGTGTATTTTTATCTATAATCTTTACCAATTCTAAATTTGAGACTGTATGTAATCGTTTAGCTATGTCATCTGGTGTTTTTGTAGCTGATGGAATGAAGCTAAGTTTTAAGTTAGTTGCTTTTTCTTCTATTGATGGTATATACGATTCAAATATTGCTGTGATTTCTTTGATATATTGTTTTCTTTCTATATCATCTATAGGTGGATTTTTAAAGTTTTTAATTTTATAAATCATCTGACCAAAATGTGTATTTTTATACATAGTCTTGCCATGATACTCAAACGATACAACCTTAGTATGAGGTTCACCAAAATCTTCTATAATTTCAAATTTTTTATAAAAATCAAGTACTATCCCTCTCCCTATTTCAATACCATCATAATAGATTTTCACTAAAAGCCTATCGCTTTTTCTGTCTTTATTTTGAATATAGCTTAGTACAGGATTATCAATATTTATAGGAATATTTTGTTTTGTAATAATTTCTATTTTAAATTTTGAATTATCAAGCATTTAAATACCACTCATACATCATTCTAATCCCCTCTTCAAGTTCAGTACTATGTTTCCATCCAAACGCATGGAGTTTACTAGGATCTGTCAGTTTTACCATTGTTCCATCTGGTTTAGTGTCGTTAAAGTATAATTCACCCTCATAGCCTACTATCTTTTTTATAGTCTCTGCTAACTCTTTTATGTTTATGTGAGTGTTTCTTATCTCTTTATTTGCCGGCACTGAAGTACCGGTTCCGATTATGTCTTTGAAGTCTCTATTTTCTAGTAAAAACACACAGGCATCTGCCATATCTTCTGAGTATAAAAACTCTCTTCTTGGTTTGCCACTTCCCCATATTTCTACTTTTGGAATGTTGTTTAGTTTTGCTTCATGCATTTTTATTTACTTCCAACTTTTTTATAATGTCTAAAGAGTTTATATCCATCTTTGATACTGCAAACCATTTCTTTCCCAAATCTTTTAAACTAGCTCCAAAATGATAAACCTCTTTCTCATCAATGATGAGAAATCTATCATGAGATAAATCAAACTTTATTATCTCTATCTTTTCATACTGTTCGTTATGCTTTTTCAAGTCCAATTGTAACTGTTTAGAGATGGTTTTTGTGTAAATAGTTGTCTTAATGTTTGTATCTCTTTTAGTAAACAATACTAATGTACTTTCATCTATGTAGTTGTCTATTAGTTTTATAGATTTCTTAGCACTTTTTATGATATCACTTACAAAAAGATATGCATCAAAGATTTGTCCATCGTAGAAAATGTGTTGTTTTTTAGGTGTGCTTTTTTCTTCTATGGCGCTAAATAGTTGGTTAAACTTAGTGTCATGAAGAGAGAGTTTTTGTTCTATTCTCTCAAATCTATCAAATAATATAGTCTTTGAAGAAATTGATTTTCTCATGATAACAAAGGATTCTATTATTTTTATGCTTATTGCTATTGCTATACCACTCTTTAGTACAGCACTTAACATAGAAATACCCTGTTCAGTAAATACATAAGGTAAAGAAGTTGAATGTTTCAGTGTTTTGAACCGGTCACATATTGTGACCAGTTCATTTTTTTCATTATTATCTAATTGAAATCTAAAAGTCTCAGGAAATCTTTTAATATTTCTTTTTACCGCTTGATTAAATACTTTAGTTTCTATCCCATAGAGTTCTGCTAAATCTCTATCTACCATCACTTGCACACTTCTGAAAGTATAGATTTTATTTTCTATGGATTGATTATCTATTGCTAGTTCATTCATTGAGTATTTCCATTAGATTTTCTATACCACTCATACATAGTACGAATCCCAACTTCAAGTTCAGTACTATATTTCCATCCAAGCGCATGGAGTTTACTAGGGTCTGTTAGTTTTACCATCGTTCCATCTGGTTTAGTGTCGTTGAAGTATAATTCACCCTCATAGCCTACTATCTTTTTTATAGTCTCTGCTAACTCTTTTATGCTTATGTCTATCCCTGTTCCTATATTTATATGAGTGTTTCTTATTTCTTTATTTGCCGGCACTGAAGTACCGATTCCGATTATGTCTTTGAAGTCTCTATTTTCTAGTAAAAACACACAGGCATCTGCCATATCTTCTGAGTAGAGAAATTCTCTTCGTGGTTTACCACTTCCCCATATTTCTACTTGAGGAGTGTTGTTTTCTTTTGCTTCATGCATCTTTCTTAGAAGTGCTGGAAGTACATGTGAAGTCTCTAGATCAAAGTTATCATTTGGTCCATAGAGGTTTGTAGGCATTACACTTATGAAGTTTGTACCATACTGTATGTTATAAGATTCGCACATCTTTATACCTGCTATTTTAGCTATGGCATACGGTTCGTTTGTGTATTCTAGCTCACTTGTAAGCAGACTATCTTCTTTCATTGGTTGTGGAGCATTTTTTGGGTATATACATGTAGAACCTAAAAAGAGTAGTTTTGTTACTTTATTTAAGTAGCTTTGATGGATTACATTGTTTTGTATCTGTAAATTTTTATAGATAAAGTCTGCTCTATAAGTATTGTTCGCAACTATGCCACCGACTTTTGCAGCTGCAAGTATGACATACTCAGGTTTTTCTTTATGAAAAAACTCTGCTACTGCATTGGCATCGAGCAAATCCAACTCTTTATGTGTTTTATAGACTAAATTTGTATAGCCTTTTGATTCTAAGTTTTTTACTATCGCAGAGCCTACTAGTCCACGATGTCCTGCTATGTATATTTTACTATTTTTATTCATGAATAATGTCCTATGCAAGATGATATATCAACTTCTTTTATTGATTCGTATATCGTATAAACTAATCTATCTTTATGATTGATTCTTCTTGAATACACTTCTTTATCAAAATATTTTAATCTTTCAGGTTTACCTGTACCAGCCCTAGGAGAAACAATAATTTCTCTTACTAAGTCAAATACTTTAACATAAGAATTTTTATCATTTCGTTTTAGATGATTTAAATCATTATTGGCATTTTCTAAAATATTGATTTTATATGTCACTAAAAACTTCCTCAACTGAATATGATTGTATTGCTTGATTTAAATCTCTACTATTATGCCCATCCAATAATGCTCTTAATGACTTTTTATCTGCTAACAATCTAAGAGTTTCTTGCATAGATTCATAATCATCCTGAGAGATCATTATTATTGCTCCATTAGTGGAAGATATACTTATCTCTTCATGAGTCTTTAATGTATAATTAATATGTTGTTGTAAATTATTGCTTGCTTGCTCTATTGTAATTGTTCTCATTTTATTATCTCCTACTCGTAATAACTCATAGTCTTATACCCACCCTCTTGTAGGTAAACATCTTTTGTCATAAGTTTTAGGTCAGACTCCATCATATCATCTACAAGTTCTTTAAGTTTATACTCTCTGCTCCATCCAAGTTTTGTTTCTGCTTTTGTTGGGTCTCCTAAAAGCAAATCAACTTCTGTTGGTCTGAAGTATTTTGGGTCTACGCACACAACTTCCTGACCTACTTTTAGATCAGCGTTGTTAATTCCAAGTTCTTGAAGTCTTACGCTGTCTATAGAAGATATAGCACCTTTTTCATCTACACCTTCGCCTTTGAACTCTAACGCTATTCCTGCATATGCAAAAGACATTTTTACAAAGTCACGCACTGCTGTTGTTTGCCCTGTTGCTATTACCCAGTCTTCTGGCTCGTCTGCTTGGAGTATCATCCACATCATTCTTACATAGTCTTTTGCGTGACCCCAGTCTCTTTTGGCATTAAGATTTCCAAGGTAAAGTTTGTCTTGGAGTCCCAGTGCTATTTTAGATGCTGCTCTTGTAATCTTTCTTGTTACAAATGTTTCACCTCTCACAGGCGACTCATGATTAAACAAAATACCATTACATGCAAACATGCCATAAGCTTCTCTATAGTTTACTGTTATCCAGTATGCGTACATTTTAGCTACTGCATAGGGTGAACGAGGGTAAAAAGGTGTTGTCTCTTTTTGCGGTGTTTCTTGAACTTTACCAAAAAGCTCACTTGTTGAGGCTTGATAAATCCTAGTTTTTTCTGTAAGACCGAGGAGTTTTACAGCTTCTAGTATTCTCAGTGTTCCTGTACCATCTGCGTTTGCTACATACTCAGGTGTTTCAAAGCTTACCGCCACATGGCTCATAGCCGCAAGATTATATATCTCGTCTGGCTGTATTTCTTGGATGATGCGAGTAAGGTTCATAGAGTCTGTCATTTCACCATAGTGAAGAATGAAGTCACGATTCTCTACATGTGGGTCTTGATACAAATGATCTATTCTGTCGGTATTAAAAGAGCTACTCCTCCTTTTTATACCATGAACTTCATAACCTTTTTTGAGTAAAAATTCTGCTAAATAGCTTCCGTCTTGTCCTGTTATGCCTGTAATTAATGCTACTTTTTTCTTATTTTCCATCTGTTTATTTCCTTTTATAATCATCATCTAGTCTCTCTATATCATCTTCACCGGTATAGCTTCCAACTTGTGCTTCTATTATAACTAATGGCTCATTAGTATCATTTGAGAGTCTGTGAATATCACCAGCTTTTATGTAAGTTGATTCATTTTCATTGAGTAAAAATGTCTTTTCATTAATGGTAACTGTTGCCTGCCCACTTACGACTATCCAGTGTTCATTTCTGTGTTTATGTCGCTGAAGAGATAGTCTTTTTTCTGGTTTTACTTCTATTCGTTTTATTTTATAGCCATCAGAATCTTCAAGAATTGTATATGTTCCCCATGGTCTATGACCTGTTAGATGAATATTGTGCAAATCTGTAGTCTTTCTTATCTCGGAGACGACTTGTTTTACTTTTTGACTGCTTCCTTTTTTAGATATTAAGAGGGCATCCCCTGTATCGACTATTATCATATCTTCTATGTCTATCGTTGCTATATGCCTGTCATGTCCATAGATAAGGTTGTTTTTACTATTGACTTGTATATATTTGTCATTTTGCGTATTGTTGTTTTCATCTTTTGGAAGTTCTTCATACAGTGCATCAAAACTACCAACATCTGACCAATCAATGTTTGATGGTACAACTTTGACAATATCAGATTTTTCCATAACTGCATAATCTATGGACTCAGATGGAATTGCTTCCATATGAGAATGTTGAATTCTTAATGTTGAATTTTCAATTTTTTTGTTTTCAAATGCTTCTTTACATGTAAAGTAAATTTTTGGTGAATATTTTTTAAGTTCTTCTAAAAAGACTCCTGCTTTAAAACAGAACATTCCAGAATTCCAAAGGAACTTTAATGGTAAATTTTTAATGCTTAATTTTGAATTTTCTTCTAAATATTTTTTTGCTGTTTTTAAATCTGGTTTTTCATGAAATAATTCAACATTTAAAATTGAACATTCATCATTTTCAGGCTTCGCCTGAATATATCCAAAGCCTGTTTCAGGAAATGCTGGAGTTATGCCAAATGTCACAAGGTTATTTTCCTCTGCCAGTTCTTTAGCCTGAGCTAACACTTTAGCATACTCATTTTCATTCTTTATCAGATGATCACTTGGAGTAACCAAAACTATTTCATCTCTATCTAAAGCCATGCAAGCCAAAGCAATTGCCGGGGCAGTATTTCTACCTACCGGTTCTAAAAGAAATTTTGAATTTTGAATTTTGAATTTTGAATTATTTAATTCCTCAAGTTGATCTACCGCTAAAAAGTACTGTTTTATGTTTGAGACTATGAACTGACTGTCACATACTTTTGAGTTTCGCTCAACTGTTAGTTGAAAAAGTGACTTTTCATCAAAAAGTTTTACAAACTGTTTTGGCATAAGAGTTCTGCTTATTGGCCAGAGTCTTGTGCCATTGCCTCCGCATAGGATTATATTTGTCATTTTTCTTCTCCATAAAATTTATCTGCTTTATAGTTAAAATTGTTTGCAATTTTGTCATCAAGGATGCCATAAAAATACAGGTAGAGGTCAAGTTTTACAAACTTATTATGTCTTGATATACCTGATTTATCTCTACCAATAGGAGATATTTGCTTTTGAAGCATTGCTACTTTCTTTGGGATGATGTCTAACGCTACTACTTCATTATTTTGCGCAAAAGTAAACCGTTTGACAAGCCTACATATCCTGTTCTTGCTATTGCTATTTTCATGCATTCCCCCATTTTTGTGTATCGGCTTCTAACTCTTTTTGCAACTCTTCATACTCTTGCTTTTTTCTTTTTATAAATTTCTTGGTTAATGCTATTTTTTCCAAATCTTACTAAAATCAAATGGCAACTCTTTGTTACACTCATCTATTTGAAACATAACAACCGCATCACTGACATCACACATTTTTATATATTTGCCATTTTGCAGACGATATACTTTCGCGTTTTCTTCTTGTGGATCAACTATGATGTAATAACTCACACCCTCTTTTTCATAAAGATTATATTTCACGCTAGTATCTTTTTTGGCAGTCGATTTGGATAAAACTTCAAAAATAATTTTTGGAGCCTGTGTGATGTATGCCTCATTTTTTGGTTCGTGGCATATGACACTATTATCCGGCTGAACAACTGTATCTTGTGTTATTTTGTAGTCAACAGGAAGTAGAACCTGACATTTATTGCAATCTTGAAAAATCTCTTCCAATTCTCTTGCTATTTTACTGCTAACACTTTGATGTTTTATCATAGGAGCAGGAGACATGGCATATGGATACCCAGCTATTAGCTCCCACTTTCCATCCCATAGTTTATAATCATCATAAGTATATCGTGGTATTTCTTCGACTTTTAAAACTCCCATGATTCATCCTTTTGAAAGTTATTGTTCATTATAACAAATTTTTACTTTTGCTTACGCCAATTCATCTTCTGTGTTAATTTGATAAAAAAATTAATACTTTAAGCCTATCTTTTTTAATTGTGTATTTATCTTTTTTAACTGTTTATTTTTATTTCTACACCAAGATGGTGCTACTAAAGAGTTGTTATCTATACCTGCTGTAACTCTTTGCACGCTTACATGTGAAGGTTTGAGTTTAATTGCCTCTTTTAAAATATCTATATAATTATCTTGAGTAATAGGTTCATACTCTTTACGTCTATACTCATTTGCCAATGCAGTTTTTTCTACAACATATAAAGGATGATATTTAACAGAATCTATACCCCAAGAGTAAGCCATTTTAGCAGTTTGAAGCATCATTCTTTTATTTTCGCCTGGCAATCCAAAAATAAGATGACCGCAAACATTTAAACCAGCTTTTTTTGATTTTATAATCCATTTTTTAACATTGTCACTATCATGACCACGATTAATACGTTTTAAAGTTTCGTCATAAATTGATTGAATACCAAACTCTATCCAAATCTCTTTTGTTTTAGCTAATTTTGAAAGATACTCTAATGTTTGCTCAGTTATACTATCACTTCTTGTACCAATACTAATACCAATAACATCATCAAAAGAGAGTGCTTTGTCATACAATGTTTTTAATGTTTGAAATGGGGCATAAGTATTTGTAAATGATTGAAAATAAACTAAAAACTTTTCAGCACCATACGATTGTTTTTGATATTCACTTAACATATTAAATTGGTTTTGTAACTGTTTTAGTTGATTTTGTAACAGCGGATTTGTTTTGGAGTTTAAATTTAAATAAAAACCTTTTAATGGCTTTACCTTATCTAAACTTGGGCTAAATGAATCATTCTCACAAAAGGTACATCCACCTTTGGCTACTGTACCATCAATATTTGGACATGTAAATCCAGAAATTGATACAGCAGTTTTGTGCACCTTGACATTAAACTTTTCATGCAGATACTGTCCAAATGTATAGATTTGTTTTACAGCCATGATTTATATTATATACTTACCAGTAAAACATGCGGTACAGTAGTTATCAGATTTTGCGTTCACGCTCTCAAGAAGTGCTTTTTCGTCTAAATATGCTAATGAATCCGCTTCTATAAAAGTACAAATATCGTCAATGGACATATTAGCAGCAATTAATTTATCTTTATTAGGTGTATCAACTCCGTAAAAGCATGGGTTAGTTGTTGGTGGCGAAGATATTCTCATATGTATCTCTTTAGCACCAGCTTCTCTTAGCATTTTTATAATTCTCCTTGATGTTGTTCCACGAACAATGGAGTCATCAATAACAATTACTGATTTTCCTTTAATGATATCAACTAATGGTGAGAGTTTCATCTTAACTTTTAAATCACGCATCTCTTGAGTCGGTTCTATAAAGGTACGACCTATATAATGATTTCTCATAATGCCCATCTCATAGGGTATACCACTCTCTTGTGAATATCCAATAGCTGCTGGAATGCCTCCATCTGGAACTGGTATTACAACATCTGCATCGACTGGTTGTATTTTTGATAGCTCCGCACCCATATTTTTTCGCATTTGATAAACATTTTGACCAAATACGTTAGAATCAGGACGTGAAAAATAAACATATTCAAAAATACAATATTTTGGAGTTGGCTCAAAAACTTGGATACTTTTAGGTGTTTTATCTTTTTCAAAAATCAACAGTTCACCAGGTTCAACATCTCTTAAATACTCAGCTCCTATTAAATCAAAAGCACAAGTTTCACTAGCTACTACGTATCCGCCATTACTGATACGACCCAAGCTAAGAGGACGAAAACCAAAACGATCACGCATAGCAAACATCTTAGTACGGCTTAAAAAGACAAGTGAAAAAGCACCCTCAACTCTTTTAATTCCATCGATAATTCTATCTATTAGATGTTCTTGCTCACTTTTAGCGATGAGATGAATGAGATTTTCTGTATCCATAAAAGTTTGAAAAATTGCACCATTTTTAATAAGCATATCTCTCACTTCTTTGGCGTTAGTAAAATTACCGTTATGAACTATTGCCATCTCTCCTAAATCATATCTTGCAAAAACAGGCTGTGCGTCTAAAATAGAATCATCTCCAGCGGTTGAGTATCTTGTATGACCTATTGCATTATTACCTGTTAAAGTTTCTAATTTTTCTTCATTAAAAATACTAGTAACTAGACCGCTGCTTTTAATGGTATGAAGTTTTTTCCCATCAGCAGATGAAATTCCAGCTGCTTCTTGTCCACGATGCTGAAGTGCATGCAGTGAAAAATATGCTAATGTTGAAGCTTTTTTATGTCCAAAAATACCAACAACTGCACATTTTTCATTTAAATTATCATTCAAATTTCAATCCTTTAAAAATTTAAATTTAAACAATCTGCTATGGTGTATAAGCCAATTGGTTTATCAACGAGCCACATTCCAGCATACAAAGCACCTTTTGAAAAGGTATTTCTACTAGTTGCTGTATGATTTAGTTCAATAAATTCACCATCATTATAAAATCCGACAGTATGACGACCTACTATATCACCACCACGTAATGCCATAACAGCAATTTCATCTTTCGTACGCTCTCCGATATTGCCATTGCGTCCACTAATTCTTATTTTATCGATATCTAAACCTCTGCTCTCAGCTGCGGTACGTGCTAAAGTTAAAGCTGTGCCACTCGGCGCATCTTTTTTATGTCTATGATGTTGTTCTACAATCTCAATATCAAAATCACTTAAAACTTTTGAAGCAGTATAAACCATTTTATTTAGTAGCGCTACACCCAAAGACATATTTGTAGCATACAATATCGCCATAGATGTGCTAGCTTCTTTTAAAAGATTTAATTGATGCTCATTTAAGCCAGTTGTACCAATAATTAAAGGTTTAGAATTTTTAATAACATGTGTTAATAACTCTTCGCAAGCCTCAGGTGATGAAAAATCAATAATCAAGTCACAGCTTTTTAAAAAAATATCTAAGTCATTAGTTACTAGCACTGACGGATCGATTGCAAAATTTAATTCATACCTTACAAAAACAGATGCTAACTGCATATTTTTTTCAAGTTTCAAATCAGCTAAAAGCAATTGACCAACTCTTCCAGTCGCTCCAAATACACCAACTTTAATCATCTGCTCTCCTTTTTAACCGTGAAGTTTATGATCAACATAAGCTATTGCTCTAAGTGCAGCTACTGCACCATCTCCAGCAGCACATACAACTTGTTTTGGTGCTGCAATTCTCATATCACCAACAGCAAATAGCCCTGCAACTGAGGTATTCATTGAGATATCAACAATAACTTCTGCTTTATCATTAATATCACACAAAAATTTTCCATCTTCTTGCATTAATACTTTATTGTTCACATTATTTCCAACAAATACAAATACTCCAGGAACAGCAATATCTCTTATTTCTCCTGCTTTATTTTTAAGTTTGATTCCATTTACGCCCATAGCATCGCCATAAGCTTCTTGAGGCACAGAGTTTAAAACTAATTCAATATTTTTTGTTTCTCTTATACGTTTAATCGTATTTGGTGCGGAGCGAAATGTATCACGTCTATGAACGAGATAAACTTTGGTGCATATTTTAGCCAAATACAATGCTTCTTCAAGTGCAGTATCACCACCTCCAACTACTACAACTTCTTTATTTTTATAAAAAAAACCATCACATGTAGCACAATTGCTTATGCCTTTGCCAATATATGTATCTTCACCAATAAAACCAGCACGACGAGGAGTAGAACCAGTTGCAACAATAACACTAATAGCTTCTTCTTGTGTACCATCATTTTTATATATAATAAAATTTTCATCGCTGTTTTTGGATACTCTTGAGACTTCAACCATCTCATGAACTAGTCCAAATTTTTGACACTGTTGTGGCCATGGCATCATCAAATCCATACCAGAAATTTCACCAGTTACACCTGGATAATTTTCAATTTCGCTACTTAATGTAATTTGACCCCCTGGCATACCTTTTTCATACATAACAACATTTTGCAACCCTCCACGAGTTGTATAAAGTCCAGCGGTAAGCCCAGCTGGTCCTCCACCAATAATTGCACAATCAAGCATAACTTTTTCCTTTGACTTTTTAAAATTATAATAAAGTTTTTATTCTTTGTATAATACTATTATGTTTATAAAGAGATTCTTTTAAGAGTAGAATATAAGAGAGTTTTTATAGCTAAAGCATAAAAAGAAGCTTTTTATGCTTTGATTGATTTAGGCTAAAAGAGAATTTAACTTATCTTCAAATGCCTGTTTTGAAGCCGCACCAACCATTTGATCTACCATCTCACCATCTTTAAAAAATAAAATAGTTGGAATAGAACGAATACCAAATTTAACCGCAATATCTTGCTCTTCATCGGTATTTACTTTACAAATTTTTGCTTTTCCTTCAAAATCAGCTGCTACTTCTTCAATAACAGGAGCAATCATCCTACAAGGTCCACACCAAGGTGCCCAAAAATCAACTAAAGATACGCCCTCTTTGATTGTATCATCAAAAGTTGATGAAGAAAGTTCTATATATTTTGCCATATTTATTTCCTTAAGTATTAAATGTTAAGCGTATTATACAAGTGCAATCTTTAAAGTATCTTATATTTTAAACGTGAATCTACTAAATATAATGCACTGTATTTTAAAAAGTTATATTCTCAACTATCTGTATTGATGATGGTGTAACTATCAAAGCATCATAAACAAAAGCTAAATTTATCTTATTTTTTTTAAGATATATATCACCTGTTTTTAAAAGTTTACTTATTTTTTTAGGAGTTATATTTTGTATTGCAAGTTCATAATCCATTGCACTTTTAACTTCAATAAAATGTAATACATCATCTTTACAAGCAATAATATCTATCTCACCAAATCTACTATAAAAATTTCGATGTATTACCATAAACTCATGTTTGAGTAAATATTTATATGCTTTATCTTCTGCGATATTACCTTTTGCCCTACTCATAAACTGGAACTATTTCAACTTTTATGGATTTAAACGCTGCGGTTAAAATTAATTCATCACTTTTATCCCCAAAAAGATAGTTAATTTTTGATACTACGTGATGAAAAGTACAAAAGAGCGTTTTTGACATCACTTTATCTGTAAATTTAATCTTTAGAGGAGTTGTTTGTCCAAATTGTGTTTTTAATATTACTCTATTTGTAGGAAAATCGTTTTTATTTGTGTCACATACCAATAAAATATCTTCACTATATCGTTTATTTAGCTTAGAACTTCTTATCGTTTGAGCTGCATTATTATAATGAGCTAACGTTCTGCCAGTTGTTAAATAATAATTTGTTAATTTATTTTTAATAATCTCTTTTATCATTGAACGAAGTTTATATTGATGATAACAAAATACCCCTAAGCCATCTTCTGTTTTAAATTTGTCTTGATGAAGAATTCGCGTACCTGCTTTATTAATTGGCCATTGCAAAGGTGTTTTAAGATTATTTTTTAATTTTTCATAACTAGCACCGCTAAAACGATAAGGAGCCACCTCTCTTACTTCATTCCAAATATCTTGAGAAGTTTTATATGAAGCATCTCCGCCCATTTTATTATCTAACATTTGTAAAACCTCCCAATCATCTGGAAGATTACAATGCACTAAAGGTTTAGATAAGCTAACACCGCGCATAGCATTTACATAAACACCTGTTTTTTCATAAGCTGATTTTACACCAACAAGCACATCAGCTCTCTTTGCAATATCTGTAACAAACAACTCTTGAACAAAAATTAGCTCAAGCTTATCAATTGCTTTATCAACTTTATTTAGATTTGGATGAATATGTGTTAAATCTTCACCGATGTTTAACACGGCTTTAATCTTATCTTCTAGCATAGCATCGACTAATTGAGGAGTCATAAGTCCTACCTCTTTTGGAGGCTGATAATCTGGATCAAAATATGGCAACATACCCATATCGCACACGCCTTGTACATTATTTTGACCACGAAGCGGCATAAGCCCTGTCCCCTCTTTTGCTATATTGCCACAAAGTAGTGCTAAATTTGTTAACGCCATTACCGCATATGAGCCATCAATATGCTCAGTGATACCAAGTCCCCAAAATATCATCGATTTTTTTGAAGCATACTCTCGTGCTATTTTAGGTATCATAACTGCTAAATGTTCATACCCTATAATTTGTTGAAAATATTTTGGATTTGCAAATGGGTCTTGTAAAATCTTTTCTTTAAGATTTAAAAACTCTTTAGTACGGTTAGTTATAAAATCTTCATTATATAATTTTTCATCTATAATAGTAAAAATCATCATGTTTAAAATAAGCAAATTTGCTTCATGTGGTATAATAGCTTTGTATTTTGCATATTTATGCAAACCTACCTCACGCACGTCAATTACAGCTAAATTGTTGTGCTTATTGGCCATATCTATCATGCGATTTGCAACTATTGGGTGAGCTTGTGTTGTGTTAGATCCTATTACTATTATAAATTCTGACTCATAGATATCATCATAATGATTTGTTGCGGCACCCTCTCCTATGGTTATTTTCATGCCTTTTAAACTTGGTGAATGACAAACTCTAGCACAATTATCTACATGTGGACTATTTAAAGTATGACGTGTAAATTTTTGAAACAAATATCCACTCTCACAAGAGGTTCTAGCACCACCTATTGAACAGATACTTTTTTCTCCGTACTGCTTTTGGATTTTTTTTAACTTGCTTGCCACAACAGTAACAGCAGTATCTAAATCCGTTTCATACCAGATTTCATCTAACTCAAATAATTTATCTATAATTCCAGCTTTAATCTCAGGATTTTTATTTAAAAAAGATTTTTTAATTCTAGGAACTTTTAACCTATCGTGTGATTGTAAAAAATCAAATCCATATTTTCCTTTTATGCATAATTTACCTTGCGAAATAATACCATCTTTATGAGCAGATATTTTTTGAATTTTATTATCCCTAACATGCCCGACAATATCACATCCTACTCCGCAATAGGTACAAATACTATCGATTAAGTGTATATTTTTCACTAATACTACCTCAATATTTTTTAAGAGTGTACAATTGTTTATCTTAAAAAAAGTAAAATTAAATTTTATTTAGATATAAAACTGAATTTCCTTTAGAATTATAATAAATTCCAGAAGATGAACGACGTGAAATTAAAACACCCCTTCCATTAAAAGCTTGTGAGTTTTGAAAAAATTCACTTAAAAGCTGTGTATCAAAACCCTGTCCATCATCCGTAATTTGCGTAATTATATACATAGACGAACCATAATTAATCTGCTTTATAATAACAGATATATTTTTATTTATATCTTTTTCTTTACTTAGCAAGGTTTCAAAGTATCTATCTTTATATAAAAGATCATGCTTTTGGTTTGTAGTAATTCCAAGACATCCATGTTCGTATGCATTCATAAATAGTTCTGTAAAAACTATTTCAGCACTATTTATCGTATTTTCATTTTTTGTCATTTTTATCAATTCATTTTTATACCAATTATTAGCTAATTCGACATTATCTAAAGTAGAATTAAAAGATTTTGATAACATAAAGTTATATGTACATGTAGTTCTATTTATATAAATAAAAGTAATATCATCTTCTTGAATAGAAATATTTTTAAATACTTTATCTCTAAAATCATCTTTTGTAAATGAATCTAAAAAATCTTTTTCAATATATGATGCATATGTGTCTTGATTACTTGGCATAGTAAACTCTACTAATCCATCACTATAAAATAAAAACTTCATAATACCGGCTATATCAATTTTAGAAATTTTAAAATCTACACTATATTTACTTAACGGAGGATTATTTGATTTAATTCTTATAATTTCATTCTTGTTAGTCTGAAGCAATATAGCAGGCATAGCAAAATCTGCGTAACTGAGTTTATCATTTAATGTATCTAAAAGTATATAATCAATTGCAACAGCCTCATCGCTTAATAAAATTGGTTTAATGTATTCAATCGATTTTTCAATTAAAGTATAAAAATCAAAATTTCCTATTTTATTCATTTTATCAATTATATGATTTATATATGATGTTATTAATATGCAAGATAATGATGCTGAAATGCCTTTACCCATGGCATCAACTATAAGATAAAAAGTCATATCTTTAGTAATTCGTCTAGCACTATAAGTATCTCCACTCATAATATCTAATGGTCTATATAAAAAATCTACTATCGAATTACATTTCCCCTCAATCATTTGATAATAATAATCATTTCTAAGAATATTTAATTCTTTTTTAAATGCTAATTCTTCTTGATAAGTACTATACTTCTCTTTATTTTGAAGTTTTTGAAGTTTTTGAAGTTTTTGATCTCTTTTTTGCTTTATAGTACTATTTGCTATTAATAATTTTACGTTACTAACAATAGTATCTATAAGCTTGTCTCTAATAATTGGTTTTTTAATAAAATTTGTAACATTTAACTCAAGTGCATCGATTATTACATCTATATCTGTAATTGAAGATAATAAAATAATAGAAATAAAAGGATTTTTTTTACGTATTTTTTTTATCATCTGCAAACCATTTAGCTTAGGCATTTTATAATCGGTTAATACAATATCAATTTTATTATTTAAAAATTTTTCATATCCATCATCCCCATCTTTCGCATAAATTATATGTAAAGGAAGTTCACTAAAAATAGCCTTATAAACAAATTCAATCGTCTTATCATCTTCAACACATAATAGTGTTAAAGATTTCATATACTCTAATATGGCAATATTGATATCCATTATGCTTTAAATTTACTTAGAGTTTCTTTTAGTTTTATAGCCTCGTTAGCAAGCGTAACCGAAGTTTGTTCAATTACAGATCTTAATTCTATATTTTTTGTAGAAATTTTAATCATTTCATCCATCACAGAGATCAATTCTTTAGTTTTAGTTGCAATATAAGTACTTTGATGTACCACTTCTGTCGATTTTTTCGTTGTTACAGATAAGTTGTCTTTTGTTTGTCTAGAAGAGACTATCAACTCTTGTGCAGATGTTGCAATTCCCTGCATATTTTTTGATGTTTGCTCTGTATCATCTGAAATTTCTACAACATTTTGTGTAATTAAATTTACATTTACACTTATTTCACTAAGACTTTTTTGTGTTCTCTCGGCTAGTTTTCTTACCTCATCAGCAACAACTGCAAAGCCACGTCCATGTTCACCCGCACGTGCTGCTTCAATAGCAGCATTTAGTGCAAGAAGATTTGTTTGATCCGCAATATCTGAAATAATTGCCAAAACATCCTTAATATTTTTTGCTTGTTCAGTTAAAGAGGAAACTTTTTGTGCTAAATTTTGCTGATATACATTGCCATCTTCAATCGATCCAACAACTAAATTTAGCTTATCAATAGTTTTGTCAAGCATGCTAGAAGTTTTTTCCAGATCTTCTGTAACAGTAATAGCCTCTTCCTCTACGCTATCAAGTCGCTTTCCAATTTCAGAAACTAAAATATTTACATCTTTAATTCTTTTATCAGTTTGTATACCATTTATAGCAAAAGTATCTACTATTTTACGCAATGTATTACTCTGCTCTGATGTCAAAGAAGACACACTAATAGCTTCATGTATGGTTATTTTAAAGGCTACAACCATAACATGTATGGCTTGTGAAATTTGTGAAATTTCATCCTTTCCAGGAACTATGACATCGCATGTTAAATCCAAATCGCTCGAAACACATTTAATTTTTTCTAAACTAATCCCGACATTCTTGTTTATTCCCATGCTAACTAATACAATGATAATAAAAATGACTATCGCAAATATTACATAACTCACTAATACAATTATTGCCTTTAATAACGATGATGCTTTGGCCTGACTTAATAATAAACTATTATTTTTTGCCATTTTAGCCTCTACTTGCCCTAACAGATCCATTCTTTTGGTTAACAATGTAAAGCATGTGACACTACTGATACCAAAATTACCTGTAATTGCCTTAGTCTTTGCTATTTCTCTCATGGCATTAACTTTTTTCATAACTGGAGATTTGATAATTGATTGATAATAATTTTTAATCGTACTATTTGCCATAGCCATTGATGAATTCATAAAAGCATTTTGCTCAGCTACTAAAGTTATCCATTTTGCAAACATCCCATGTCCAAACCGATTACGAGCAAATGTAGCACTTAAAACTGCTCTTTCAACACCAGCTCTCTCTGTAGATTTTAAAAAGTTTGTATATGAGTCAAGTGCTTTAATTAAAGTTGGAGTATCAGCAAATCGTGCAGTATAAGAGATAATATTTAAAATTTTCTTATTCATATCTGTATAATACAATACCTCTTGTTTTACGGTAATTTGTAAAGAATCAATCTGTTTTCTTATTGTATTGATTTTACCTATATTTGAATGAAATTTTGAAATCTCTTCTTGTAAATAAATTGGAAAATTATTTAAATTCAAAGTTGAGAGATATGCTTCTAAATTATTATATTTACTGTTTGTCAAACTCCTTTGATTAGGTAGTTTATTTGCAAACTTCTTACCTTTTGAAGCTAAAAAACCTGCACTCTCACCTCGTTCTTTTTGAGTTTCATGAATTAAAGCACTTAATTTTTGTGAAAGTATATTTAGTTTTTGAGCTCTGGTAAAGATATTATGATCGCTTATAGCCTTGTCGAGGGCAATAGCAATAATAATTAATGAAAAAATAACTACAATTGATGTGATAAGGTTTAATTTAAATTTTATACTCATTAAAACATCCTTGTATTAAATAAAGAAGCTAAATTAAGATCATTTAATAAGTCTAATAGCATTGCATTGCCGATCATCAGTGTTAGTTTTATGTTATCTTTTAAAACTAATTTATTAAAATAACCAATTACTGAAGATGTCATTGAAATAGAATCAGGAATTTTAATAATAATATCCCTTTTGCTTCTTAAAATGGTATCTAGCACTCTTTTTATTTCTAAAAAATTAGCAATACTTTTTATATTACCGCTTATGGTTACAACATTTAATTTTGTATCAATTTGCATCACTTACTCCTTTATCCTAATCATTACTAGTTTAAAATTCACAAAATTAAGATTATTTATCTCATTTATTAATATTTTAATATTTTTCTCGCATGCCACATGTGTAGATATCAATAAATTAGCACTACCATCTTGTGATGGTCGCTGCAAAACTGTTTGTATTGAAATCTTTTGTGCCGCAAAAATAGTCGTAATTTTTGCAAGTACACCAGCTTTATCACAAACATTGATACGAAGATAATATTTAGACTTCATATCATCAATTGGTTTTAATTTCAATCCGCTCTCAAGTGGTTTATTAAATCCTAGCATTGGTCTGCTTTTGCCACTTCTTACGATATCTATAATATTTGCCACAACAGCACTAGCAGTTGCATCGCCACCAGCTCCTGCTCCATAATAAAGCGTTTCACCGACTCTATCTCCAACCACGCTTATAGCATTCATAACACCATCAATCTTTGCTATCATCTCATCATCTTTAATCAAAGTAGCATGAACGCATAACTCTACCTTCTTATCACTACGCTTAGCTAAAGCTAAAAGTTTTATATTATATCCAAATTCTTTGGCAAATGATATATCATCTTGATTTATATGCTCGATTCCCTCGATTAAAATATCTTCTGGTTTTGCATCAATACCGTAAGCGATACTTGCTAAAATAAGCAATTTATGTGCTGCATCAAATCCACCAATATCAAAAGTAGGATCAGCTTCAGCATATCCCAATTCTTGCGATTCTCTTAAGATATCATCAAAACTTACATTTTCGTTCATCATTTTTGTAAGCATATAATTACATGTACCGTTCATAATACCTGTAATTGATTCGATATGATTTGCAGATAATCCATCACGAAGTGCATTAATGATAGGAATACCGCCTGCTACACTTGCTTCAAATTCAAAAGCAATATCTCCAGCTAATTCTTGTAATTCATAGCGATGATAAGCTAAAAGTGCTTTATTAGCAGTAACTACTGCTTTACCATTTTGAAGTGCATGTTTTACAACCTTAAAAGCATCATCAACGCCACCCATAAGCTCTACTACAATATCAATCTCTTTATCTTCTAAAACATCATTAACATCATCCGTTAAAACAATATCTAAATCTCTTTTTTTGGTTATATTTTTAACAACGCCTGCTTTAACTATAATTTTTTTTCCTGCTCTTGCAGATATTATTTCTTGATTATCTTTTAATATATTAACGACGGATGTGCCGACGGTGCCGACTCCTATAATTCCAATTTTTATCATTTAACCATTTTCCTTTTAAAACTGTTTTAAAAATATTTTGATATTTTTAGCAGCTTGACGAATACGTTTGTCATTTTCTATCAATGCAATACGAATATATCCTTCACCATAGTCTCCAAACCCGACACCAGGAGATACTGCAACATGTGCCTCTGTTAAAAGCCTTTTTGAAAATTCTAAAGAACCAAGATGTGTAGCACACTCAGGTATTTTAGCCCAAATAAACATAGTTGCATTATTTTTATCTATGTGCCATCTGGCTCTTTTAAAAGCGGATATCAACACATCTTGACGATGTGCATATTTATCGGTAATATCGCTGACGCACTGTTGATCGCCATTTAGAGCTATCGTTGCTGCTACTTGGATTGGCGTAAACATTCCATAATCAAGCCAAGATTTAATCTTTTGCAATGCTCCAATTAGCTTTGCATTGCCAACAAAAAATCCCACACGCCATCCTGCCATATTGTATGATTTTGAAAGCGTAAAACTCTCTACTGCAACATCTAAAGCACCGTCAACGGACATAATTGATGGAGTTTTATAACCATTAAATGTGATATCACCATACGCAATATCACTAAGTATATAAAATCTCTCCTGCTTTGCCATAGCAACCAAACGAATATAAAATTCTTGTGTTACTGTTACGGTTGTTGGATTGTGTGGAAAATTTACGACTACATATTTTGGTCGTGGGCTATTTTCTTTAAACACTCGTTGCAAATCTTCAAAAAATCTATCTTCATCTAATCTATACTCTTTATCAAATTTTATACCGAATTTTACAACATTGCCACCAGCTAAAATAAAAGCATAAGAGTGAATCGGATAAGTAGGATCAGGAACAACTGCCACATCGCCTGGATTTGTGATTGCATAGGCTAAGTGAGCATAGCCCTCTTTTGAGCCCATAGTTGCTACCGTTTGAGTTTGCGGATCTAAAACAACACCATATCTACGCTTATACCAATCAGCAATCGCTTGAAGCAGTTTTGGAATTCCTTTAGAAACAGAATATCCATGCGTTTTTGTTTTTTTGGCAGATTCTATTAACTTATCTCGAATATGTTTTGGAGTATCGCCATCAGGATTACCCATGCTAAAATCAATAACATCAGCACCAGCCCTACGTTCAGCCATTTTAATCTCATTAATTTGTGCAAAAACGTATTTCGGAAGTCTATCCATCCTATCAAATCTAATTTCATCAAACATTATCTACCAACCTAATAATAATTGGTAGCATTTTATCATATAGATACCTCTAAAAAACCTTAGATGTAAGTATTTTTTAAAATTATCTCTTACCTAAGGCTATAATTTTAAGCCCATTGCTAATATTTTGTAAATTATATATATCGCTGAGCTTCATATATATACTATCTTTTGGTATGTTTAAAGAGATTTGATAAATTTTTCTATTAATTTTTAAAATTTTTAAAATTTTTAAATATTTATCATAAAAAATAATTTCTGGGTACCAATGATTGCCGCCATTTGAAGTAATTTGAATTTTTTTTACCAATGAAACATTAAACCATGGTGAATATAACGAACGATGTATCTCAACAGGGAGATTATCATGTAAAATTTTACTATTTAAATGAGCATTTTGCATATTGATTTGATAAGACCAAGATGTTGGATTTTGTAGAGAAATACTCGTGATATTGCACCCTAATTTATGAAGTGCATTATTTAGTATTATTGGACCAATAACATAATCACTTGTAAAATCAATTGTCCATACAAAACCAGATAAATCAAGATGTGCCTTTTTAGTTATGTATCTATAATAGCCGATAGAGCGCAATGCTTGGCTTACAAGTTTTACAAAATATAAAGCAGGACCATTGCTTGAGAAACTAATTGAGATATGCTGCGGTTTTTTAAAAAAAAGTTTTAATAAACCACTATCTTTTAAAGTTTTTATTACTTTAATAATATTAATTTTATTCGAAACAAAAAAGTTTTTGTATGGTTTAAAGATTATGTGTACAAAAGCTTTATTATTTTTATAACTTGCATCACCTATAAACATTTTTACTTTATTATTTAAAAGAACAGAGAGGTTGCTATTTAGGTTCACTGTTTTAATATTAGCAAATAAAAGTGTTGATAGCAGTAAAAAAAAAGTTACAATTTTTACCAAGATTTACCTTTATTTAATTTCTCATAGTCTTTGTGCGTTAGCTTCGTTAAATTTCCATCTTTAAACATTAACCAAACTTTTCCTACATGTGGAAAAGTTATATTTTTATCGCCAACATTAACTTTGATCATGCCATGTCCTAGAACAAATAAATAATTTTTTGTTGCATTTAATTCAATATCATGTTTAATAATTTTTTGTGTTTGTTTCCATGTATCTAAATTTGTTATACCAATCCATAATTTTGAGTTTGTTATGAATTTTATTTTTGAAGGTTTTTGTATTTTCATTGATTTTTTCGCAGTAACTGGTTTTATTGATATATTTTGATCAGTTATAACTACATTTTTTTTATTTGTTGTTATTAGATTATTTGATTGAAGATGAGCTATTTGCTTTGTGGATTTGAACTGACTTATTAAAACAACATAAGTTATTATTAGCAAAATAATAATAATGCTAGTGATGATTATCTTTTGCCTAAATCTCTTTTGTTTATAAAAGTTTGGTTTTAAAGGAATACTTTCCATTGCATCATCATGATTATGAGATTGTTCAAGATAATACTCTTGATATTCATCTTTTAAGACTTGTAAATTTAATGAATATTCACGTTCTAAAATTGATACAAAGCCACTAAATTGAATTTTATCTAATTTATCAAACGATTTTAAAAGGATATATTCAATATTTCTTATTGAAATATGTGTTTTATCATGTATATCTCGTATATTTAAAAGTTTTAGTTTCTGTAAATCATCATCCATCGCGCATCCTATCCATTAAAATTGCTCCCGCTACACTAACATTTAGAGAATTAAATCCATTTTCCATTTTTATAGAAACTTCTTCGTCTAATTTTGAAATAATTTTATTGGTAAGTCCCATGGATTCACCGCCTAATATTAAAGCTTTTTTTTGTGATACTTGTACTTTTTTAATATCTTTACCATGCATACTAGCACCATAAATGGTAAATCCAGATGTTTTTAAATCATTTATCACATCATATATATTATGTTGTAAGATTAAAGGTATATCAAGCATGGCACCCGTAGAACTTCTTAATATCGGTTCTAATTTTAAATGCTTTAAGCCAGCTATGATGATTCCGTTAACTCCAAGTGCATAAGCAGTTCTAATAATAGCACCAATATTACCAACGTCAGTTATAGCAAAAAGTATTATAACAAAATTTTTATTTAATATAGATTTAAGTGATGATAGCTCAAATTCTTCAATATCACACAAGAAACCTTGATGATTAGAATTTTTACACATTCTATCAGCAGCAATAATCGGAATACGTTTAAGCTCAAAATCAAACTTCATAAGTTTTGAATATTCTTTCTTGTCTATCTCTTTTGCGATATAAAAAGTTTTAATAAGTTTTTGATGATATTGTAATATATAATATACTGGTTGTTTTCCATAAACTAACATGAAAAAGATTTTAACTAAATTTCAGGAAAAATCATAATTCTAATAGCATTTCGTAACATTTCTTTGGATTTTCACCTGTTATTTTAGAAATTAGCTTAGATGTTACTTTTTTTGGTAAGCCTAATTCTAAAATATTTTTTACCGATAAATTAGAATTTATTGCCTCAGCTGATTCGATAACAACAACCCATTCGCCTTTATAGTTACCTTGCAGAGTATCTAAAATTTCTTTAGCAGTAGCTTTTAAGTATTTTTGAAATTTTTTAGTTAACTCTTTTGCAATAAAGATTTTTCTCTTTGGCGTAAGCATTATCAACTCTTTTAATAATTTTTCAATTCTATGTGGAGATTCATATATAATTGTAGTATAGCCATTAAAAAGTGCTTTTTGAAGTGCTTTTTCTCGCTCACTACCTTTATGTGGCAAAAAACCAAAAAATAAAAATTTTGTTTCATTAAATCCACTGGCAATAAATGATGTTAAAACCGCACTCGCGCCTGGTAAAACATCATATATTATATTGTTTTGTATGCAATATTTCACCAACAACGCACAAGGATCACTAATTCCTGGCATGCCAGCATCACTAACATAAACTACATGTTCATTAAAAAATGATGGCTTCAGATTTTTGATAAAGTCAAACTCATTATGAGAATGAACTGATATAAATTTTTGATTTTCTTTACATGTAAAGCTATATCTTGATGTTAAAATCTGAAGTAATTTTTTTGTAACTCTAGTATCTTCACAAAGAAGGATATCAGCTTCACTTAAAACCTGCATGGCTCTAAGTGTTATATCACCGATATTACCGATAGGCGTTGGAACTAATGTAAGCATATCTTACGTTAGTTTTTTTGGTCTATCTTATAACGTTTTTTGAACTTCTCAATACGTCCAGCAGTATCGACCATACGCTCAGAACCTGTAAAAAATGGATGGCATTCATTACAAATGTCTATTGTCATCTCTGGCTTTTGGCTTTTTGTTACAAATGTATTTCCGCATGAACAAGTAACAGTGCAATCAACTAATATCGGATGAATATCTTTTCTCATAAAATTTCCTTAAATGATACACGCTTATGTGCGTATATCTATATATTTTTAAATCCGTATGGGGGCAGATTTTTAAGTCTGAGATTATACCTAAAAATATCTTTTTTTACAACAACATCTTTGAGGCGATGCTTACAACTGCCGTTTGAGAGCGTAAAATCATTGGAGTATCTAATTTATATATTTTTTGTTTTGCTAAAAATAGCCTTTCATCTTTTGTAAATCCACCTTCACATCCAACTAAAATTGTATCAAAAACTTCATGACTCTTTAAAATGTTATCACAAAAATCAAATACAACACATTTTGGATATTTTTGTATAAATTCATAAATATTTTTAATAATTTCAAACTCCATAATATTGGTTCTACCACATTGTGAAGATGAGCTTTGTAAAATTCTTGATAAGCGATTAAAATCTGGTTTAATATTTTTTTGAGATCTATCACAATATATAAAAGTTATCTTAGCTACTCCTAGCTCATTTAACATAGGCATTACTTTTTCGATTATTTTCGTATCAACTATGCACCAACCTACATGTAGATATTTAGCTGACTTTATCTCTTTTATTGTATAATCAATTAATTTTAATTTCATACTATGTGGTAAAATTTCTAAAATTTCATAAATATAGGCTATTTTAATATTTTCTGAATTACGCAAAACTATCTGATCATCAACTTTATGACGCCTTATTTTTACAAGATATTTATAAAGTTTATCTTTTATATATAAGATCTCATCCGCAGCATTTTTATGTTCTACATATATCAAAGCCACATCCACAGTGAGATAAGCAAGCTCATTCCAAGCTCAATTAATAAAAAATTTTTAGCATAATTTTTATATAAAGGTAAAGCATGTGGAAGATTTTTTAAGTATTTCAACGGTTTAATACGTTTAATCTCTAATATTATTATCGCAATTGCAATAATAATCATAATAACATTGCTTATATTAAAGTGAAGATGTCCGAACAACATCATAACAATTCCTGTAAATAAAATAGAGGTCAAAAAAACAGCTGTCAAAGGCGTCGTATAAGCCATCTGCGTTCTAAAAACAAACAACTCTGTTGCACGAGTAAGTAATACTAAATTAACAAATACCATAATAATAAATAATATTACACTATAATTATGCATGGTAAGTATGAGTTTAAATATATCATTCATGGTAAAATTTTACTATAATATGTCAAAAGCTAACCTTATAAACTTTTATAAAAACCTATTATTTCTCAAAAAACACAGCTTTTAGAGGTGCCGTTAAAGCAAATAGGTTTTGTAATAAGTGAGAGACCATAAATTCAATAAAAAGAGTTAATATGACAGTTTGCATACAAGAGGCATTAGATTTAATCTACAAACACGTTAATAAACTAGCAACACAAATTATACCTATCGAATCAGCATTAAAGTGTATTATAGCAGAAGATATCGTGGCTTCGCATAATCTTCCTCCATTTGATAATTCTGCTATGGATGGATATGGTGTTAGATGTGAGGATGCGGGTAAGAGTTTAGAAATATCACATACGATTTTTGCAGGTGATAAAAATGATATAGAACTACCAAGCCAACATGCTTGTAAAATCATGACAGGAGCAAAAATACCATCTGGATGTGAGGCTATTGTACCATTTGAAAATGCATCGTTTGAAAATAATACAGTTGCTTTACCAAAAAGTATACAACCATCAAAGCATATAAGATTAACTGGTGAAGATATTAAAAGTGGTGATACTTTAATAACAAAAGGTACTTTTTTAAATGCTTATAAAATAACACTTCTAGCCTCTCAAGGCATCACGCATGTGTTAGTTTATCATCAACCAAGAGTCGCTGTATTTGCATCAGGAAATGAGCTTAAAATGCATTTTGAGAGCTTGCAACCTCATCAAATTTATAATACAAACACTCCTACTATAATAGCTCGCTTAAAAGAGCTAGGGTGCATGGTTACATTTATAAAAACGGCAATAGATAGTCTAAATGAAATACAAAGCATTATCAAAAATATACTTAATTTTGATTTTATTATAACATCAGGTGGAGCAAGTAAAGGTGAGGCAGATTTTATGAAAAGTGCATTTTCATATTTTAATATGGAAGTTTTATTCGATAAATTAGATATTAAGCCAGGTAAACCAACGGCATTTGGTAAAATAAACAACACTTATGTTTTAAATCTTCCTGGTAACCCATTAGCCGCGTCACTTAATTTTGAACTTTTTGCAAAAGCTACTATTTTTGCATTAAACGGAAGAGAAGATAAATTTTTAAATTCAATCATGACTTTTATTGATGAAGATATAATGGTAAATAGTAAACGCCCTACTCTTTTACCGGGATATTTTGATGGTACATCATTTAAAACAACGAAACAACATTCAGCTGGTATGATAAAACCGTTAGCCATGTCAAATGGTTTTATCATAGTTGACAAAGATATAGAGATTTTACAATCAAATCAAAGAGTTAAGTTTATTCCAATAACATACGATTTTACATCAAAAATAAAAATAGATTTTACCACTACAAAATAATCTATTTTTCTAGGAACTTACCACATTTTTTTGTTGGAGTTCCGCCAAATTCTTGTATCTCACGGGCAGTTTTATCTTTAGCTATCACTTGTCTTTTACAATCATCTTTTGCTATACATTTTTCGTTTAAACATCCTATATCTTCTGGTACTTGTGCCATAATTAACTAAATCCTTTAAGGGTATTTAAAAAATACCTAATATGCTTGTGGTATTATAGCATATCTGCTTTATTTTCTTGCCTCATAAGCCACATAAATACATCAGCAACGGCTTTATATAACTGCTGTGGAATCTCTTTATCTAATTCTAAATCAACCAAAGATGATACAAGTTCATCATTACAAAATAGTGGAATATCAAACTCTTTTGCTTTTTGAATAATTTTAAAAGCCAACTCACCTTTACCTAATGCTGTCACTCTAGGTGCATTTTCACTATTTTGATTATATTTAAGAGCAACAGCTTTTTTCATAAATAAAGTGCATCCATTTTCTCAATTTCATCCCAAGAAAGGGATTTAGTTTGATGTTTAAGAATATGTGCCACATATCTTGCAAACATATCAGTTTCTATGTTTACATGTGAGCCTATTTTATACGTTTTAAAAAGAGTATTTTGCCTTGTATGAGGTATGATTGTCAATCTAAATGAGTTATCAAACACTTCATTTACGGTCAAACTAACTCCATCAATTGTGATAGAGCCTTTTGGTACAATAAAAGAGATAAAATTTCTATCTACATCTATATAAAAATCATAACTACTGCCACTATTTTTAATATTTTTAACCACTCCAATAGTATCAACATGACCTTGGACTATATGACCTTCAAACTTATCACCCATACTCATAGCTGGTTCTATATGAACTAAATTTTTATAATTTTGTATAGCTAAAACTTTTTGACTCTCAGGTGAGAGTTCCACACTAAAGCCATCAAAATTTATTTTTACAACTGTTAAACATGCTCCATTTACTGCAATAGAATCGCCGATTTTAGCTTTATAGTTCGTGCGAAGAGAGAGTATATTATTTGAAAAACTCTTTACTTGCGCTATTTCACGTATAAGTCCTGTAAACATATATCTTTTAATCCAATCATTAGAAATGCCCTATAAATTCTTTGTCTTGTATTTTATACTTTACAATATTATAAACAGATAAATATACTGCTATAATTACAAAAAAAATAATGGAAATTGCCATGAATTATGATGTAATAGTAGTAGGTGGTGGGCATGCTGGAATAGAAGCGTCTCTAGCGACTGCAAAAATGGGATGTAAAACACTTCTTATATCGATGTTGGCAGAACAAGTTGGAGCAACTAGTTGTAATCCTGCGGTAGGCGGTCTTGCAAAAGGTCATCTTGTAAAAGAGCTTGATGCTTTAGGCGGTGAAATGGGGCTTTTAACCGATGAAGTAGGTATTCAATTTCGTATACTAAATCGAGCCAAAGGTCCAGCGGTACGTGGGACTCGCGCCCAAATTGACATGGATAAATATCGTATTCTTGCAAGAAACAGGATTTTAAACACACAAAACCTAACATTAAAACAAGAAACAGTTGAGGCTTTAATTTTTGATAATGATACCGTTAAAGGTGTAAAAACTGATTTGATGCATGAATATATTGCAAAACGTGTAATTTTAACTGTTGGAACATTTTTAAAAGGTATGATTCATATAGGAGAGTATCGAAAATCTGCTGGACGTTTTGGTGAATTTAGTGCAGAACTTCTTTCAACTTCTTTAATTTCAAGAGGTTTAAAAGTTGGACGCTTAAAAACTGGCACATGTGCTAGAATTGATAGTTCTAGTATTGACACAACTGTTATGGAAATTCAAAATGGAGATAAAAATCCAATTCCATTTAGTTTTAGAACTAATCGAGAAAAATTTATAAAAACAAAAAAACAGCTTCCATGTTTCATTACACATACAAATAAATCTACCCATGAAATAATTAAAAATAATTTTAACAGAGCACCTCTTTTTACTGGTCAAATTGAAGGTACTGGTCCGAGATATTGCCCAAGTATTGAAGATAAAGTAAATCGTTTTAAAGATAAAGAACAGCATCATATCTTTATAGAACCACAAACTACTCAAAATACAGAATGTTATATAAATGGCATGAGCACTTCTTTGCCTGTTGATGTGCAAGAAAAGATGATTCATTCTATACGCGGGCTACAAAATGCCAAAATTGTTCGTTATGGATATGCGATTGAATATGATTATGTTGATCCAACCGAACTCAAACATTCACTTGAGACCAAAAAAATTCCTCATCTTTATCTTGCTGGTCAAATTAATGGTACAACAGGCTATGAAGAAGCGGCTGCTCAAGGCTTAATGGCTGGAATAAACAGTGTGCTTTCAATTCAAAATAAACAACCACTTATTCTTCGCCGTGATGAAGCATATATTGGTGTACTTATAGATGATTTGGTTACAAAAGGCACCAAGGAGCCATATAGAATGTTTACATCGCGTGCTGAATATCGATTATTATTGCGCGAAGAATCAGCTGATATTCGCTTAAGTGAACATGGATACAAAATAGGACTATTGCCTAAAGAAGCGTATGAAGCGATGCTTATAAAAAAGCAGCAAATAAACAGAGGTGTTATATTACTTGAAAATACAATTTTTACACCAAATAAAGAGTTTTTACAGACCTTAGATAAGTTAGGTGAAGAAAAAATTAATGATGCTATGACTGCTAAACAATTATTTGCTAGAAAAGGCTTTACAATTGAGAAAATATCATCTCTCTTGCCACAATTAAATGAATTTAATGACTATATTAAAGAAGAGATATTAGTTGAAGCAAAATATCATAGATATATAGATAAACAAACCCAAGAAATACAAAAGATGAAGAGATATCTTCAAGTTCAAATACCAAAAGATTTTAATTTTGCTTCTATTAGTGGATTATCTAATGAGATAGTTGAGAAATTACAAACTTTTAATCCGCCAACGCTACAAGCAGCTTCACAAATTAGCGGAATAACGCCAGCAGCTATCACTATACTCCATATTTATATCAAAATAAGACAAAAAAATTAAAGAGCCATAATCAACTCTATTGCATAATATAATACTATTAGATTTAAAAAGAAAATTAATAAAGATGAGCCACGTGACATTAAATTTTCTAATTTTGTTCGCTTAATTGTATTTGTTTTAAGAGCTATCATAAAATGTAAAATTGAAGCTACAACAATAACTAAGACAAACCATAATTTTGTTCTAAGTAAATTTACAACATAAGTATGATTACCTTCAAATACTAATTTTAGTAAACCATCATGCATAGCCATAGATATTCCGCTTATTAATAAAATAATCAATGCAGTAATTTCAAAATAACCAAAAATAGGTCCAATATGAGGATATATCTCTTTTTGTTTATCTTTATCACGCAAAGTGACACCTAAAACAAACATAAAAATTGAGCCACCTATCCAAGCAGTCGCTGCTAAGAGATGTATATATAATAACCAAATCAAAATTATCCTTTTATTTTAAATACCTATCTAAAGGTTGGGCTTTCTTTTATATAGCTTAATACCAACCCATATCATTAAGCTAAATATTGCCATAGAAAAACTCAGTATCTGTCCTAAAGTAATAATATTACAACAGATATATCCTATTTGAACATCTGGCGCTCTATACATTCCCGCAATTGATCGTAAAATTCCATATGAAAAACCATAAACCAATATCAATTCACCGTCAAAAGTTTTATATCTCCTATATAAGTAAATAATTATAAAAACTACAATACCTTCTAAAAATGCTTCATAAAGCTGTGATGGATAACGAAGTACTCCATGCACATAAATACCCCAACTATCATCAGTTATTCGACCTATTAAACGCTGATTTAAGAAGTTACCAATTCTACCAAAAGTGTACCCTAAAGGAACTCCAAGAGCTACAATATCCATAAGTTTAGCAAATGATATTTGTGTGCGTTTACTATATATCCACGAAGCTAATAAAAAACCAAAAATAGCACCATGATAACTCATGCCACTAATTCCTACAAATTTACCATCATAAAATGGATTAAAAATCTGCCAAGGCTGATGAAAATAATAATCTCTACTTGGATCATAAATCAAAATATAGCCTATTCTAGCACTAAGAATAACTCCAATCTCTACATAAATAAAATAATTATCTAACTGCTCTTTTGTAATATCAATATTATCTTTTTTTACTATCCATTTTGCCATATATAGTGCAACTAGTAGTGCTAAAACATACATAATTCCATACCAATGAACTGGAAAAGAAAAAATATGAAAAGCGATTGGATTAAAATGTTGATATATATGATTCCAATAATTCATGCTTTACCTAATGCTTCTGAAATCAACTCAATTGGATTTTTAAATTCAACATCCACGCCTGCTTGATACAATGAATCATTAATCTGCATACGACAAGCACTACATTCAGAACTCACTATTGTAGCTCCACTATCTTTTATCATATGAGCTTTTGGAACTCCAGCTGCTTTTGCAAAATGATATTTTTCTGTCTGCATGGTTACTCCACCAAAACCACAACATGCATTTGGATCACTCATCTCTTTTAGAGTATAATTTTTTGATATTAACGTGCGAGGCTCTTTATAAATACCTTGCATTTTTCTTGCATGACATGGATCATGGTAGGTTATATCTACATGCTGTTTCTCTTTTGATGCTAATAAACTACTTAAATCTGTATGATTTTCTAACCATTGCGTTGCCATAAAAATTTTATTTGTTAGTTTTTTAGCACGCTCCTTCCACTGTGGCTGATCATGAAAATAATGCTCATAATCAATCTTTATCATAGCACTACATGTCGCCTCAGGTATGATAATAGCTTCAACATCATCAATAAATTTTTCAAAATACTCAATATTATATTTTGCTAAATAATCAACTGTATCAAAAGCACCTGTAAAATACGCTGGTGCAGAGCAACATTTTTGTCCTTTTGCTAAAAAAGCATCAATTTTGAGATGTTCTAAAATATTAAGTAGCGATTCTCCTACTTTACGATAATTATAATTACCTAAGCATCCTATAAAAATGGCTACTTTTCTTTTTCCACCATTATTTATATTTTCAGGGTGTGCATTTAAAAAAGATGTTTTACCCATGCTAGGCAATAATCTATTTTTTTTAATAATTGGTAAAGAAAATCTAGGTTCCATGGATTCTCGCTCTTTTTGTATTTTAAACCCACAAGTTTGAAACACATAACCTAGTTTAAAAAGAATATCCATAGTAGTTCTGTGTCGTAATAAATAAAAAAACACTCTTTTAAACCATGCCAGTCCATATTTTTTACGTATATCATTTCTAACTTGTTCTATTATCATATCAGTTGGAAGAGATATTGGGCAAATATCAACACAATTTGTACATAAAAAACAGCTTTCAAAAATATCTTTAGCAGTTTTGTCAAGTTCTAATTCACCATCTTGATAAGCACCAAGCAGATCAATAAAGCCACGAGGAGATGTAACTTCATCGGTATTTACATTGTGAATTGTACAAACTGGAATACATTTACCACATTTAATACATAAATCAGAAGTTTCTTTGTAATTAAAAAGATTTCCTTGCGTCATTTTATACTGTCTTTGAAAATGTTTTTTGACTTGACGCATGTTGTTTCATATACGCATCAAAAGGCATGGCAATATTTCTAATTAACAAAGTTCCTGTTTGAGAACACGTAATATACTCTTCGCTAATCACAATCAATCCGTCCTCAACAAAGGGTTTTAAATCCTTTAAGGCATCAGCAAAATAATAATTAAAGTTTATATTAAATTTTCCCTCAAAACGTTTAATATTTAGTTTAAAATTACTCATAAGCTCCATGATAACATATTGACGAATCTTATCATCTTTATTTAATAAAACACCTCGCTCAAATGGGAGTCTATTAGCATCAATTGCTGCTTCATAATCATTCATATCTTTAAAATTTTGTGCGTAATATGAAAGACTCTCACCTATTGATGTAAGACCAATACCAATTAAATCTGCTCCACCTTTAGTTGTATATCCTTGAAAATTTCTATGTAATTCACCTGTTTGTATGGCACGAAAAAGTTCATCTTCAGGTTTTGCAAAATGATCCATTCCTATCATTTTGTATCCATTGGATGTTAAAAAATCAATAGTGTATTGCATAATTGCTAGCTTTTCCTCTGGTTTTGGTAAAGTTGTTTCATCAATTTTTCTCATAGTTTTTTTAAGCCAAGGCACATGAGCATAATTAAATACAGCAAATCTATCTGGATTTAAAGCAATAGCGAGAGCGAGAGTTTGCTTAAAAGTTTCAAGTGTTTGAAATGGAAGACCATAAATAAGATCAGCATTAACTGAGAGCATATTATATTTTCTTGCCAAATCCATAGCTTTTTGTGTAATATCTAAAGGTTGAATACGATGAACAGCTTTTTGAACTTTTTCGTTAAAATCCTGAATTCCAAAACTCACACGGTTAAACCCTGCTTCACTCATAACCCTCATCTGTTCATCATTAATATGACGAGGATCTATCTCGCAGCTAATTTCAGCATTACTAGAAAAGTTTTTAAAATATTTTTTTATCATAGTTATAATTTCATTTAATTGCTCAGCTGAAAAAAATGTTGGAGTTCCTCCACCAAAATGCATCTGAATTACCTCTTTTGACGTATCAATATATTTTGATAGAATTTCTAGTTCACGAGATAAATAATCAATATAACGTACTTTTTTATCGTCTTTTGAAGTAAAAACAACATTGCACCCACAAAAATAACAAGCACTCCTACAAAATGGAAGATGAAAATATAGCGATATTGGACGTGATTTATCTAATGATTGCAATTGATCAATATACTGCTCATAAGTAAAATCATCATTAAACTCTAAAGCTGTTGGGTAGCTTGTATATCTGGGTCCTGGTTTAGAATACTTAGTAAATTTTGTAAAATCTAACATATTAACAATCCGCCTTAATAACATTAAAAATCTTCTAATGTTTACATTATGACCAAAATGTGTTGAAAATGTTATAAAATATATAAATAAAAATGTTAATTAAGTTTTAAAAAATTACATAAATATCACATATTTATGTAAAAGTATGATTTTTATAGTACAATAAAATTATACTCTTGTAAGGCTTTCATGTGAAAGAAAAAAAGATTTTAATTGTAGAAGATGAAGAAGTCAGTGCTTTGCATCTAAAAATATCTTTAAAAAAACATGGCTATAAGATATTAGCCATAACAGATAATTTACAAGATGCTATAAACAAGATAAAAGTTTACATGCCAAATATTGTGATTATTGATATATCTTTGCAAGATAGTGATGATGGCATTAAACTAGCAAGAATTATTCGTCAAAAGTATCATATTCCATTTATTTATTTAACTTCACATTCGGATGAAGAGATTATCAAAGATGCAAGTAAAACAGAACCTTACGGATATATCATAAAGCCATTTGACCCATCTGGTTTACATGCAACCTTACAAATGGCACTTTATAAATATGATAATGAAAAAAAACAAGAAGAAAATATTAATATTTTAAAACAGCAAAAACAAAATTTAGAAAAATTACTTTATAGTAAAAAAAAGTTAAGTCAGCCACTCATGTCTTTTAGTGGTGATTATCAATTAAATATTAATACGAACGAGGTATATTATCATAATAAAAAAATTAAACTAACTAAAAAAGAAAATGCATTTATAAAGCTTCTCGTTGCGCAACTAGGCTTAGTTGTTGAGTTTGAACAAGCAGTGAACTACATATGGTCACAAGATGGTGCAACCCAAAATAGCATTAGAACTCTTGTGTGGCGATTAAGAGCGAAATTACCGACTGATATTATTAAAAATGCGTCTGGAGCTGGTTATTATATAGAATGATTATCTAAATTATCTTTTACTTTTTTGTAAGTTAAGTTTATTTTTGTAAAAATTATTTTATAATTAAACTCTTTATCTGCTCGTTGTGCAGCATCCTCTAACTCTGAAGCGCTATTTTGTATCTCATAAATTCTAAAATTTGCACTTGCACCTTTAATTGAATGAGATAATTTTACTATTTTTTTAAATTTTAATTTCTTAATAGCTCGTTTTAAAAATTGTAAAGATTTATCCATTTTTTTAATATATAGCCTTAACAATATCTCTAGTTCTACCTTGTTTAATTGTAACTCTTGCTTAAGATTTGACAAATTTATGATATCATCTTCTTGTTGAAGATATTTTATAAATATTTTTTGCAATGTTTGTAAAACAATTGGCTTTCCTAAAAATTCATCACAAATTGATTGCATGTTTCTCATGTTAGTACTATTTGTCACATTGGCAGTTAAAGCAATTATTGGAGTATGTTTTTTATTTAACTGTTTTTCAAAAGCTATTATTTCTTTAACAGTTTCATATCCACTTTTTTGTGGCATTTGTTCATCCATAAAAATCAAGTGATAATTATATTTTTTAAATTTTTTAAGCGCATCAAGGCCATTGCTTACTATATCATAAGTGATATTATATTTTTTTAAAATCATTTTAATTAATTCCTGATTTGCCTCGTTATCTTCAGCAATTAAAACATGTGCTCTAAATTTTTTATTGGCCTTAAAAATTATATCTGGCTGAATATTATTTTTATCCTGTATATTTAAAGCATTAAGGGCAACATCTTTTATTTTTTGACAATATATAGGAAAATTTAAATTAGTAATATTTATGATAGAATCATAGTTATTATCATCTATTTTTGTTATGCAAATAGCTACTTTATTGCTTCTAATAATCTGATATCTTATAGCATCATCTAAATTACTATCTAAAAAATATAATAAATCATAATTAGAATTATCAATATCATGTGTAATAAATAACTTAATACCTATTTGTTTATAATATTTTTTTAAAAGAAGTAATTTCTTATCAATTTTTTTACCTATCACTAATAATGCTATTTTTTTCTTTTTTAGTAGTTTACATTTTGATATAAAAGAGGCATTGTCTATGATATGTACTGGAATTTTTAAAGTAAAAATACTACCTTTATTTTGTTTTGAACTCAGCGTTATTGTGCCATCAAGTAATTTAGCCAACTGCTTACATATAGACAGCCCAAGCCCTGTACCTTGACTAATATTTCCATCACTTTGCATCTGAAAAAATGGTTTAAAAATCTTATCTGCATTTTTATCAGATATACCTATGCCAGAATCCTTTACTATGATACTTAAGATATCATTTTGTGTAACAGTTGCATTAATCTCAATTGCTCCTGAATTTGGTGTAAATTTTATAGCATTACTTATAAAATTTGAGATAATTTGTTGAATTCTAAGAGGATCACTTAAAATTTTAGATGGCATTAAAGGGTCAATATAACAAGATATATTAATATCTTTTTTATTTGCCCAAGCAACAAAAAGCTCTATAGTACGTGATAATATCTCTTGTGGATTAAAGCTTTTTGCTTCTATGGTAAATTCGCCGCCTCTTAATTTAGAAACATCAAGTATATCATTAATAAGATTAAGTAAATTTTCACCACTTTCATAAATAATATCTAAATAATTTTTATGTTTTTTAGATAATAATTCATCTTGTAAAAGCGTAACAAAACCCAAAATAGCATTTAAAGGGGTGCGAATTTCATGGCTCATATTTGATAAAAAATAATCTTTTGTCTTATCCGCATCAATAGCTTTTTGTTTTGCATCAATTAATTTTGTAACTTCGTATCCTATTGCGATATACTCTTTTAGTTGTGTAAAAGGATTTTCAATTGTAACAATAGTTGTATCAATATAAAAATATCCTCCATTTTTTTTTCTATTTTTTATAATTGCTCTAAATGTCTTATTTTTCTTAATTGTAGTCCATAATTTTTTATAAAAAGAATCTGGCGTATTTTTATCACGCATAATTTTATGTGTTTTACCAATTAATTCTTTTTTATTGTATCCACATAGTTGTATAAATTTATCATTAATGAGTGTAATATTACCATCCTCATCAGTTTTTGAAATTAATGCACTTTGATTTAAAGCTTCCATATATTGCTCAAGAAGTTTAACATTTTTATCTATTTCAATATCTTTTTCATAAATAGTTTGTGAATATTGTCTTAAAACACTAACAAAATTTCGATCAAATACATAATTTATCTCATCTAATAATATTTTTGAATCCATCTGCATATCAAAAAAAATATCAATCATGACAAGCTTAAAATGACTACAAATAATAAATAATTCCTGAGTTGTAATATCTTTATCTTTTAAATATATCAATAAATTAGCCATAACAGGGCAAGCACCTATCTTTACAGCTCCTTTTATTACATTTATAAAATATTCAAAAATATTATTAGCATATTTAAAGATAAATAGCTTTTTATCTATATCGTGGTGAGATAATATATTGCGTACATCAGAAAAATCGATCCATTGTAATACAATTTTAGTTTTTAAAACTTCTAATTTTTCTAGGTGATTCCTAAGTGTTGAGAGATTTTGCATTTTTTCTTCCCTCTGAGAGTGACTAGGATTTTAGGGGTATCTTTACATAAATAATTTCATAATAAACATCATGTATACCCTCTTATTTAATAAGCCAGAATTATCTGGCTTATTATAATTTAGTGACTTTTCCTAACAACTATTATCATTTTAATATTTAAAACTATAAAACGAATAAATTGCCATATCACACATGTTCGCATAAATCGTGTAAACTTACCGGGAATCATAGTAAGATTCATCTTACTATTTGTTTGAAAATTTAACTCTTCAGATACTGCTTTTTTTTCCATTTTATCTCCTTTTATTCTGGTATTAATGTCCAACCAATTTTTAGTTTTGCTTTATATAAAAATAGATAATGCAATACTTGTTTAATCCAATGTCCCGCAAGACCTATCTCACCAAATGTATATTCTGTATCACGACCTGTCCCTGGAAATTTTTCAAAATCTGGAACAACAGGAAATACCGTCATAGCTGCTGCAGTTCCTGTAAATAAACCTTTACCGGCACTAGCAACACATGCCGCACCCATCTCTGCCATTGAAGCTTCATGAAGATGTGCATCCTCACCTTTTAAAATCAAATCACATATACTGCGTGCTACTGCCTTACCGATAATACCAGAGGGCATTCCTGTACGTGGTGGCGTTGGATTAATCGGAGTTCCATTTGGAGATTTTGCAGGTTTTGATATTAAATGTGGCGGATTAAATGCAATACCTGCTGCAAAAATATTTTTATATGCAGGGCTTTGATATGTACGAGGCCAATCACTAGCTTTCCATTCACTGTAAGGTTTAGGATTATAATCAGCATCAACCTTCATAAGACCATTTGGTGCAAAAAGCTTATCAGTAATATCCGACCCATCTTTAGCATACGCCTTTAATCCAACTCCAGCAAAAGGAGGAATAAGCATTGCAAAATCAAACTCTTCAACGTCCATAGTGCCGTCTAACAACTCATAATGAGCCTTACCTTTTTCAACTTTATTTACATGTGCGCCAATAATCCAGTCAACATTTCTCTCAGCAAAAAGTGATTCGGCAAAAAGTTTTGAACTCACAACATAACCACTTACTTTCATATGAAGCCCACCCATACCAAAGTCACCTAAAAAGGCTTCATTTGATATCCATTTAACATCTGCCATGTCTCTAACACCAGCTTTGCGTAGTTGATGTTCGATATTAAAAATATACTCAAATGCGGCACCTTGGCAGGTGCACATTCCATGTCCTGTACCTACAAGAATTTTTTGACGTTCACCATTTTGCATTTTTTCAATACACTTGTCTAGTTCATGACTAGCGTGGACTGCATGATCTGCCGTACAAACAGAAACGGTATATTCTCCCAATCCATTAACATCGCCTAAGCCGGGAGTTGCTGCAAAATTTAATTTTGGTCCAGTAGCATTAATAACGTAATCATAAGTTAACTCTTCGGTTTGACCATCTTTATCTTGTCCTGTATATTCTATAGTAACAAAAGGCTTATCGATATCCTCGCTACCTTCAGGATTTAATGAAACTGCTTTTGCTTGTTTATAGGTTATATTACCTTTTTTATACACAGGTGCTAAATCAAAAACAACATCTTTTTTATTCATCTCTCCAACACCAACCCAAATATTTGATGGAATCCAATTCCATTGCGAATTTGGTGTTACAACAACTACTTCGTGTGATGAACCCAGCCATTTTGCTGCAAATGTTGCAGCAGTATGTCCAGACACTCCACCACCTAAAACAATTAATCTTGCCATGATTACTCCTTATCTTTTATGATACAACTATAACGAAATCTTATCACATAAGTATCACAATAGTTACACATTTTAATCTTTTAATATAAAAAGATAGCTTAAGTTAAAATTTTTAATATTATCTCGTAACAATTATTTGATAAATCTTTAATATTTTTTATTTTTTGAAGCTCTTTACACATTAACTCTTTATTTTTCTCATCTAATTTTTTATATATTTTAAATGCTCCGACTAATGCAGAAGATATTTGTGGATTACTTTTATCAATTTCTATTATCTGTTGTGCTAAAAATCTATATCCACTACCATCTTTTGCATGAAAATATCTATAATTTTTTATAAATGAGCCAATAAGCGCACGAACTAAATTCGGTACGTTTTTATCATAAGCCTTATCGTGTTGAGCTTTTATGATATGATTTAATACACCATCTCCTCTTGAGAGTGCTATTATGGAAAAATATTTATTCATAATTAAAGTATTTGTATGATAACATTTATAAAAATCGTCTAAAGCCCATTTAGCATCTTGTATATAATAAGTTGTCAAACAACTAAGAGCAGTAATCCTATCTTGCATTGTAGTAGCTAAATTATATTGATTTTTACAAAGTCCATAAATATCATCGCTTTGCAAGCAAGCTAGATATTGTAGTGCCATATTTTTAATAGCTCGTTTACCCATAGCTTGCGGCGTGAGACCATTATCTTTTAAATCATGGTATCTGTTATAAATATCTAAAAAACTTTCCTTATATATAGTTGCTAATTCAAGCTTTAAGATATCTTGAGCATTACACAATTTTTCAAAATCAACTATTTTACATGTTTGTAAAAGATTTGAAACTGTAGGCAACTCTAAAAGTTTGGCTTTTGTCATTAAATCAATATCAGCATCTAGCAACTCTTTAAAAGAATTAATATAATTTTCGTCAATTTGCTCACAGTCTATAAGTGTGTTTAAGCTCTTAAGTGCATATTCTTGTGCCATTTCATAACGATTAAACGTATCTGTATCATATCTCATTAAAAATGAATAATCTTGATTTTTATAGATAATTTTTATTGGTGCACTAAAATTTCTATTTAATGAAATTTTAGGTTTACATGTAATATTTTTAAATGTAAATTTTTCAAGCTCTTTTTTGATTAAAATGCTTTTATCTAAAATTAATTTTGCATTATCATAAAATAGTGCGATACGAAGTGGATACATTAGAGGATATTGTTGTTTTGCATCTGGTGCATTTGGAATGATTTGTTTGCATGTAAGAGTTAATGTATTATCTTTATACTCATCTCTTACTTCTAAAGTTGGGGTACCTGATTGATGATACCATCTTTTAAACTGTGTCAAATCACCATTATAATTTTGCTCCATCGCCCAAAAAAAATCATCAATCCCAACAGCTTGACCATCAAATGTATCAAAATATAGTTGCATCGATTTTTTATAATTTTCTTCGCCTAAGAGAGTATGGTACATACCAATAACTTCCGCGCCCTTTTCATAAACTGTTGGAGTATAAAAATTATTTATAGATATATAAGAATTTGGCTGGATAGGATGTGCTGTTGGTCCGCTGTCTTCTATAAACTGATGCTCTTTTAAACGTTTTACATTTTCAATTCTCACCACATCTTTTGAGTTCATATCGGCACTAAAACATTGATCTCGATAAACTGTCAAGCCCTCTTTTAGGGTTAGCTCAAACCAACTTCTACATGTAATGCGATTTCCTGTCCAATTATGAAAATATTCATGAGCTATAACACTTTGAATTCCCATATAATCCGCATCAGTTGCACTCTCTTTACTAGCTAATACATAATGAGAGTTAAAAATATTTAATCCCTTATTTTCCATAGCTCCCATATTGAAACTATCAACTGCCACAATATTATAGATATCTAAGTCATATTCACGTTTATACTGCTTCTCATCCCATTTCATCGCCTTTTTTAATGAAGTCATAGCATGAAAACATCTATCTTCATTACCTTTATCACAATAAATATTTAATTCAATCTCTTTATCACTTATGGTTATAAATTTATCTTGTATATTTCCTAAATCACCAACAACTAATGCAAATAGATACGATGGTTTTGCAAATGGATCTTCCCAAATACAAAAATGACGTGTATCACTCACCATACCACTTTGCTTTTTATTTCCATTACTTAATAAAATTGGATATTTGTTATCGGCTATTATCTTTGTTGTGTATTTTGCCATTACATCTGGTCTATCTAAAAAATAGGTAATTTTTCTAAAACCTTCAGGTTCATTTTGAGTACAAAAAATACCACCAGACTTGTAAAGTCCCTCTAACTCCTTGTTTTTATCAGGATAAATTTTTGTGACTATCTCTAAAATAAAATCATCTTGAACATCATCTATCGTTAAAAAATCTTCATCAATAACTATCTTTTCGTGTGAAATTTTCTTACCATTACATGTAAGTGATAAAAGTTCTAATTTTTGTCCATCTAATCTTAAATGTTTCGCTTCTTTATCTAATCGCTTAATTAATATTTTATTTGTTACAACTGTATAATCATTAAAAATATCAAATTTTAAATCTACTGTCGTGATGGTAAATTGTGGCGTTTTGTACTCTTTTAAAAAAATCTCTTTATGATTATTATTCATCTATTTAACCTTTGTTTAGTTTTATGATATTTTTCTTTATGCACTGAACGTCTCCATAAATGATTTACCAAATAATATCCCACAAAAGATAAGCTAACTGAATAAAACAGCGTACCGAGATATAGTGGGATAAAAATATGTTTAAAATTATCGCCAAACCATTTAATTGTCATATGAACAGCAGGTAGGTGTGCGCCTAGAAAAAAACTTCCTGTTACATACTCTGTGTAATAAATAAAAGGCATGGTAAAAGGGTTACTAAGCCAGACAGTAAAAAGTGCGATAGGTGCGTTAAATCTTATAAACGGTATCAAAAAAATAACAACTATCATCTGTCCAGGCATTGGAATAAGTCCAATAAAAATACCAATAAAGATAGCTCTAGCAACATTTTTTCTATTTACAGAGATATGAGCTCTTGGAATTTTATATTTTTTTATAAACTTTTGTAAACTTGAGTGCGAATGTGCTTTTTTAAAAAATTTTCTAACCATTAGCAACCTTTATTCAAATTATAGTAAAATAATGGTTAAGCTTCTATTTTTTTAAATAGAAACTTGTAAAGGATTAGAATTTATGTCATTTGAAAAACTAGGACTAATTAAGCCTCTACTTGACGCTATTGGTGAGCTTGATTATAAGAAGCCAACTGCTATCCAAAATAGAGCCATTGCGTATGTGTTAGCTAAAAAAGATATTTTTGCAACTGCGCAGACAGGAACTGGAAAAACTGCCGCATTTTTATTACCAATTGCTCAAAGGTTACGTCACAAAAAAGAGTTGCAACCAAAAACCGTGCGCTCACTTATCATAGCACCAACACGCGAACTTGCGATTCAAATTGAAAAAGAGCTATTAAAATACACTAAATACATGGATATTTCATCACTTTTACTAGCTGGTGGTAAAAAATTAGAATCTCAAATAAAACACTTAAAACATGGCGTAGATATTATAGTAGCAACACCAGGCAGATTAAAAGAGCATATCATAAATAAAAGTATAAATCTAAAATCTACAGAGATTATAGTAGTAGATGAAGCTGACAGAATGCTAGATATGGGCTTTGTAACAGACTTAAGACTCATACATGAACAACTACCTAAGAATCATCAAACACTTTTATTTTGTGCGACACAGACTCAAAAGGTAAGAAAATTATCCAAGCTTATATTAAAAAAACCGATTTTTATAGAAACTGCTAAACAAAACAGTGTAACTGAGCTTATTAATCAGCACATTTATCTTATTGATAAAGACAAAAAAGCTGCCCTGCTCTCTTTTTTGATAGGTTCAAAAAACATACAACAGGTCTTAGTTTTTACAAAAACAAAAAAAAGTGCGGATGCACTTGTAAAAGAGTTAAAATTAGACGGCTTAAAAGCAGAGGTAATTCATGGTGATAAAACACAAGCAAATAGAAGTAAAACTCTACAAAAATTCAAATCACAAGAGATAAATGTTTTAGTAGCCACAGATATAGCCTCTCGTGGCATCGATATCACACAGCTACCTCAAGTTATTAATTATGAATTACCTGCTTTAAAGGAGGATTATATTCATAGAATTGGTAGAACTGGTCGTGCTGGTTGCGTGGGTGAAGCTATCACTTTGCTTGATTATGAAGATAAAGTACAGATGAGAGCGATAGAAAAACTTTTACATGTAAAGATTCCAAGAGATGAGATAAATGGATTTGAGATAACAAAAGAAGTAAATAGATGATAACATTTACATTAACGGATAAGTATATAGAACTTTTTAAACTAATAAAAATTCTTGATTTAGTTGATAGCGGTGCTGATGCGAAACAAATTATAGCAGATGCAAATGTCAAAAGAAATGGTGAAGTAGAACTAAGAAAAAGAGCTAAAATAATAAAAGGCGACAAAATACAAATTGCTGATATTAATATTTTAGTAGAATAATTAGTTATAATACCAAAAAAGTAGCTAAAGGAGATGACAATGAGCATGACTTTAATCAACCGAAAACTAATTTGCCCGCTATCTACTTCTTTAGCTAAATTAAAATCGTGTTATTGTAATCTTTTTTTTAATCTAAAAACGAGATTATCTCTACTACTTAATCATTTTATTCCAAGGTGTCCATTTTATTGCACCTATTTTGCATTTCGTAGAACTGGCGTTCATCCTCCTTTATTTTATTAAAAATTTAATTATTAAATATATAAAAAATTCTGCAAGGAGATAGTTATGTTAAAAAATTATGTTATAGGTTTTCCTAGAATCGGTGAGCAACGAGAATTAAAAAAAGTTTTAGAAAAGTTTTGGGCAAAAACAGCAACTTTTAACGAAGTACAAGAGGTGGCTTCACAATTAAAAGCAAAACATTGGAAATATCAAAAAGATGTGGGTATAGATTTTATAAGCTCAAATGATTTCAGCTTGTATGACAATATGTTAGATACTTCCATTATGCTAGGTGCTATTCCTGCTCGTTTTAAAAATTTAAAAGATGAAGAATTATATTTTGCAATGGCAAGAGGTAATGCAAATAACGTTGCTATGGAGATGACAAAATGGTTTAATACAAACTATCATTACATAGTTCCAGAGTTGTCATTAAAAGATACGTATGCCCTAAATACTTCAAAAATCATAAATGAATATCATGAAGCAAAAAAACAAGGTATTAGTACAAAAATAAATATTATTGGACCAATTACATATCTTGGGTTAAGTAAAAGAACTGATGGTGGTGATATTTTTGAATTAACCAAAAAAATAGTAGATATATATGAAAAACTACTTCAAGAAATATCGAAGTTAGATACTAAAGTTTATGTACAAATAGATGAGCCGATTTTTGTAAAAGATTTAGATACCAAAGTGCTAAGCCTTATAAAACCAATATACGATAGATTGGCAAATGCTACAAACAACATCAAATTAATCATAGCAACCTATTTTGAACACTCTAACGAAGCTACAAAAATTTTAGTACATACTCCTGTGTGGGCATTAGCGCTTGATTTTGTTTATGGAAAAAAGAATTTACAAGATTTAGATATCTTAGCACAAAGTGACAAAATAGTTATTGCTGGAATTGTTAATGGTAGAAATATATGGAGAAATCATTTTGATAAAACATTAATATTACTACAAGAGATTGGTGCAAAAATACCAGACGAGAGATTATATATTGGTTCATCTTGCTCACTGTTGCATGTACCATTTACACTACAATATGAAGATAAAATGGATCCAGAGATTAAAAACTGGTTAAGTTATGCGATACAAAAACTTGATGAGATAGCTTTACTTGCAAAAATATATCATGTAAACAAAAATGATTTAACAGATGAGCAGCAGATACAATATCAACAAAACATACAAGCAAATGATGATAGAAAAGCATCAATAAAAATCCATAATCAAAATGTTTTAAAAAGAGTTAATTCGCTCACCAAAACACAAAGAGATGGTAAATATGAAGAAAGAATTAAACTACAAAAAGAGATATTAAATTATAATGTTTTAGCAACAACTACCATAGGCTCATTTCCGCAAACAACACAGATACGAGAAGCAAGACGAGCATATAAAAAAACTGAAATATCTCATGATGAATATATAAAAGTCATCAAGAGTTACATAAATGAGTGTATAAGGATTCAAGAAGATATTGGATTAGAGGTTTTAGTTCACGGTGAACCAGAGCGTAACGATATGGTTGAATATTTCGGAGAACAACTTGACGGATACGGTTTTAGTCAAAACGGATGGGTGCAAAGTTATGGTAGTAGATGCGTAAAACCACCATTTATTTATGGTGACATCAGTCGTGCAAATCCTATGACAGTTGAGTGGATAACTTATGCACAAAGCAAAACAACCAAGCCTGTAAAAGCGATGCTAACAGGTCCTGTAACAATATTAAACTGGTCATTTATAAGAGATGACAAAGCAAAAAGTGAAGTAGCAAAACAGATTGCACTAGCAATACATGATGAGATAGAAGATCTACAAAATGCAAATATCAATATCATTCAAGTTGATGAAGCAGCATTTAAAGAGGGATATCCATTAAGAAAAGCTGATATTAAAGATTATGAAAAGTGGGCAGTTGAGAATTTTAAACTCTCAGTCAGCAGTGCTAAAAAACAGACACAAATCCATACCCACATGTGTTATAGTGAATTTAATGATATTATTGAAACGATTGAAGATATGGACGCTGATGTTATCTCGATAGAAACAGCACGAAGTGGAAATGAGTTGTTGAGAATTTTTAAAGATGTTGGCTATAAACAAGAAGTCGGTCCTGGTGTTTATGATATTCACTCACCTAGAATTCCAAGCGTCAAAGAGATAGTTACGCAAATAGAAAAACTTTTAGAAGTTTTACCAAAAGAACAATTATGGATAAATCCAGACTGTGGTCTTAAAACTAGAAAGTGGGATGAAGTGATACCAAGTTTAAAAAACATGGTCGAAGCTGTTAAGATTGTTAGAGCTAAATTTTTATCTTAGGATAAAAATATAGAGCTAATAACTCCTATTAGTCCGCCAAAGACACCGCCCCACACAACGAGCCAATTTAAATGCTCATGCATGAGATTAAAAATTATCTCTTTTACTATTTGTGGGGTAATTTGCTGTAATTTATCATCAATTACAGCTTCTATTTTTACTAACATATCTTCAGATAATGATGAATTTTTAGTATGATTTTTTAATATTTTATTAAAAGAATCAGATTTTACAATAGTTACAACTGCTGATTTTATTTTTTTATTAAAAGGTTTACGCAAACCCTCTAAAGCGTTATCAGGGGCAAACATAGCAAGCATTTTTCCAAGAGATGATTCCATCACAACACTTACTAATGAATCATACGCTGGTGAAAAATCTGCATCTTGAACTATTGGAACAAGATCTAATTGCGTTTCTTCGTTTTGAAAAAAAGCATCTAACTGTTCTTTTGTAAAAAATTGTGTCATCATAAGATGTTTAATTGATGTTTTAAAACTTTCAAAATGAAGCGTAACTATGCCAGAACCATAGAGAAATGGTACTTTTTCAAATAACATGTGAATTGCAAGTTGATTTGTAATGGCACCAGAGAGTGCAAAGAGTCCTGCATAAAGTAGATATTTTGAATATGGTAATGGTGTAAAAAATGATACAATTACCAAAAAAATCGAGAGAAAATTTGTTAAAAATGATTTATTAAACATAGGTATTTATAAAGGAGAAAATGGAACTATTGCACTTCCCCATGTTAAACCACCACCAAAAGCGTCAAGAAGCATCATCTCTTTTGGTTTTAATTGTTTATTTTCATAAATATCGTTAATTGCCATCGGAATTGATGCACTTGAGGTATTACCATATTTTGCTACTGTTAGAACTACTTGCTCTTTTGTCATTCCAAGTGCATCGCCAACGGCTTTAATGATACGATAATTTGCCTGATGAGGAATAAAATGATTAATCGCGTTAGAGCTAATTTTATTTTTTGCTAATATCTCTTTTACATCGTTTATCAAAGTCTTAACAGCAACTTTGAAAGTTTCATTACCACGCATCTGCATAAAAGCTCCAGCAGATTCTGCTGTTAGACCATCATGTACTGAACCAGAGCCGCCATTGGGTGTCATTAAAAGCTCGGCATAGGAGCCATCACTTCCTGTGTGAATATCGATAATTGCTTCTTTTTTATTTTTTGTAGCACTGATAACTGCAGCTCCAGCACCATCACCAAACAAAATACAAGTAGCTCTATCTGTATAGTCAGTAATCTTGCTAAGTCTTTCGGCACCAATTATTAAAATATTTTTCTTCATATCTGATTCTATAAACGCTTTTGCAATACTAAGAGCATAGATGAAACCCGTACAAGCAGCTGAAATATCAAATGCCATTACATTTTGCAAATCAAGTTTATCTGCAATTATTGTTGCGGTTGATGGCATGCATAGATAGTCTGGAGAAATTGTTGCACATATCACTAAATCTATTTCGTTTTTATCAATTTTTGATCTTTGTAATGCCTTTATAGCAGCTTTTGTACCCATATCACTAGTTGTTTCATGCTCATCTGCAATATGACGCTCTTTTATGCCTGTACGCTTAGTTATCCATTCGTCAGAAGTATCTACCATTTTAGCTAAATCATTATTTGATAATATTTTCTTTGGCACATAAGCACCAATAGAGCGAAAGGCTGCATACATTTTATATATCCTTTAATGCTTCAAGACGATTTTCAATATGTTTATTTACGCCTGTATCGACATAGCTTATAGCCTGAAATATTGCATTTTTAATAGCTTTTGGATTACTTTTTCCATGACCTACAATAACACAACCTTTAATACCAATAAGTGGAGCACCGCCAACTTCTGCATAATCTATCTCTTTTTTAAGAAGTTTAAAAACTTTTCTCATTAAAAGTGCGCCAGTAATTGCCACAGGAGATTTTCGTATATAATCTTTTATTAAATAGGTAATTGTTGATGCTACGCCCTCAGATGTTTTTAAAACAACATTACCAATAAAACCGTCACATGTAATCACATCACAACTGCCATTAAAAATATCATTACCTTCAATATTGCCTTTGAAGCCTTTATAATTTTGTAACATTTCAAAAGCTTCTTTGGTTACATCATTACCTTTTGACTGCTCTTCACCATTTGCCAATAGACCAATACTTGGAGTATTTATATTTAAAAGGTCTTCAGCATAGCATCCGCCCATAACAGCAAACTGCACAAGATGTTCAGGCTTTGAATCAACATTAGCACCAGCGTCAAGCAAAAGGGAGCGTCGTCCATTTTTTGTAGGCATTAAAGTAACTAACGCTGGACGCAAAACATGTTTTAGTCGTCCTAAACGCAGTGTGGCAAGCGTCATAGATGCACCACTATGTCCAGCTGAAACTACACCATCAGCCTCACCTTTTTTAACTAAATCTATAGCTTTATAAATAGTACTTTCTTTTCTTTTTAAAGCATCGGTTGCACTATCGTGCATACTTATTACATCCTCTGCTTCAACTATAGAAATCTTATCTCTAAATCCCTTAGGTATGAAAGATAAAATTTCATCTTTTTTGCCAATCAAAATAGCTGTAAATCTTTTCTTTTTAAGTGCTAATATGGTTCCGCGAACAATTGGCTCGGGACCAAAATCCCCACCCATTGCATCAATTGCAATTTTTACCATCAATTATTTATACTCACCAGTTGTTGGGTTTATATGGTGGGGCATTTTGTAAGTCCCATCTTCACCTTTTACGGGTTTTTTTAAAGTAAGTTTATAATGAGTTCTTCGCTTTGCTGCACGTGAGTGCGAAACTCGTCTTTTTGGTACTGCCATTTTAATTCCTCTCTTTTAATTTGCAGTCACTACAAATATGATAATCACTTTTAAACAATTCTATTTCAGAATTAAGTAGCTCATCTATATCTATAATGCCGTTTAATGACTCTATAACTTCTAAGTCATCATTGTGTAAATCATACACGCCATCATTTATTAAAAAATTAATCTTTTCGTTAATAGGTTTTAAAAATTCAGACCCACATAAGTAGCAGTCAATCAGCAAATTGCCTTTTATTGTAGCATCTAAATCTAATAAATTCCTTTTATAATACTTTAATTGACCTTTAAAAACAATATCTGATAATTTTATATCAAAACTAACAGATGAATGACTAACTTTTTTAAAATCAATTTTCATGGAGATTAATTCTTTACAGTACATCTTTTGTTGCAAAAAAGAATGCTATTTCATTCTTTGCATTTTCAACACTATCGCTACCATGAACTGCATTTGCATCAATATTTTCAGCAAAATCAGCACGAATAGTACCAGCTTCTGCTTCTTTTGGGTTGGTTGCTCCCATTAAATCTCGATTTTTTTGCATAGCATTTTCACCCTCAAGCACATTAACAACAACAGGACCACTAATCATAAAATCTATAAGATCATTAAAAAAAGGACGCCCCTGATGAACTGCATAAAATTTCTCAGCTTCAACACGTGATAGCTGGATCTTTTTTGTAGCCGCAACTCTTAATCCATGGCTCTCAAAACGGTCTAATATTTTACCGACAACATTTTTAGCAACAGCATCAGGCTTGATGATAGATAAAGTTTGTTCCATTAGAACTCCTAAATATAATTATAAAAATAAAGTGGAATTATACCCAAAAAAATATAATTTTAAGCAGATAAATTAAGAAAAAGAAATTTTATTTTTCTTTGTAAATATAAAAACACCTCTAAAAACTTGAATAGACTTGTTAGAGGTATTCATAAATAAATACCTACAAAGAAAAAAGATTACTCTACAACTGGCTCACGATTTTTACGTGTTTCCTCGCTAATATCAGCATTAAAAGGCTGCTCTGCGTCAGTATCTTCTATCACATAATTTTTACCGTCCACATAATTTGGACCTGCAAAGAAATCTTTATGCTCAGGAGTAAACGGCATATCCCAAGTGATACAGCCCTCTGTCGGACATGCAGTAGCACATGCTGGTTCATCATGATGATCTACGCACTCAACACATTTATCTGGATATACATAATATAACTCCTCACCTACTGGATTGTCATCTTCATCAACAATTGCTTCTACTGGACATTCATCAATACATGCACCGCAATTGATACATGTATCAGTAATAATTACTGCCATTTTTTTTCCTTCATTTAGTTTAAATAACTATATCTAAATAATTTTAAATATAGCTAAAATTATATCCTTATATGATAAATATTATAGTTAAAATTTACAATATTTCACTTATTTATAGATTAAGATATTTTTGAATATCTTTTACTCTATCTGTTTTTTCCCATGTAAAATCACTATCTTCTCGTCCAAAATGACCATAAGAGGCAGTTTTTCTATATATTGGACGCAATAAATCAAGTGTTTTAATAATTCCACTTGGAGATAAATCAAACAACTCTTTAACACATTGCTCAATTTTTTCTTCTGAGACTTTACCTGTTTTATTGGTATCGACCATTATAGAAACTGGCTCAACCACACCAATAGCGTAAGCTATTTGAATAGTTGCTCTCTCACATGCTCCACTTGCTACAAGATTTTTAGCAACATATCTTGCGGCGTAAGCTGCACTTCTATCGACTTTGGTTGGATCTTTACCACTAAAAGCACCTCCTCCATGAGGGCAAGTTCCACCATAAGTATCAACAATAATCTTACGTCCAGTAAGCCCTGCGTCGCCTTGTGGTCCACCAATTACAAACTTTCCTGTTGGGTTAATGTGATAAACTATATCTTTACTTAACATATCTATTGGTATAACTTTTTTAATAACTTCACGAATAATATCATCATAAATTTTCTCTTGAGATACTTCTGGAGCATGTTGTGTTGATATGACAACTGTCTCAATACTTACAGGCTTATTATCAATATATTTTACGCTAATTTGTGCTTTTCCATCAGGACGAAGATAAGGTATTGTGCCATCTTTTCTAACTTTAGCTAAACGCTCTGTGAGTCTATGAGCTAAATGAATAGGAAGCGGCATTAATGTATCTGTTTCTTTACATGCATATCCAAACATTAAACCCTGATCACCAGCACCTATCTCTCCGCTAGCTTGATCAACTCCTTGATTTATATCTGGTGATTGCTCACCTATACCATTTAATATAGCGCATGAACGATAATCAAATCCGTACGTGGCATCTGTATAGCCTATTTCGCGTATTACATTCCTTGCAATCTCTTGCATTGGTGCATAAGTTGTTGTCTTTAGTTCGCCTGCAATTACACAAAATCCATTTGATACCAATGTTTCACAAGCAACACGTGCTTTAGTATCATGTTCAATAATATAATCCAAAATTGCATCACTAATCTGATCTGCCATCTTATCAGGATGCCCCTCTGTTACAGACTCTGAAGTAAATATATACTCTTTTGTCATCGATTTCCTTTATTGAGATATAAGGTCTTGCCTCATAAATCAATGTGATTATACCTAAAGGATATTTAAAAAAAAAGATTGATATTTTGATAAACAATATATTTAATAAATATTAGATAAAATATCATTGTAAAAAATAAAAACTGGAGATATATATGTTAGTAACAAATAAAGTACCTGATTTTACAGCAACAGCTGTTTTGGGTGATAACACAATAGATGACAATTTTAATTTATATGAAAATTTTGGAGAAAAAGGTACCGTTGTATTTTTTTATCCACTAGATTTTACATTTGTTTGTCCATCTGAAATTATAGCCTTTGATCATCGTTTAGATGAGTTTAAAAGTCGCGGTATCAACGTAATAGGCGTTTCAATAGATAGTCAATTTTCACACTTTGCATGGAAAAATACTGCTGTAAATGAGGGTGGTATCGGTCAAATTAAATTTCCATTGGTTGCAGATTTAACTAAAGATATTTCACGTTCATTTGATGTACTTCTTGATGGTGGTATTGCACTTCGTGGTTCATTTTTAATAGATGCAGATGCAACTGTAAGACATGCAGTTATTAACGATTTACCACTTGGAAGAAATATTGATGAGATGATAAGAATGGTTGATGCTATGCTTTTTACAAATGAGTATGGTGAAGTTTGTGCTGCTGGATGGCATAAAGGCGATGAAGGTATGCAAGCTGATACACAAGGTGTAGCTAAATATCTTGCTAAACACGAAAAAGATTTATAATCATTATATGTACGCATTTTTTGCGTACAAAAAAATTAATTTTTATTTAATTGATGATTAAATTCTGGCACTATCTCTTTTAATTTTGTTATTTTATCTTCGCAGATTAAAAGCTCTTGTATATCTTGGTTTAATTTATCAATATCATAAAAAGTTGATTTTGCTACTGTTATAGATTCATATTGTGTTTTTGCATCACTATCATCTATAAGCAACTCTTCGTAAAGTTTCTCGCCTGCTCTAAGCCCACAAAACTCGATTTTAATCTCATCTGTACCCATTAAATTTATCATTTTTTGTGCTAAATCTACAATCTTTATAGGCTCACCCATATCTAATATAAAAATCTCGCCATGACTTCCAATCGCTCCAGCTTGCAAAACTAACTCACAAGCTTCAGAAATAAGCATAAAATATCTTGTGATATCTGGATGAGTAACAGTTATATTTTGTCCATTTTGAATTTGTGATTTAAACTTTGGTATCACACTTCCACTAGAACCTAGTACATTTCCAAATCTAACGGCAATAATATCAGTAAAGTTAGAAATCACGTTTTGTGCATAAAGTTCGCATATCCGCTTAGTTGTTCCCATCACATTTGTAGGACGAACTGCTTTATCAGTTGAGATCATAATAAATTTTTTTACACCATGTTTAATAGAGATATCTATCATATTTTTTGTCCCGATGATGTTATTAAAAATTCCATCTTCAACATTAGCCTCAACAAGCGGTACGTGTTTATATGCTGCTGTATGTATAACTATTTGTGGTTTGTATTGCTTAAAAATCTGCTCAATATCATCTTTATGGACTATACTTTTCATAATAGGTACTGTATCAACATCTTTTATCTCTTCTAAAATCGTATAAAGATTGTACTCGCTATGGTCTAATAAAATTAATTTTTTTGCGCCATATTTTTTACATTGCCTACATATCTCGCTACCGATACTACCTCCTGCGCCAGTAACTAATACAATTTCATCTTGTATAAATTCTAAAATCTTCTTTTTATCTAAATCCTTCGGATTGCGTGCTAGTAAATCCTCAATTGCAATATTTTTAAGTTGTTTTGCAAAATTTTTATCTTGTAAAATATTCTCAAAGGCTGGTAAAATTTGAATTTTTTTAAAATAATCTCCTAGTTTTTCATATATCTCTTTAATTCTATCTTTATGTGCTGAAGGCATAGCAATAACTAATAAATCATATTTTTCATGACCTAATTGCTTAATTAGATTATTTTTAGATAAAACTTTTATCGAATCAATTGAACGATTTTGTAAGGTTTTATCATCATCTATAAAATATTTTACCATATACTCGCTATTAATAAATTCATTTTCTAATTTAATTCCTGCTTTTCCAGCACCATAAACAACTACAATCTTACTCTTTTTGATATGACTTTTATTCATTAAAAAATAATACAAATACATCAAAAAATTTATGGATAAAAGATAAAAAGATAGTTCAGAAAGTAAAAATGAAAATTTAACATGGGTATAAAACAGTGGCATATAAACTAAAAATGCAAGAAAATAGACCGCCACTTTTGTAAGAAATGTTTTTTGTGATACTTTTGACCATGCAAGTGAGTAATCATTTAAAACAAATCTAGAAGCGATTATGCGTATTAAAATCACAACAACAACAACTTTGATATCAAATATTTTATGAAAGATGAAATATGTCCAACTAAATGTTATAAAACTTAAAATTATTATTATTAAAAAATTTAGTATTTTTTTATTTATCAATGTAAAAAGCCTTTTTAGAGTCTATAAATTTCATGATAACATAAAGAAATAATAAACAAAACAAAAGTGTTATAAAGAGATTTTGCATAAAATATACAGATAAAAATAAAATAATATTTGTAAAGATTGCAAAGATTGCAACACTACTATGACTCCATCCGCTTTGATTTAATCTTTGATAAGCATGATTTTTATGTGCTACGCTTAGCCTCTCACCATTTTTATATCTTCTAAAAAGTGTTATCGTTGCATCAAACCAAAAAAGAGAAAAAAGTATTATCCATATCCAAAAATTAGCAGGTTTTTGATTTGCATAATAAATTGTAAAAATAGCTACGTTATAACCTAAAAGGGTGCTTCCAACATCACCCATAAATATTTTAGCTTTATGCCAATTCCAAACTAAAAATCCAAGAACTGCCACAGCTAAAACTAAAAGATACTTATCATGAAAAATAAAAAAACCAGCTAATGACAAGAATAATGCTTCACTAGCAGCATATCCATCTATGCCGTCAAGAAAATTATAAAGATTTATAAACCAAATAATCATAAAAAAAGCAAAAACGTTCATAATTATATGATTATTAATTGAAAATAAAAATAGATCCAATTCTTTAAATCCACCAAGAAGAAAAAGAGCTAAAAGAGCAACTAAAGCTTGAGTAAAAAGTCTAATTTTTGCACTAAGCTCAAATAAATCATCAAAATAACTGATAACAGAGATAATCATGCCAACCATTAAGGCAAAATATAAAGAACTATTTAGTTGGTGAATAAAAAAAAGATATGAAATACCAATAAACCAAGTAATGGCAATAGCAATTCCGCCACCATGAGGAATAGGCATGCTATGCGAACTCCTATCATTTACCTCCGCAACAAAAGATTTTTTAATAGCATATTGTTTTATTATATATGTTAAAAAAAAAGATAATAAAAACAAAAAAAGATAAATCATATGCTAAATTTTGCTTTAAGCTTCTTAATAGCTTGTGAACACATTACAAAACCAAATGTGCCAGTTACGCCCATAAAACTACCTTTTTCTTTTACAATTGCACTTTCGCTAGAAAATATAACTGTATAATTCTTATTAAATCCGCGTTTTTTAAGTTCATATCTTATTTTTGCACCAAATCTATCACCATGTGTTTTCCAGATTGTTGCAACTTCTACTTTAGTTGGATCTAACCTCTTAGCAGAACCAACTGCACTTATGAGTTTTTTATATGTTTTTTGTGCAAGATAAAGTTTTGCTTTTGTATCATCTATAGCGTCTAAAACTAAATCATAAGCATCAAAATTAAAACTATCTATCCACGTCTCATCTACTTTTACATGCAAAGGTGTGATTCTTGGATAATGTTTTTCTAAAGCATCAACCTTTGACTCTCCTACGTGTAAAGATGAATATAGTTGACGATTTTGGTTGCTCTCATCATAAACATCATAATCAACAATTGTTATATCGGTTATACCACAGCGATATAAACATTCAAGACATACACCGCCAACACCACCAACGCCAAGAAGTAAAATTTTTGCATTTTTTATATAATCAAAATCTTCGCCTAAAAGCATCTTAATACGTTGATATTTCATAGCCAATTTTTTAATCGCTTCATGGATTTATACGCACTAAGATCAAGCATAATTGGCGTAATGGATATATAACCATTTTCAATAGCTTCATAATCGCACATTCCTTTATTTTTTTTACGTCTATTAAAAGAGAGTGGATGTAATCCGAGCCAATAATATTCTTCACCTCTTGGATTACGATGCAAATATGCTTCATTAGCATAATTTCTATATCCTGCATATGTTACTTTAAACTTTATGTCATCTATACGTAAAGGAATGTTTACATTTAAAAATTCACGTTTAGGTAGAGGAAATGAAGAATTTGCTATCTTTAATATAAGTTTTTTGATTGCTTTGGCTGAAGATTCATAACTATTATTTTTATCATTAAAATCAACAACTTGAGAAATAGCAATTGCTGGAATATCATGTAAAACTGCCTCCATGGCTCCCGCACAAGTTCCAGAGTATGTTATATCTTCACCCATATTTGAACCACGATTTATTCCACTTATTACTAAATCTGGTTTTTTATTATCATATAAAGAGTTAAGAGCTAAATAGATGCAATCTCCCGGAGTGCCATCATCAAGTTTATAAAAATTATCATCAATACAGATAAATCTAAGCGGTCGAGTAAGAGTAAGAGAGTGTGAACATGCTGATTTTTCAGTAGCAGGAGCCACAACAATCAAATTTGCAATATCTTTTAAGACCTGTACTAAAGCAAACAAACCTTTAGCTTCATAGCCATCATCATTTGTTATTAAAATATTTAATTTTTTCATAATTATATTTTACTATATTTGACCTAAACTAAAGGTCAAATATATAGAGGTTTATAACTTTTTTTAGAAGTTGTAAGTTAAATATAGTTGAAGAGTACTGTATCCGACACCAGCATTTTGATCGCTTGCTTTTGTAAAAATATAAGCAAGTGAAGTATCTAGTGTTCCAAAAGATTTACTAGCAGTTGCTGTAAATTCATTTAATTGCATACTACGACCATCGCCATTATATACCGAAGGGTCAAATACTTTCTTACCACCATTAGAGCCAGTTACTGTATGCGTCCAAAAAAGACCTAAATCAAATAAACCATTTACTGGTGAAGTAATAGTTACATTATAGCTAGTTGTGTCAGCACGAGTAATATAACCATAATTCCACCAAGCTTCAGTGTAGAGTTTTGATTGTGCGTTATTGCCTAGTTCTGCTAAGTTTGCTCCAGCGCCAAAACCGGTCGTACTTGTAGCGGTCTGTGCAACGGCACCAGTAATAGTTGCAATATTATTTATTTTATAGCCTAATTTAACTGCATAAGCATTATTTGCAGAATTTGCATTACCAGTTGAGCTACTTTGATTTAAAGTATAACTAACTCCTGTATACTGTGCACCAAGAATAATGCCGTTCATATTAAAATCAGCTTCTAACCACCAATCTTGAAGATATTGTGGGGCATTATAATACCAAGCTTGAACTTTTAAAGGCTTTAAAGAGTTATTTATCACACCAACAGCGTAAGCACCATTATAAAATTGTGAAAAATTACTACCATTTTTTGTACCTTGAATCCTGTTTGGATTACCAATACCAGGTTGTGAAAAAGAGATAGCGTTTTGATTGATTTTTAAAGTATTACCATTTTGTCCATAATTACTTCCATTTATGGTATTTCCATTACTTTCACCAACATATGCGCCTACTAAAGTGGTATTTGGTATATCTTGATTAATTAATACCGCACCTGTAAATGTATTTTCAACAATTGACCAGCTTTCAGTAAAAATAAGAGGAGTATCAAGTTTCATGCGACCAATTTTTGCAGTTGTTTTACCATAAGTACCAGCAATCCATGCGGTATCAAACCAATAAGTATCGGTTAAATTGTTAGTTCCTTCCCAAACATTACTAACAAGTTGTTGTTGAAGTCCTAAAGAACTAAGTCCTGTCATACTAACACCAGCTGAGATACCTTTTGTAAGGTCAGCTGTAAGACCCAAATCAAATGCTGCTTGTCCATAAGAGTTGTTTGCACCAAAAATACCTTCGCTTTGACCTGTTACGTTTGTATTTGTACTGTAGTACAACTTTGCGTTACCAGCAACTTTGACGTTACTTATAGCAAAAGCAGACGAGCCTACTAGCACCGCTGCGATTAAACTTAGTTTAATTAATTTCATTAAATCTATCCTTTGTTTTTATAAAGGAAATTTTATTATAATTATGATACATTTTATATATTCTTATGATTAAAATTTAAGCAAATTTAAAAATTATATGTCAAATATACTTGAGCGGTACTAAATCCAACATTATTATTCAAATCTCCAGCTTTTGTAAAAATATAAGCGAAGATGGTGTCAAGTTTGCCAAAAGATTTACTTATTGTTGCTGTTAGTTCGTTCATATTTCCATCATTGTGATTATTGTCAGTTGTTGGGACTTTACTACCAGCTCTATAAGATAGATCGGTACTACTAATTGAGTATCCAGGTCTTGAGGTGTGTATCCAATAAAGTCCTAAATCAAATAGACCATTAACAGGTGAAGTGATAGTGATATTTTCTGCAGTTGTATTTGCACGAGTTACGTAACCATAGTTCCACCAAGCTTCTGTGTAGAGTTTTGATTGTGCGTTATTGCCGAGTTCTGCTAAATTTTCACCAGCACCTAGATTATTACTATTTTTACCAATTTTTGAGATAGCGCCTGTAATGGTTGCAATATTTTGTATCTTATAGCCTAGTTTAAATGCATAAGCATTATTTGAATCTTTAAGATTTTTTGTAATTGCATCAAAATCATAGTTAATACCTGTATATTGCGCGCCAAAAATAATGCCGTTCATATTAAAATCAGCTTCTAACCACCAATCTTGAAGATATTGTGGGGCATTATAATACCAAGCTTGAACTTTTAAAGGCTTTAAAGAGTTATTTATCACACCAACAGCGTAAACACCATTATAAAATTGTGAAAATGTACTATTATTTTTCGTGCCCTGAATTCTATTTGCTAGACCGCTTATAGGTTTTGTTTCAGTGGCAGGATTTGTATTAAAATTTAAATAATTATTACCATTTTGGTTATAAAGTGAACTGCCGTTACTTCCGCCAACATAAGTAGTTATCAATGTTGTATTTGGGATATTTTGATTAAGTAACACTACACTCTCGAACGTATTTGACATAAGCGACCAATCTTCAGAATAGATAAGTGGGGTATTTAATTTCATTCGACCAATTTTTGCTGTTGTTTTACCATAAGCACCAGCAAGCCAAGCGGTGTTTACAATGTAACTATCAGTCGTACTATTTGTACCTTCCCATACATCACTAACGAGTTGTCCTTGAAGACCAAGTGAGCTAAGCGCTGTCATACTTGCACCAGCTGAGATACCTTTTGTAAGGTCAGCTGTAAGACCTAAATGCAAGGCTGCTTGTCCATAAGAGTTGTTTGCACCAAAAATACCTTCATTTTGTACACTACTGTTGTTTGTATTTGAGCTGTAAAACAATTCTGCATCACCAGCAACTTTAACATGACTTATAGCAAAAGCAGATGAGCCTACTAGCACCGCTGTGATTAAACTTAATTTAACTAATTTCATATATCTCCTTTACATGTAAAGTGTAATTATATCATATTCACAAGAAATAACCATGAAAAAAAAAGTAATTGATTTAAAAAGATTAAAAAGGAGGATGTAGAGATTTTTATATCTCTACATCTAAAATAAGCAAAGCTTATGATAAAGTATAATTATCAAAAAATAATCTAAAAGTTGTAAGTTAAACGAGCTTGAACAGTACTAAATCCAACATTACTATTTTGATCGCCTGCTTGAGTATAAACATATGCTAATGTTGTATTAAGTGGTCCAAATGCTTTTTTTGCAGTTACTGTAAATTCATTCATTTGACCATTATTATTACCGTTCAATACATTATGAGTATAGCCAGATTGTGCAGCATGTGTCCAATATAATCCTAAATCAAATAAACCATTAACTGGTGAAGTGATGGTAATATTTTCAGCTGTTGTATTAGCACGAGTTACATAACCATAATTCCACCAAGCTTCAGTGTATAGTTTTGATTGGTTTTTAGTAGTACCAAATTCTGCGAGATTATCTCCAGCGCCAAAACCATTATTACTTTTACTAATTTGTGAGATAGCACCTGTAATAGTTGCAATATTATTTATTTTATAACCTAATTTAACTGCATATCCAGCATTTGAAGCATTAAGACTAGGTGCAATTGCATTTAAGTTATAACTAATACCTGTATACTGTGCGCCAAGAGTAATACCCATCATATTAACATCAGCTTGCAACCACCAATCTTGAACATACTGAGGAGCATCATAAAACCAAGCTTGAACTTTTAAAGGCTTTATGGAGTTATTTATCACACCAACAGCATAGGCACCATTATAAAACTGCGAAAATGTACTATTATGGTTTGTACCTTGAATTTGCGCTGCTAGCCCAGCACCACCTGTTTGAGAATTTTGATTATATGTTGCATTCCCATTACTGCCACCAACATAAGCACCTACTAAAGTGGTATTTGGTATATTTTGATTAATAAGCACAGCAGCTTCAAATGTATTTTCTACAATTGACCAATTTTGTGTAAATATAAGCGGAGTATCAAGTTTCATGCGACCAATTTTTGCAGTTGTTTTACCATAAGTACCAGCAATCCATGCGGTGTTTACAATGTAACTATCAGTTGTTCCAGCTCCTGCTTGATCCCAAGTATTAGCAACAAGTTGTTGTTGAAGTCCAAGTGAGCTAAGCGCTGTCATACTTGCACCAGCTGAGATACCTTTTGTAAGGTCAGTTGTAAGACCTAAATGTAAAGCTGCTTGACCAGCAGAATTTCTAGCTCCAAATATACCTTCGTTTTGTGCATTATTATTTGTATTTGTACTGTAGTACAACTTTGCATTACCTGCAACTTTAACATGACTTATAGCAAAAGCAGATGTACCTACTAGTACTGCTGCAATTAAACTTAATTTAACTAATTTCATCTATTTTCCTTTGAATAAAGTGTGACTTTATTTATTTTTTTCGACCGTAATTATAACACGTATTGCTTAAACTTTTATTTAAGGGTACCTCTCATAACACTAATATTCTCGACATTATAGCAGATGAATTAATTCAAGGCAAAATTATAGTATAATGTCACTTTAGGAGATAAATATGAAAAGTGTAAAATGGGCAATTTTTTACAGCAGTATAGTAGTTATGATATCTGGATGTAGCCAAGCGACAGTAAGTCCATCTCAAAACAAAGCATTATCAGCGATATCACCATCAGTTAAGAGCAGTAAAAATAAATTTATGCAAAAATCATTAAATAGATGGCTAAAAAAAGATTGGACGCCAATCATTGATAAAAATTCAACTCTTAAGATGATTGATAAAAAGAAAGATAGGCCTTTTAAACTTCAAGAATATGTCAATAAAACTGAATATTATCTAAAACATAAACCAAAGTCAAAACAACTATCAAATGTACAAAAACTAAATAAATTACCAGTTATAGGAACACATTAGTCTCCTATTTCTTGCTATCCCAACACAAGACTGCTTTGTTAAATTCATCTTTAGTGACTGCTGCCATTCCCATGATATTATACCCACTATCTACATAATGAACCTCGCCTGTCACTCCAGAACTTAAATCACTAAGTAAATACATAGCAGAATTTCCAACTTGAGTGGTTGTAACATTTCTCTTAAGTGGTGCGTTTGCCTCGTTCCATGAAAGTATCTGTTTAAAATCACCAATTCCGGCAGCTGCAAGTGTGCGAATTGGTCCAGCTGAGATGGCATTTACTCTTTGACCTTTTTCACCAAGTTCAACTGCCATATATCTAATAGTTGCTTCAAGAGCAGCTTTTGCTACACCCATTACATTATAATTTGAGACATATTTTGGACCACCTAAATAACTAAGTGTTAAAATTGAAGCATCATCACTTAAAATACTCTCAAGACGGTTGGTTAAATCAATGAGTGAATATACCGAAATATTTAATGCAATATCAAACGCACTCTTGGTTGTTTTCATAAAGGGCTCGCTTAATGCCTCTTTTGGTGCAAAAGCAACAGAATGAACTAAAAAATCTATCTCCCCAAAATCAGCTTTAATCTTTGAAGCTATACCATCCATATGCTCTTCGTTTGCTACATCTAGCTCATAAATAGTACTACTTCCAAACTCTTTTGCTATTGGCTCAACACGTTTTTTTAGTGCATCATTAAGGTATGTAAATGCTAACTCAGCACCCTGCTCGCTACACGCTTTTGCTATACCATAAGCTATTGATTTATCATTTGCTAGACCTACTATTAAGCCTTTTTTGCCTTTCATTACCATTTAATTCTCTCCTATTATTAATTTTGTGTTGAGTATCTAGTCATAGAGCAAAAATCATTCACGTTCAACGCTCCGCTTCCAACTAATACGCCATCTACATTTGGCAGTGATATTACCTCTTTTATATTATTTACTTTTACGCTTCCACCATAAAGCAAAGGAGCTTTACATGTAACGCGAAGTTCGAGGTGTAAATCAGCTATCTCTTCATTTGATGGAAGATGTCCTGAGCCTATTGCCCAAACTGGCTCATATGCTAAAATAAGATTTTCATATTGCAAATCTACGCCTTGTAGTTGCGTATGAATATATTTCATCATGTTGGCTTTACCTTTTTCACGTATCTCTTTAGGCTCACCTATACAAAAAACTATTTTATATCCTAAATTTTTAAAATACTGAAATTTTTGTGCTATTAATTCTTGACTTTCATGTAAAATATGGCGTCTTTCGCTATGACCAATTAATATTGTTTTTATGTTAAATTCATCTAATTGCTGAGTTCCTGTCTCACCTGTAAATGCACCATTTACCGTTGGATAGGCATTTTGTGCACCAATTATAATATCAGTATTAAAATTATCTAATGCCGTAGGAGTTGGAAAAACTATAATCTCATTAGTAGTAGGATTACTTTGTAAAAACTTTTGAATCGATAAAACATACTCTTTTGTATGTTTGCGTGTAAAGTTAGTTTTTAAATTTGTAGCTATTATCATAATATCTCTTTTGTTTTCATAAGTGGCTTAACACCTGGCAATGTTTTACCTTCAATCAATTCAAGCGATGCACCACCTCCAGTCGAGATAAATGTTATCTCATCATCAAGACCTAATCTTTGAATCAAATCAGCAGTATCTCCACCACCAATTACAGTAGTAGCATAACTATCAGCCACATAGTGAGCCATTTTATTAGAACCACGCGCAAAACGATCCATCTCATAAACACCCATAGGGCCGTTCCATAAAACTGTTTGTACATTACTTAAAGCCTCTCCATAAAGACGTACCGTAGCTGGTCCAATGTCAAGACCCATCCAGTTATCTGGAATCTCTTGTGAAGTGACTGCTTTACTCACTGCTTCGATATCAAACTTTTCAGCTACAATAATATCTACTGGTAGATAAAATTTCACCCCAAGTTTTTTTGCCTCATTCATGATGTGTCCAGCTTCTTCAAGTAAGTCATCTTCAACCAACGATGCACCGATATTATAGCCTAGTTTTTTCAAAAATGTAAAAGCCATACCCCCACCTATTAGTATCTTATCAACACGTGGTAAAAGATTTATAAGAGCTTTAAGTTTTCCTGAAACTTTGCTTCCGCCAACTATAGCAACAAAAGGACGCGATGGTTTTTTCATCAGTGTGTTAAAAAATTGTATCTCTTTTTGAAGTAAAAAACCAGCTGCCTTGTTATTTGCACCAAAGAAATGAGTAATTCCTTCAACTGATGCATGAGCACGGTGTGATACACCAAAAGCATCATTAATATAAACATCTGCCATAGAAGCTAACTTGCCAGCTAAATTTTTATCATTTTTTATCTCATCTTTTTCAAAACGTAAATTTTCAAGCAATAATATCTCATGAGATTGTAAATTTTTAGCTTTTATCAGTGCATCATGTCCAACTATATCTTTAGCAAAAATAATATCTTGCTTTAAAAGTGCATGCAAGCGTCTTTTAATTGGTGCCATTGAATATTTTGTATCAACTCTGCCTTGTGGACGACCTAAATGAGAAGCTAAAATAACAGCACAATCTTGATCTAAACAGTACTTTATAGTTGAAATTGCCGCACGGATACGTCTATCATCTGTAATATTATTATACTCATCCATTGGAACATTAAAATCGCATCTAATAAAAACTTTTTTATTTGCTAAATCTATATCTTTTATACTTAATAATTCCACTTTAGTCCTTTCTTGTTATGTATAATGCCATCTCTATTAATCGATTAGAATATCCCCATTCGTTATCATACCATGCCATTATTTTTATCATATTTTTACCAATTACTTGAATTAAATCATCTGCTACTATCGCACTATATGTTGAATTTACAAAATCTTGTGAAACACGCATCTGTTCATCAATTAATAAAATACCTTTTAGTTTTTTATTTGCAGCTTGTTTTAATACCATGCTTATATGCTGTTTTGTAACATCTGTTTTTAAGATTAAATTCAAATCCATCATCGACACATCAGGTATTGGTACACGTACACTTTGACCATGGAGCTTGCCTGCTAATTTTGGTAATACACGACTAATTGCCTTAGCTGCTCCTGTTGAAGTTGGTATCATATTTATCGCTGCTGCACGAGTACGACGTATATCTTTATGATGTCTTGCATCTAAAATATTTTGATCATTAGTATAAGAATGAATGGTTGTCATTAGACCTTTTTCAATACCAAAATTATCATCAATAATCTTTGCAATTGGAGCTAAACAATTAGTGGTGCAAGATGCGTTTGAGATGATATCTTGCCCTTTATATTCATGCTCATTTACGCCTAAAATAAATGTTGGTGTTGTTTCATCTTTAGTTGGTGCTGAAAATATAACGTTTTTGATACCATTTTGTATATAAAATTTTGCGTCATCATATTTTAAAAACAGTCCCGTACACTCTATTACAAGCTCTGCACCACTTTTTTTAAAATCTATCTCTTTTGGATGATTTTTGTGGGAAATTCTTATTTTATTTGTATTAACTTTAATATAATCATCATTAATTATCTCAACATCTTGATTAAAACTACCATGCACAGAATCGTGAACTAATAGATAAACCATCATATCAACATCCATAACATCATTAATTGCCACTAATTCAACATCTGCATGTAAAGTTATCAAACGAGCAATACTACGTCCTATTCGCCCAAATCCATTGATTGCTATTTTAAGCGACATTACTTTCCTTGTCTTAAAGTTAGGACGATTTTAACAAAATCTTGCTATAATTTTGATTAAATGAAAAATATAGCTCTTTTTGGTGGCTCTTTCGTTAACGATACCAGTATCGCCAACAAAAGTCTGCCTTGAAACTAAATCTTTTAAAAATTGTTAAATATGACATTTATTATAGTCTGACACTTAAATAAGAGAAAAAATGGATACAAATTTATTATCAAAATCAGTTGCTAAGGCAATAAAACAATTTTACAAGGAAACTCATTGAAAGAGAGAATAAAAAAAATATCTAATGTTTTAGATACAAACAAGGCTGAGGCTATAGAGGTTTTTGATTTAAGAGATAGAGATTATTTTGTAGATTATGCTGTTATAGCATCTTCACGTGGTGAGCGTCACACAGAGGCACTTTTAGATTATCTTAAAAATGAATTAAAACCACAAGAAGATTTTTTACATGTAGATAAAAGTGGAGATTGGATTGTTGTTGATTTAGGTGATGTTCTTATACATATCATGACTCCTGAATTTCGTATAAAATATGATATGAAAAGTTTTTTGACAAACTTGTCACAAGCACAATAAATAGATTTAAGAGCATAAATATAGCCATCTAATAGCAAACTTACTAAAATAAATCTTTACTTATTTTAGAAAATACTTACTGATGTTACGCACTATAATGGACAAAGCCCATGATAAATAAGAGACCATAAATAACTTCAAACTCAAGGAGAAGTCGCCACGTTCAAATTCAGTTAACAATGATACCAATAGTAACAATTTTTCTAATATTTATTGCATTTTAGAAGCTTACTGAGAGTTAAAATTTTCATCATATTTTCTATTGTTATTATACAGAGAATGTGCTAGAAGAATTATTTTTCGCATCACTGCAATTTGTGCCAAGGTCGAATGTTTCCTTTTTGCTTTTAGTCGATCATGGACTGCTTTGAAGTTTTTGTCATGTTAAATAGCACTTATTGTTGCCATAAAAAGGGTACCGCTTCGGTCTTGAATCTAAACCTTTTAAATACTGTTGGCTATGAAGTTATTTATGGTTTCTTACTTATATACCGATGCATTACTTCTAACGAAAACTCTTCAAATAGTATAGAGTAAAAATTCCGATAAGAAGAACATACGAGTTAAGACAGCTATACTGCGTTAAAAAACCTTGATTTTATAAGAAGGTAGTTTTTTATAAAAGTACATAAGGTCAGTTATTGATAGAAATAAATATAATAATTTATTGATAATCATTCTCATAGCTATTGACATCTCAATAAAATTATATTACAATTCTAAAAACAGATAATGATAATAAATATTATTATCTGTTAAAAAGGATTAAAGATATGAAAAAAACAAGATTGCCATTAGCCTTATGTTCTTGGTTGATCATAAATAGTGTAGCATTTGCTAATACAGATATAAAAACATTACAACAAGAGATAAAGCAACTAAAAGAAACTACAAATTCGCTTATAGATGAAATAAGTGATCTAAAAACAGGTTTTAATTATACGACTGTTAATACTAAAAAGTTTTATAGTGGTCTTGGTAGCGCTGCTTCAAAAGTTTATTATTCAAAATCTCCTCTTAGTATTGGAGGATATGGCGAGATATATTATTCTAATACAAGAAGCGATAAAAATAGCTCTTCACAAACACAAGTAAAAAGATTTGTAACATATATCGGCTATAGATTTAATGATAATATCATTTTAAACACAGAAATAGAATACGAAGGTGGAGGAGTCACTGCTAGCGGTGGGGGTGATGAAATCACAGTAGAGTTTATGTACCTTGATTTTTTACTAAATAAACATTTCAATATTAGAGCTGGTAATTTTTTGATGCCTGTTGGTTTGTTTAATCAAAAACATGAGCCAGTACTCTTTACAACGGTTCAGCGTCCATCAACAGCAAAATATCTTATTCCAACTACTTGGAACGAAAGTGGTATTATGGCTTATGGAAGTATAATAGATGGAATTAGATACAAATTGGCTTTAACAAGTGCTCTTCAAACTTCGGTAAATGGTGACAAATGGATAAGAAACGGACGTGGTGGCTCATCTGTTGTTACAGACCCCACACTCGCAATAATAGCAAGGCTTGATTATACCGCAATTAATGGTCTCTTAATTGGTGCGTCAACTTACTATGCACCAAACTCTACAACTACATATTCGATCATTAAAACAAATTCTAATATATTTATGTATGATATTCATCTTGATTATAAAAATAATGGCTTTAGAGCTTATGGAGTTTATACAAAGACTGTCCGCTCTAATAGTTCCAAAATAGCAACAAATACGGGTGCACAATATGTAGCAAAAGAAGGAAGTGGTGGATATATTAATCTTGGGTACAATCTTTTAGCATTAACCTCATCTAAATACTCTATGCCACTATTTATCCAATATGAGAACTATAATCCTCAACGAAAGGTATCATCTAGTATATATTCATTTAATTCTACTAGCACAACAACAATTGGGATAAATTTCTTTCCTCAAGATCAAGTTGTATTGAAAGTTGATTATGCGATGAGCAAGCAGGGTGGAATCGATGCTAATACGGCAAGTGCCTCTATTGGCTTTATATTTTAGGAGTTAAAATGTATAAATATATCTTACTCTTTTTACTTATCATATCTCATTTAAATGCAAAAGTTCTTATATCTCCGATAGAAGCTATGAAAGAAAATTTTATTAACAATGCACAAATTAGTAAAAAAAATATTTTATTAAGCAACTCTATTGCTACTAAAATACAGCAAGACGCGCAAGAAAGATTAACTACTAAAATATACAGAATTTATATTGCTAAAAAAAATGGTAAGATTCTTGGTTATGGTATTCTTATTAATAAAAAAGTACGCTCAAAGAATGCCGTTGTTTTATATTTGATATCAAACGGCATACTTCAAGATATAGAAATTATTGCATTTAATGAATCACGAGAATATCTTCCAACAAAAATGTGGAACTCTCAATTTAAAAATATTTCAACAAAAAAAATGTTAAAATTATCTCGAAATATCGTAACAATTACAGGTGCTACACTTAGTGCTAGAAGCGTAACAAATGGCTCTAGAATAGCATTTGCGATATATAATAAAATAATTAAAGGCAAATAATTGCGTTTTACACTTGTAAAAAAAGATAGTACGATAAAACCAATATTAATTGGCTTGCTTAGTTTTACTATAATATATTTAATTTCAGATGTTTTTGTAAAATATAGCTCTTTTGGTATCTTTAAAGAACAAATCAAAATAACTCTCTTTGGAAATAAAGAGCAATTTATAGAAGCACTTCCTAAATCATCATTTTTAGAATTTATACATATAGAAATTTTTTTTATTATGATGATTACTTTAACGATAAGCGCTGTCTTTATAAGAGTTTCCAATAATAAAAAAAATGCAAGTCTTATCTCTAGCATGATGATGATAACTGCTCTCATCTCTTTAATAACCTTAGCCTTATCATTTTTTATATCTGGAATTTTTATTGATACATATGTTGCTACTTTTTTATTATGGCATCTGATTGCATTTTTTATAAGTTTTTATTGTTTATGGAGATTATCTTTTGCAAAATGCTTATAAATATTCAATAATATTTTTTTTAATATTTTCTATATTACTGCTTATTAGTGGCTTTTTATTATTTGAAAATAAAATTGGATTCTCTTATCAGGATATATTAAATTATTATCTCGGTAATCGAAATAAATTTATAGCCGCTAAATCACTGAGTGGCATTTTAAAGATAATATTACCACATATTTTTGCTTTTGGATTATTTACTATGGTGATATTACATTTTTTAATCTTTACAAAATATCATTTATCAAAATTTACAAAGATTATGATATATTTAACATTTTTTACAACATTTATAGAACTTTTTTCACCATTTTTTATTATATATGGTTTTAAATTTTTTGCTTACTTAAAACTTATAGGTTTTTTTACATTTGAGAGTATAATAATTTGGATATCATGGGTACTATTTAGCAGTATAATTAATGACTAGATGTTGGACAAACTGATTTATATTTTTACTAATAATCAATTTGTTATTTGACTCTAAGATGATATAGGCAATATTTTTTATACTTAAGAATTTATATGCCTTTTGCTTTGGCATAACGCTCACAGCAGTAGCATAAGCATCAAGATAACTATTTGGTAATTGTGAAATTAATGTAACAGATATAAAATTTAACTCAGATAATTTTGTTTTTGGATTAATTAAATGGTTATTTTGTACGCTCTTTACATAATGATTATAGTTTCCACTTGTGCTAATACCCATATTTTTCATACTAAATGAGATAAGTGGGATGGTTGAAAATGGATTATTTATATGTATCTTGCAAATACCAATACATCTAATATCTCCGCTAAATGCTATAATGGCATGTTTTATATCATGCTGTTTATAAAACTTTACAATACGATCAATACCAAATCCTTTTCCCATGCCTCCAAGATCAATTTTTATATTATTTCTCAAATATGCCTCTTTTTTATTAAAACTTAACCCTTGTATAGAAACATTTGCATGGTTTAAATCTTTTTTTGATGCAATTCTTTGCTTATTCCCAAATCTGTATAAATCCTTTGTAATTTTACCAATAGCTATATCAAAATAACCATTTGTTTGTTTATAGAATTTTAAACTAAGCATCAATGCTTTGTAGCTATAATGATTTAGTCTGGCTTTTTTATAATGATTTAACTTATATATTGGTGAGGTTTTCTTAAATGATGATATAGAAGTTTCAATTTTTTTTATCAATCTAAAAGAGGGATGTAAAATAGATATATCTTTTTTATCTAGTTTTATGGTTACAAAAGTACCCATAAGCACCCTTGAGCGTACTATCATAGTGGCGTTAAGATGACTATAAAAAATTATTAATAGACTAACAATAACATTACTTTTAAGTATATTGCTAATCATACCATGCATTTGTGATTATCATTCTATCGTCATCAAATATTTTTATCTTGAATGCTTCTGTGCATTTTGAATTTTCAATATCATAAATAACCATTTGGAATATCTTTTTACAATTTTTTGGTATATCAAAATGTGTTTTTACACCAGTTAAAAAAGATTGTAACGGTGCTTTTTCATCCATGCCAATTACATTATCACGACATCCAGTGAGTCCAATATCCGTTAAATAGGCAGTACCTTGCACGATATGTAAATCATCACTGCTTACATGTGTATGAGTACCGCAAATTACGCTTACCTTACCTGATAATTCCATCATAAGAGCTCGTTTTTCACTTGTTGCTTCTGCATGAAAATCAATAAAAATATTTTTTATCCCTTTTACATGTAATTCATTAACACTATCTCTAGCACATAAGAGTGCATTGTTTAAATGTGGCATTGCGTAATGCCCCAAGAGATTTAAAATAGCTAACTTTTCACCATTTATCTCATAAATTTTAAGTCCAGTTCCTGGAACTTCTTTTGGATAATTGTGAGGACGTAGAAGTTCATAAATATCAAAAAGCTCATAAATATCTTTTTTATCAAAAGAATGATTGCCACCTGTCATCACATCTATTCCAGATTCAAAAAGCTCTTTTGCATTTTTTTTTGTTAATCCAAAACCATGAGAAACATTTTCATAATTTGCAATAATAAAATCAAGATTATACTCATGACGCAATCTCTTTAAATGCATCAATACCATATTTCGACCGGGACGACCTACAATATCACCAATAAAAGCTATTTTCATTTTCTTAGATACTCCAAACTTTTTTTAATGATATCATCATCATCCTTGCTATTTGCAGTTATTGTTATCTTCGTATCATCAACATAAATAAAAGTGATATTTTGAGCATATGATGATACTATTTTTATCTTTTTTTTCAAACTCAAAATCTTAATAACCATGAGTTCAAAAAACTGCTTAGTTGGTTCGTCTAAAGTTCCAAATCTATCTATCACCTCTTCTTCTAATTCATATATTTTTATCACCTCTTGTGCTTGGGATAAACGTCTATATAAATCGAGTCGCAATCTATCTTCATTAACTACCATTTGTGAAATATATGCACTAATTGCTAATTTTATATCTACTTTGGCACGTTTTTCATCTTTTTTATTACTAAGTTCTTTAATGGCATCTTCTAGCATTTTTAAATAAAGACAATAGCCAATATTTTTAATATGTCCACTTTGGGCATCACCTACTAAATTGCCTCCGCCTCTTATCTCAAGGTCATGATAAGCTAGCACCGAGCCACTTCCTAAAAATGAATTAGATTCTAATGCAACAAGACGCTTTTTTGCTTCGTCTGTAATATTTTCTTTATCTTCAACCACAAAAAAAGCAAATCCCTCAACACTCCCACGTCCAACACGACCCCTGAGCTGGTGTAAATCAGCAATTCCAAATCTATCAGCTCCATCAACTATCATGGTATTTACACGTGGCATATGAATACCTGATTCTATGATAGAAGTAGCTAGCATCAGATCATATTCACCATTTTCAAACTTTAATAACTCTTTTTCAGTAACAGCAGCAGAGATCTTAGAATGTAATATTATAATTTTAAGTTCTGGTAAAATAGCTTTTAATTCGCCATATTTAATTATCATATTATCAATACGATTATGTACATAAAATATCTGGCCACCGCGACGTATTTCACGTAAAATCACCTCTTTTATTAGTTTATCATCATAATTTTTTACAAACGTTCTAACATCTTGGCGCTCAAGTGGTGGTGTTTGTAAAACACTCATAGTTTTAATCGAGCTTAATGCTTGATTTAATGAACGAGGGATTGGAGTTGCACTCATACTTAACATGTGAATATTTTTATATAATTCTTTAATTTTCTCTTTTTGCTTTACCCCAAATTTATGCTCTTCATCTACAATAACCAAGCCTAGTTTTTTAAATACTACATTAAATATTGCATGAGTGCCTATAACGACATCAATTGAACCGTCTTTTAAAGAGATTAAAGTATTATTTTTTTCTTTTGTTGATATAAATCTATCAAGTTTTGCAACTCTTAAGCCAAAATCATTAAATCTTTGCACCAAAGACTTAAAATGTTGTGAGCTCAGAAGTGTTGTTGGGACAATTAATGCACTCTGATACCCTGATTTATATGTAGCGTAAATAGCATTCATAGCAACTTCTGTTTTACCAAAGCCAACATCACCACTTAAAAGTTTATCCATAATATGTCTAGATGAAAGCTCTTGTAAAATTTCATTTATTGCCTGAGTTTGGTCATCTGTGTAATTAAAACCAGCTAGTAGTTGAAACTCTTTTATAAGACTTGATTCAATCTTAATCACAGGAGCTTTAATTAATGCCCTTGTAGCTGCCGTATTTATGATACTTGAGGCTATCTCAAAAAGTTTCGTTTTTACCTTGTCTTTTAATTTTGCAAAACTACCGCGTCCCAATCTGTCTAAGATAGGTAAAGAACCTCCACTTGCTATATACCTATCAATATATTCTAAATTTTCAACAGGAAGCAAAACTTTATCATCACCAATATAACTAATAGTTATAAAGTCTTTTACACCGCCTAAGATTTCCATCTGCTGAATCTCTTTAAAAATTCCAACACCATACTCTTCATGAACTATATAATCGCCAGACTTTAAATCATCTAACAAAATAGAGGTTTTTCTGTGTCTTCGTTTTTTCTGAGTTTTATTGAGTGAGATTATTAATTCATTATCAGATATTAAATTTATAATTACTGGACTATATTTAACTTCAATATTTTTTAAATTAAAAAGCCCCATCTGCTTGACTTGTGATTCATTTGAGGCTATTAATGTAATTTGTTTATTTTTATGTACTTGTAATAATATTTTAATATCTGTTGGTATTAATAATTTATATTTTTTTGCTTGTGGCAATATTTTAAAATTAAAAAATTCTCGTAGTATCTGTGGTTCATTTAAAGCAAAAGATTCTTCTACTAAGGCACTTAAATTAGACGAAGTTAAAATATTTTTATTTTTTAAAAAATTAATAGATAAATCATCCAAATGCCAAAAGCCAAGAGAAATAATATCTTTTATGAAACTATCATTTTTACTATTTTCTATTCTTTTATTTAAATCGTCATACTCCTTTTCGTCTAAAGAGCAAAAAGCACTTGTAATTTCGACAAATTCGAGCTCTTCACTAATAGTTCTTTGAGTGATAATATCAAACTCTTTAATCTGTTCTATTAAATTATCAAATAAAGAAATTCTTATTGGATTTGTAAGAGATGGTATAAAAATATCAATAATATCACCACGAAAAGATATTTCACCCTCCATTTGAATTATATCTACAAATTCATATCCCCAAAAAAGCATCTTTTTTTTAAATATTTTTAGATCAACAGTAGCGCCAAACTCTAATGTATATGACTGTAGATGATTAATATCTGGTAATTTAAACAGCAATGTTTTAAGTGGCGATATGATAATGGGCTTTTTTTTACTATTGTAATAAATTCTAAGTGTATTAAAAAGCTCAAATAATTCTTTAGTAAATGAACGTAAATCATCACCAAATCTAGCTCTAAAATCTGGAAAAATAACGTATTCATACTCAAAAAATTGTACAATATCTGCTAATGACCGTGCTTCTTTTAAATCTTTAGTAACTAAAATATCTAAAGATTTTATTTTTGATGTTTTACAGTACTCAAATAAATGTTCTTGTGACAACGTTTACCCTACTTTTTTTAATATTATTTAGCAACATCTTTAATTTTACTATCTCCCTCAAAAATGCCCTTTTCTTCGATTATTAACTCATGTGAAATAACTGTTCCTATAATATGACCTTGTGATTTAATCTCAACTCTATTTGCATCAATTACGCCCTCTATCTTCCCTTGAATAATCACACTTTTAGCAAATATCTCACCTTTAATATGACCATTTTTACCAATATGAACATTATTTTGAGATTTGATTATTCCGTCAATATCTCCATCTACATACAAACTACATGTAAGATCTATTTCACCTTTAATTGAAGCGCCGATAGTGACAATGGTCGTGTTGGTACTATTATCTTTAGACTTGACATCATCGTTAGTAAAGATTGCCATGATACGTGTCTCTCCTTTTTAAAAATTTCTTTATAATTTCTAACATTCCATTTTATAAACCAAAATGGATTTAAAGCTCTTTGGACAAATCTTATCTCATAATGCAGATGCGGTCCGTTACTTAATCCTGTATCTCCTGTATATCCTATTATTTGTCCCTTTTTTATAAATTCGCCTGATTTTACCACAATCTTATGCAGATGTCCAAAATATGTTTGAAATCCATAACCATTATCCATGATAATTAGCCGTCCATAGCCGCTTTTTTTATTATATGCCGCATATTCAATCACACCATTTGCAGTAGCATGGATAGGAGTATTTACAGAAGCTCTTAAATCATCACCTTCATGAAATTCCTTGACATGTAGAATTGGATTTATACGAAAACCAAATTTACTAGTTATTCCTCTATAAACAACTGGAGATCCATTTGGTACAAATCTCATAAGCAGTGCGATTTGTTGTGATGTTGCATTGGTTAAATCTGCTCTTTTATTTAATGGCAATGATGGATTTAGATTTAAGCCTATAAGAGTTTGAATATTATTTAGCTTGTCTGATATTAACCCTAATTCCTGCTTTTTTTTATTAATAGTATTTTGTTTTTTTGTTATTAGCCACTTTAATCGTAAATTATGTTTATCTAATTTTTCATATGCCTTTTGCATATTATTTTTTTTAATTTGTAATAAGTTTAATTGATAATTCAAATATATTACCGTCATGGTGGTAATTAAAATAAAACCTATTAAAAAAGTAGCTGCATAAATTGAGAGTTTTTTAACAAATTTATGTAAATTTATCTGCTTAAAATTATTATCATCATGAATAGTAATTGTAAAATTATTGCTCAATTAGACTCCTTATAATGTTTTAAAAATCTATTAGCAACAAGAAAAGAACCAAAAACAAGATAATCTTCATCTGGTTTTATATGGCTAAATATATCATATTGTATTTTTAATTTTTTAAGAGATTTCATTAAAATATCAGTAGAAATTACTCTTTTATCATCAATTTCCAAAATTTTTACACTTGATATAATTGGCTTTAAAATTGATAAAATTTGTGTATAATTTTTATCTTGATAGCTATTATAAATCAATATAATTTTTTTATTTTTAAAAATATCTAAAATTGCCCTTGCTGCTAATTCATTATGTCCCACATCAAGATATATATTTGGGGCAATTTTACTAGCTCTTCCAAATAAAAAAGCATTTTTAAAATCATCAATTGTTATTTTAAATCCAAGCTCATGTATGGCACTTATAGCTAGCATTAAATTATCTTTTAAATAATTATTAATATTTAATTTTTTTGCAATTTCAAGTGATGTTGGTATCTTATCAATATCTTTTAAATAGATTAAAATATTATTATTTTTATAAGATATCTCTCGTGCAATATCATAAACTTCTAAATGTTTTTGATAGCCTACAATAGTTGTATTTGACATAATATTTAATTTTGTAGTAGCGATACTATTGATGCTGTTACCCAGTAAATCTTGATGGTCAAAATCTATCGGAGTTACTAGTGTTAATTTTTTATCAAATACAGCTGTCGCGTCATGTTCTCCACCTAAACCAGCTTCAAGTATTATGTAATCGCAATTTTTAAAAACTAAAATCGACAACAACGTTGTATATTCAAAATAACTAAGAACTTGTGCATCTTCATCTTTTAGCATAAATAAAAGCCTCAAATGTGCGTCTTCAAGCTCTTTATCAGTTGCATCATTGCCGTTTATCCAGATACGTTCATTAAATTTTAATATATGAGGAGAGCTGTAATGTCCAACCTTATAACCCTTGTTATATAAAGCGGTCGCTAAAAATCGTCCAGTTGTACCTTTTGCATTTGTACCTATTATATGAATAATTTCACCATATTTGAGTTGTTTTTTAATTTTATTATAAATACGAGGCATTCTAGTTATATCAATTTTACTATAATATAATGGTTTTAATGCTAAAAAATCTTCCAGACTTTTATTATGATGATTCAACTCTGTTTCTTCCATTATTTTTTGCTAAATAAAGATATTCATCTGCTGAATTAATAGTTTGTGCTTGTGAAGCAAAACTCACTCTTTGTGCTACACCAGCACTAACTGTTAAATCTATTCTTTGATCTTTATAAATAAACTTTGCTCCTCTTACATGTGATACAACTTTTTGTGCAAACTTATTAGCGTTTGATAGATCTGTTTGAGTAAGAATTGCCATAAATTCTTCACCTCCAAAACGACCAATAACATCCACTGTCCTTGAAGCATCTTTTAAGATCTTTGCAAACGATACCAAGATAATATCACCAGCCTCATGTCCATATGTATCATTAACTTTTTTAAAGTGATCAATATCAAACATAACAATTGAATAATTTCTTTCGTACCTATCAAATTCGCTCTCTTTAATTTTTAAAAAATTATCTAATGCTCGCTTATTATAAAGCTTGGTTAAAAAATCATATTGTGCTTCTTTTTTTGCATCTTTTAGCTCATTCTCTAAATTTTCTATTTTTTTGCTTAAGGCTTTAGCTTGTGTATTTTGTATTTGTGCGGTTTTACTTAATGATGCCGTACTTTCTTCTAAAGCTATCGCGATTGTATATAATTTTTGATGTGCGGTTTTAAAATCTATCTCTTTTTTATGATTATAATTTTCCAATTCATGCTTTATAGCTTTGATATCAAAATTTGATTGATCAGATTGCTCAATAATTCCAATTAATTGCATGGATAATTTATCCAAAATATTATCGAGTGATTGCACCATTAATTGTAAATTATTTTTATCTAAAAGAATACGAGTTTTAATAGCCGCGGCTATATCATTTTGAACACTTTTTGATGTTATCATCTCTGGATTATCTCGTAAAGTCTGACTTACATTGGCTATTTTGTCATTTACACTTGATGCGATAGATGGCATAAGTGAAGCTATCATTAATGATGAAATAGCTTTAAAATCAATCTCTTTTTTAGCAAATTTATCTAGTTGTATATTATTAATCATTTGTGATAAATCTGATTTTATAATCTTAGTAATAGGTCTTAATTTTTGTAAAAAAGTATCATCATAAATTGTTAAAAAATTTATCCAATATTGTCTAAAAGTATTAAACTGTTCTTTGGATATATTTGGTCTTTTGAATAATTCTTTTGTTTGTTTTGCTAATTTTGATATCTCTTTATTGTGTAGAACTTCGACAACATCGAGTATTCTTAATACTAAAAGATTTGTTGATTCAAGCATTGTTGTACAATTACTAGGATTTAGACGATTTAGTTTTGATATTAAATATCTTATTAGCTCTTGTTCTGATCGTAAATGATACTGCTTTAGTTCTTCTTGATAATTTTTATTTAATGTTTTAGCATATTTATCTACTTGATTACAATCATCTATAATAATACCTGCTTTTTTTGCCTCTTTGCAAAAAGCCTCTAAGTAAACATCTGGTGTTAAAAGTTTATTTTCTGCTTTTAACCTTTGAATTGCCTGTTTAATAATAGCATTAATTGTCATGTTTTACCTTTCTTGCACCAACGGCTGAGATTTGTGCAACAAATGCAGAAATTGCCTTTGAAACACTATTGTTTATTGCTGCTCGGCGTATCTGATCAGATATAATAGCATTTGGTTCAATCGAAAAATCATAGATACCACTCTCTTTATATGTTTTTGTAATATTTTGATGAGTTATAGTTACTGATAAGACAGTATGCATTCTATAGCTTATCACATAACCATTGGCATTATATTGTATCGGAGAATAACCTACACTTGCCAATTTCACTACCAAATGTGTTGACGCATCAGCATAACTTGTTAATTTTGTTCTAAAATTTTCGATAACTGCACGATTTACTGCATCTTTAATTATAACAGTATTTTGAGGATTGATGGCTGAGATAATAATTTTCACACTAACAGCATTGCCCATTACAATTTGTGCACTCTTAGAACTTGGTGCATACCCACAACCATTCATTAAGATAATAAAAAATATTGATATAATTAATCTCTCTCTTATTTCTCTTATATGTAACACACATCATCCTTTGATAACAATATTTACAACTCTTTTTGGTACTACAATCTCTTTTATTATCTCTTTATTTTCTATCCATTTTATAACACTTTTTCTCGCAATAGCTAAAATCATCTCTTTATCAGCATTAATATTAACTTCAATTTCTGCACGTTTTTTACCATTAATTGATACTCCCATACTAATAATATCAACTTCAAAAACTTCATCTAAAACTTTTTGTGGCGTTAAGTTTTGTAAATTAAACAACTCTTTGCTTATCTGCCAACAAATATGTGGAGAAATAGGTTCTAAAATTGAACTAAGAATCCAATACCCTTCGCTCCAGATATCTTGATTTTCTTGTGTATTTAACGCGTTAATAGCCTCCATAACTCCAGCTATTACAATATTAAAAGTGTAACGCTCTTTATAAATATCATTATTTCTAACTAATGCCTCATAGACCTTTTTACGTGCAAATTTTTCCTTTTTGCTTAACTCATCGTGTTTAATAACAGGTATCATATCACACGCTTTTGCATTAATACTTTTACTATAAAAACGTTTTAAAAATCTAAATGCACCCTCCACAGCACTATCATTCCATTCTAGCTCCTGTGTTGGAGGTGCGGCAAATAAAATAAACAGCCTTGCAGTATCAGCTCCATATTTTTGTATCAATGCATCAGGATCAACTGTATTGCCTTTAGATTTACTCATTTTGGAGCCATCTTTTAACACCATGCCTTGTGTCAAAAGTTTTTTAAATGGCTCATTACTATCGATATAACCTAAATCTCGTAGTGCTTTTGTAAAAAACCTTGCATATAACAGATGTAATATAGCATGTTCTATTCCACCTATATAGTGGTCAACATCCATCCAATATGTAACTTCTTTTTTATCAAATGCTTTATCTTTTAAAATATTTTTTGAAGCAGTATAGCGTAAAAAATACCATGAAGACTCAACAAATGTATCCATAGTATCAGTTTCTTTAGTAGCTTTACCACCGCATTTTGGGCAAATACAATCTTTCCAAGTAGGATGATTTGCTATTGGATTACCTTCTGTATTAAAATCAACATCTTTTGGTAAAGTAATAGGTAAATTTTCTTTTTTTTGAGCAACTATACCGCAATTATCACAATGAATGAGCGGGATTGGTGTACCCCAATATCTTTGACGTGATATTCCCCAATCTTTTAAACGAAAATTTATCTTCCTTTGACCAAGTTTTTTTTCATCAAAATAATCACTAATTTTTTTGATAGCCTTAATTGAATAAAGTCCATTAAATTCCTGTGAATTACATAAAATTCCATCTTTAGTAAATGCTTTATTTGAAATTATCTCATTATTTTTGGGTTTAATTACCACTTTTATTGGTAAATTATATTTTTTAGCAAACTCGTAATCTCTCTCGTCATGTGCAGGAACCGCCATAACAGCTCCACTTCCATAATCTAAAAGAACAAAATTAGCAACCCACACTGGAATCAACTCTTTTGTCAATGGATGTATTACATTGATGTCTAAAGCAACACCCTGCTTATCTTTTTGTCGCTCTATTGAGCTTGTATTTTGCATTTTTTTAATTATTAAAATAGTGTTTTCATCTAATAATTTATTTTCTAACATGTAAGCAACTAAATCGTGTTCAGGTGCTAATGCAGTATAACTAACTCCATAAATTGTATCAAGACGTGTAGTAAAAACATTAAATTTATCGAAGTTGTTGCTTAAAAATTGTCTACTTTTATCATCAAGATATAGGTCAAATTCTAAACCTGTTGATTTGCCTATCCAATTTTCTTGCATGGTTAAAACCTGTTTTGGCCAACCGCCTTTTAAAAGTTCCAAATCATCTAAAAGCTCATTCGCATAATCGCTAATACGCAAATAATATTGATACATCTCTTTTTTTACAACCTGCGTTTCACATCTCCAACAGCATCCATCAACAACTTGTTCATTTGCTAAGACTGTTTTATCATGTGGGCACCAGTTTAAAAATCCTTTTTTACGATACAAAAGACCTTTATTAAACATGTCTATTATGAAGCCTTGTTCAAACTTTGTATATATTTCATCACTAGTTGCAAATTCACGCTCTTTTGAAAAAGACAAACCTAAATTTTTAAGTTCACCTTGCATGTAATTAATATTTTCATAAGTCCATTTTTTTGGATGAATATCATTTTTAATAGCTGCATTTTCTGCTGGCATTCCAAAACTGTCAAAGCCTATTGGATGCAATACATTAAAACCCTGTTGTCTATAATATCGTGCAAAAGCATCACCAATACTATAATTACGAACATGACCCATATGAAGTCGTCCGCTAGGAAATGGAAACATACTTAAAATATATTTTTTTTCTTTAGTTAAATCTGGGCTTGGCTCAAATGAGCCATTAAGTTGCCAATAAGTTTGCCATTTTTTTTCAATCTCTTTAAAATTATATTCTTTCATAATACTCTTTTGATATATTAAATCATTCCGCCCTCATATTGTGCGCGTAACTGTTTTTTTTCTAATTCACGTTTTTTCTTTTGTACTAATTTTTTACGATATTTCTTCATATCAAACTTAAACCATAGCAATATAGGTGATGCGATGAAAATAGATGAGTAAGTTCCCACTACAATACCGACTAGCATAGTAAATGAAAATGGACTGATAATTGCGCCACCAAAAAGATATAATGTTAATACAACTAAAAATGTTGTTAAAGATGTAAGAACTGTACGTGAAAGTGTACGAGTAATTGAATCATCAATTACCGATTGTAAATTATTATCTTTTGTCGTAACAATACCTTCGCGAATTCTATCAAAAACAATAATTGTATCATTTAGTGAATACCCTAGAAGTGTTAAAATTGCCGCTAAAACATCTAAATTTACATCAATATGAAACAGTGAAACCGCACCAAGTGCTATCGAGACATCATGCACTAAGGCTAAAACAGATGCAACTGCAAAACGCCATTCAAATCTAAAAGCAACATACACAAGAATACCTAGTATTGCAATAATAAGAGAGAGTATTCCTTTTTCTCTAAGTTCATTTCCAACTTTTGGTCCAACCATATCAACTCGTCTAATTTTAAAAACTCCACTACCTTTTAAAGCATTTGTAACAGTTGAAGCAATATTTTTTTCAATATTTCTTGATGCTGTTTTCATTCTTATAACAACTTCATCTGGTGAACCAAATTTTGTTATTGAAATATTTTGAAAGATAGGATTTTTATTTAAAATTTTTCGCATTTTTTGAATTGGTGCCACACCTTTATATCTCACTTGTACAATAGTTCCGCCTGCAAAATCTATACCATAATTTAAACCTCTTGTAGCTAATAAAATATAAGAGATGAGAATTAAACTAAGAGAGATGGCAATAGCTATTTTTGAACGCTTCATGAAATTAAATGAGCGTGAATATTTAAATATTTCCATTATCTAATCCTTAATTCCAAACCAAAAAAGGTTGTTTTTACTTTTTGTTATTCTTGCTTCTATTATTTGATATATTCCATGAGTACCTAAAATTGCTGTAATCATTGATGCTAAAATACCGATAGTCATGGTAATTGCAAAACCTTTGATTGTACCAGTTCCATAAACATATAACACAATTGCTGCAATTAGCGTTGTTATATTTGCATCTAAAATAGCTCGCATGGCGTTAGAATAGCCATTTTCAATTGCCTTTTTAACAGAATTTCCTTCTCTTAAAAGCTCTCTGATACGTTCATTAATAATAACGTTTGAATCAACTGCCATACCAACGGTTAATACAATACCAGCCATACCTGGTAGTGTTAAAGTAGCGCCAAATAAAGCCATCACAGCGATAATCAAAAATAAATTGCCAACAAGAGCAATATTTGCAATTAAGCCAGCAGCTCGGTAATAAAAAAGCATAAATAAAAATACAAGTATGAATCCACCAATTAATGCCATCATACTTTCTCTTATACTTTGTGCTCCCAAACTTGGTCCAACTGAGCGTTGTTCCATTATATAAACAGGTGCTGGAAGTGCTCCTGAGCGAAGAGCAATAGCTAAATCTTGAGCCCCATTTACAGTATAATCTCCGCTAATTTGACCATTTCCACCACCTATACGTTCGTTTATAACTGGTGCCGAATATACTTTATTATCTAAAACAATTGCTAAGTGATGACCTATATTTTTGCCCGTAAAATCTCCGAAAATCTGAGCACCCTCAGAATTAAGAGTAAAATCGATAACGGGACGATTACTTTTATCAAACGAAACTCTTGCATTTGTAAGCATTGAACCGTTTAAAATCGGTATCTCATTTACAAGATATTTAATTTTAGGATTTTTCGTATCTGGTAAAATGACATCGCCATAACTAGCTGCCACAGATGGAGTCATGTTATACACTTGGCTCGCATGACTCTCATCAACTGCCATAAGTTCAAGTTTTGCAGGGCGAGATATAAGTTTACGTGCGCGTTCCTCCTCAGCAATTGTTTTAATTCCTGGGAGTTCAACTAAAATATCATCTTTATTTTGTCTTTGAACTAATGGCTCAGCTAAGCCAAATTGATCTAGCCGATTACGTATAGTTTCAATGGCTTGTGAAATAGCTTGTTTTTTAATTTTTATAACTTTTTGCGGTGTTAAAGTTACACTAAAATTATTACCATTTTTTACAATTTTCATACCTTTTAATTTAGATAAAAATTTTGTTATATGTCTAGCATCATCGGAATCTAAAATCGAAAAAGATGCTGTTACATTTTGTATATTTAAATTATCAATCAAAATTTCATTTTGATTTGTATAATGTTTTATACTTGAAGCTATTGATTTTATACGTGAAATTGCCGCATCTTGTGTTTTTACACCAAGAAGCATTTGAAGACCACCTTGTAAATCAAGTCCAAGTGTAACTTTTGGACCATCTTTAGTGTGTGTCAAAGATGGAATTGATAATAAAATTCCAAATAACATCGCTGCTATAAAAATTACAAATCTATAATTAAGCTTCATCCTCATACTTTCTTGACACCGCGTCTTTTGTTAATTTTGCATTTGTATCTTTATCAATAATAATAGATAAAAATTTTTCTTCTACTTTTTTAATCTCAACTACTAGACCACCTGAAGTGACCACCTTGTCGCCTCTTTTTAAATCTGCCAGCATGGCTTTATGCAATTTTGACTGTTTTTGCTGTGGGCGAATAATTATGAAATACATAATTGCTACTAAAATAATAAACGGGAATATTTGACCTAATAACTCCATTTTGAACCTTTAAGAAATAAAATTACGTGATTATACAAAATATAAACATAAAGATAGATATAATTTCAGCATGAAAGAACATTTAATCATTAAAACTTCAATAAAAAATGATTTTTTTATAGGTTTATTCATCTCATTTTGCTTTTCTGCATTTATTTACATGGCATATTTCTCTTTTACATGTAAGATATGTAATACAATTTTTGCCCTCATTGCACTAGTTTTACTACTTTATTCATCAAAACGCTCTATTTTAGTTGGCGGTTTTTTTATAGGAATATTATGGTTTTATTGGATTAGTTTTAGTTTTAAATATTATAATCTTCATTGGATGGAACCTATTATTGTTGTTGGTTTTGGTATTATTTATATGCTTTTTTTTGGCATACTTGCGCTAACAAATAAGCCATATATTAGAGCTATCATTCTATTTTTACTAAGTTTTTTATCTCCTTTTCATTTTAATTGGATGAGAATTAAGTTGATTTTTGTAAATAGTTATCTTGGTGTTTATAATTATGATTTAGTTATTATTTTAGTAGCGCTGACTCTACCAAGTTTATTAAAAACTAAATACAGATATTTGGCTCTTTTTTTATTAGTATTTGCTATTTCATATGGCTATAAAAAACCTGCATTGCCTAATATTAGTATCGATTTAGTAACCACACATCTGCAACAAAATCAAAAATGGAAACCATCTAATTTACAAAAAATTATTAATAAAAATCTAAACTCAATTAACATGGCTATAAAAAAACATTATGATGTTGTTGTTTTGCCAGAATCAGCTTTTCCTATGTATCTGAATTTTCATCCTAAATTAATAGCTTATTTATTATATTTATCTCACAAAATAACCATAATAACAGGTACACTTTTATATCAAAATAAAAAAGAATATAATGTAACTTATATGTTTAAAAATGGTCAAAGTAAAATAGCAAAAAAGATGGTTTTGGTACCTTTTGGAGAATATATCCCATTGCCTAAATTCGCACAACATTGGATTAATAAGCTCTTTTTTAATGGAGCTAGTAATTTTGTAGCTGCAAAACATTCAACCGATTTTATAATCAATAAAATAAAATTTAGAAATGCGATTTGTTATGAAGCAACATCAATGCCACTATATAAAAATAATCCAAAATATATGATAGCAATCAGCAATAATGCTTGGTTTACACCGTCAATTGAACCAACACTACAATTATTGCTTATGAAGTATTATTCAAAAAAATATGGTACAATTATCTACCATTGTGCAAATATTGCAAAAACAGGTATTGTACGAGAATAAGGACTAAAATATGGAAATAGCAAAAAATGTGACACAATTAATAGGCAATACTCCTATGATTAACTTATCAAAAATCTCACAAAATGTTAGTGCAAATATCATAGCAAAATGTGAATTTTTAAATCCAACGGGTTCTGTTAAAGATAGAGCGGCATTTTCAATGTTGCAATCTGCATTAGATAACAAATTAATAGATAAAAATACAACTATAATCGAGCCGACAAGCGGAAATACAGGTATTGCTCTAGCCTCAATTTGTGCCGCATTTGATCTAAAACTTATTTTAACTATGCCTGAATCTATGAGTATTGAAAGACATAAATTATTAAAATATTTAGGAGCAACTTTAATACTTACACCAGCTAGCAAAGGTATGAAAGGTTCTATGGATAAAGCTAATTGGCTACAAAACAATACTCCAAATTCAATCATATTACATCAATTTCATAACCCTGCAAATCCTTTGATACATAGCAAAACAACTGCGATAGAGATTTTAAATGATACAAACAAAAACATAGACGCTTTTGTTGCTTCAGTAGGAACTGGTGGAACACTTAGTGGTGTTGCTTCGATTTTAAAAAAGGAATTATCAGAGATTAAAATTTTTGCAGTTGAACCAACTAATTCAGCGGTACTCTCAGGCGGTAAAGCTGGAGTGCATAAAATTCAAGGTATTGGAGCTGGATTTATACCGGATAATTTAGATGTAACTACTTATGACGAAGTAATTACTGTAAGTGATGAAGATGCGATTAAAATGGCAAGGATAATAGCACTTAAGGAGGGACTTTTAGTTGGTATCTCATCTGGTGCAAATGTCTTTGCTGCAATGCAAGTTGCTTCAAAAAAAGAGTTTAAAAATAAAACTATAGTTACAGTTTTATGTGATACGGCTGAACGCTACCTTAGCACCTCATTATTTAAAGATACCTCTAAAAAATAATGATCAACTTATTAGAAAGCATTAAAGTACTAAATGGTAGCGTTTATAATCTAAATTATCATCAACAAAGATGCGATAATTCTCTAAAAGCCTTGCATGTAAAGAAAAGATATAATTTAAAAAATCTTATACATCCACCAAAAAATGGTCTTTTTAGATGTAGGATTGTATATAACGATAAAAATATTCATGTAAGTTATCATGCGTATCAATTTCAAGCAATAAATTGCTTGAAATTAGTTTATTCAGATATAAGATATCCTCTTAAATACCAAAATAGAGATGAATTAGATAAGCTATTTAATCAAAAACACAACTGTAATGATATAGTTATTGTTAAAAATAATCTTATAACAGACACAACAAAAGCCAATCTTGCCTTTTTTGACATTGACACTTGGTACACACCAAAAACACCTCTATTGCATGGTACAACTAGACAATATCTACTAGATAAAAAATGGATTCATTCCTTGGATATCACAGTAAATGAGATAAATAAGTTTCAAAAAATAGCAATTATGAATGCCATGATAGGATTTTATATTATAAAAAATGGTATAATTTCATAAAATTATTAAATGGTTAAATCATGGAAAAAAATAAAAAATTTAAACAGATAATGAAACAACATATTGAAGATTTACTACTTTATTGTTTTGAAATTGAACAGAACTTTGGTATATTGTGTAACATTGAGCATATAAACTTCGAACCAAAATTACCAGATAGTATCTACAATAATTTTCAAAATATTACTCTATTTTTTTTAGCAGGTTATACATTTGAAACTGCCAAAATTGAAAGTGATATGTTTATTTTTGAGGCTGGATTTGGCGTAGACAATATCGGTAGTTTAGTTAGCGTACCAATCTTATCTATTTTACAGATTATAGTCAACGAAAAGCCAATTATAATAAATACCGCAGTTTATGAAGAACAGATAAATGATGATAAGAAATTAGATAGTAGTGGGATTAAAAACTCAATGTCCGCATTACTATCAAATCCCGAAAATCAAAAATTTAATAAATAAAACCTTATATTTTAATACTGAGTAGATATGAAACAACATTATCTACAAAAGCATCATGTTTACGCTCTTTTAAATAGGCAATATAAAAATTTCTATAAATTTTAAAATTTTTAATTCTTGCTTCATATAAAATTCCGCTTGCTATCTCTTTTGCAATAACATGCCGTGATACAATTGATACTACTGGTCGCAAATCTTTTGGTGCATTTAAAATCGACTCTTTGATTGCTGTTGGAGTAGCGACTACGCCAATTACATTAAAATTTTCACAATCAACACCAATCTCTTCAAAAACTTCAGATGTTAATTTCCTAGTATGTGATTGCTCATCACGGCATATCCAATCAAAATTATATAAATCTTCGCGTTTTAAAGATTTTGATATTGGTTGATTTGAAAATACAACTAATTCATCTTCTACCCACTCTCTATAAATAATACCGTCTCTAAATATTGGCGATTCAATTAATGCGATATCAATTTTTTTATTTTCAAGCTGATCAATAATACTTGAAGAGAGCGCTACTTGCATATGTACTTCGTTGTTAATTTTTTCTTTTATTTTACCTATATAAGTTGGTAAAATATAGTTACCAATTGAATATGATGCACCCATGACAAACGTAAAATCTTTATTTATAATTTTTAAAAGATCTCTTTCGCTATTATTTACAGCTTTTTCGAGTCTAATAGCAATTCGAAACAAATCTTCACCCTCTTTTGTTAATATGATACCATTTTTTTTACGCTGTACAATTTTGGTATCAAGATACTCTTCAATAAACTTTATTTGCTGTGTCACTGCAGGTTGAGAGATGCCTAATTTAGCAGATGCCTTTGAAAAGCTTCTTTCCTTGATAACAACCAAAAAGGTATGTAATTTTGCAAAATCTTTTAACATAATAATTCCTATAAGCATAATTTATATCATAATTATAACTTAAATCTATTGATAATACAATAGATTTTTAATTTATTGTTTTTCGTAATTTTTTTACTTCAATAAAATAGGTATGACCTAAAAATATTATATAAAAAACACCGGCAAACAAAATAGCAAAAGGTATCAGTGATATAAGATATAAGATTAACGTGCGTATTCGTATCATATTTCCAGAAAAAAACATAATCTGTTTCGATTCATTTTTTGTTACAATACTTGAAGCAACGTCATGTGTTAAAATTTTATGAAAAAAATAATACATAGGTATATTAAAAATAATAATATTGATAATTGGTATAAAATATAATGGTATAAAAAGTATAAAAAGAAAAATCATAATCAAAAAAGTTTTTATAATATACAGCAAAGAAAACAATATATTATCATCTGAACTCATAGCTACATCTGGATAATGCATGACATGTAGTTCTTTTAATATAAATGGAGTTAAAAATGATATGATAATAATGGCCATTAAGACAGATACAATCAAAACAAAAACACTACCTAAAAGATAAAAAACAGATGCAAATATCCAAGAAGTGAAAGCATGATTCATTAAAAATGTTAAGATAGATGAACCCTGATAATTCCCGACAAACGTACTTGAATGTTGCATAACATTTGAGATTGTTGTATTAGATTCAACAACTTGCAGTGATGCTTGATGCAATTCTCCTAGCATACTGCTTGCAAAATAAAAAAATACAGCATACATAATAAGCATAGTAACAATAAACGGCATAACAGAAAATTTCAACATTTTTGGTGTTAAAAAATCTTTAATACTTGTTATAAAAATACCATTTTTCATAAAATCGACCAATCTTTTTTATTATGTTAGCAAAATAAAAAAAATGAAAAATAAATCAAATATTTTTATTAATGATATTTTTTGCAATCATATACCCACATCCAAAAGCAAAATGAAAATTATATCCTCCACGTTTGCCAAGCACATCAAGAACTTCTCCTCCGAAATATAGATTGTTACATTTTTTTGATTGAAGTGATTGACTTTGTATCTCTTTTAAATCAACCCCACCGCCGCTAGCCTCTGCATATTGGAATCCGCGAGTATCTGTAATTTCAAATCTCCAATCAATTAAAATATTTACAATAATATTTATCGTTTTTCTACTAATTTTACTTGCTAATAATTCTGGTTGTATTTTTACAATCTCCAAAATCGCAATAGCAATTTTATAAGCTACCAAGCCACATATAGCACTAAGAATTGATACGCTATTTTTACATAAATCTCGTAAGATTGTGCTTAATGCTTGTCTTGAGTGTTGTGCAAATAGATTTAAGCTAAGTTCAACTTTTTGATGATTTAAAATTTTTTTTGACACAAAAGATGAAATATCTAAAATTGCTAAACCAGAAATACCATATTTTGTAAAAAGTATATCGCCAGATATTGTCTGTCTTTTTTGATTATCTATAAAAAGTGCTACGTTTGCATGTGTCTTAACTCCGCTTAATTTCTCACAAAGTAATGATTTTAATTTTAAAGCAACAAGGGCTGGATATGTAGGAGAAATAGTATGACCAAATTTTTTTGCAAACACCAATCCATCTTCATTGGCACCTAATCTTGGCATAGCTTGTAATCCAGAGGAGATAATCACGTCACTAAAATCTTTATAAATAATATCATTACATGTAATCGAAAAAGAGTTATTTTTTTGGACATCACTCACACGAGTATTGTAAAAAATTTTCACGTCTAAATTTGATAACACACTCTCAAAAGCTAACATTACGCTTTTTGCTTCATAAGAAAGTGGATAAGTACGTCCATCTTCTTTATTAAAAATAAGCAAGCTTATGGAATATAGAAATTTTTTAAATGTTAAAAAATCAAAATTATCTAACACATCTTTAACAAATTTTGGATATTTACAGATATAATTTTGGGAACTTAAATTAGTATTTGAAATATTACAATGTCCATTGCCTGAAATTAATATCTTTTTACCAAGCTTACTATTTTGCTCAAAAATCTCAACATTCTTACCAGCTCTTGCTAAGCAAACAGCGGCAATCAAACCTGTTGCACCACCGCCTATAATTGCTATTTTTTGCATTTAAAGTATCTTTTGAAATTTTAAAATTAAACTAAAAAGCAGTGCCTGTTTATCACAATTGCCAGATCTCATGATTAGTTGTGTTTTCAATAAAATATCAAGCATGTCAAAATACTGTTTTGGTTTAAATTTTAACGACAAAGTTGCCTTTTCTTGCAAAACAAAAGATGGTACAACATATCCGAGAATCTCTTTAGAATTTGGCGCTCCATTTATACGTATATATGTATTAAAAAAATAGAGCTGTGTTACAAACGAAGTAAGTGCGGTTAAAATTGCTACCTCATCTTCACCACTATCAATTAAGCGATGTAAATTATCAAATATCTCATGTTTTAATAATATATCTTTTAAAAACTTATCTATATTTACATGTGAGAGTCCATATATTAATTTATCTATTAGCTCAATATTTATCTCTTTGGCATATAGAGTTAGTTTGTCTAGCTCCTGATACGCTAGCTCTATATTATTATTATGGATACTTAGTAGATGATTTAAGGTATATTTATCAATTTTTAGACCTAAATGAGATGCTCTGTTTTGTAAAATAGTGATAGAATCCCCATAATTTGGATGAAAAAAGCGAACACTCATTGCATTTTTTTTAAATGCTTTATCTGATGTTTTAAAATCTTTACCATAATATGCATAAATAAAAAAACTAAAAGAGTTTGATGAAGTTGTCTTTACAAGCTTGTCTAAGTCCAATTTTGGTATTTTTTTTTCTGTCTTTATTATCAAAATATTAGAATCATTAAACAAAGAGGCTTGTGACAGATGCGACAATGCGTTTTTTAATACATAATCATCATAATAAATAGTTAATTTTAGTGCATCTGACTTGAGCGAAGACAGTAACAAAACATATCTATCAATTAAAAAATGGCTCTCGCCAAACAGCATAATAGCATTTTTTAATCTATTTTCTGAGATATATTTGTCAAACTCTTTTTTATACATTTTGTAAATTCTTTATAACTATAACATCAATTTTTGTAGTTGCAATATCTACATTTTGTATCATAACTTCTACCACATTAAACAGCATTACTGGTATCTGAGATTTTACATGCAACGTAGCGCCTTTTATTTTATCGTCTAATTTTGCTATTAAGTATGGATCTGTGGCTTCGATGCGAGCTTGAAATATTTTACCTATATTGTTTTTTGCCCATCTAGCAAATTTTCTATCCATAAATCTAAACTGCACGTCAGCACTTTCACGCTCTTTTTGGCTAATTTCTAATGTTAAAGATTCAATATTTCTAAGCACATAAGATGTTTGTTTTGTATCGTTTGCTTTTATAGCTTTTATAAATCTATGTGTAATCAAATCACTATATCTTCTAATAGGAGACGTAAAATGGGTATATTTATCGAATCCTAGTCCAAAATGTCCATAATTATCGGGTGAATATCTAGCTCTTTTTTGTGATCCAATTATTAACATATCTACATCAGCACCCAATCCTTTGTCTCTTGCTTGTTTTTGAATCAAACTGATCGTCTCACGCATAGTTTCTTTAGGCTCTACAAATATACCAATACCGGCTAATTCATTATATAAAGATTGAATTTTTGATTGCGATGGAGACTCATGAACTCTAAAAATTCCTTTTTCATACATGAGTGCTGCTGCTTTATTTGCTAATAGCATACAATCTTCTATCAATGAGTGTGATGCTGTTTCATGTGTAATTAATGTTGATGAAATCTCACCATTTTTATCTAAAATCATCTCTATCTCATCTAATCTAAAATCAAAACCAGTTTGCAATCTTTTAATTTTAAGTCTAGCTGTTAATTTTTGTAATGGAATAATATAGTCAAAAAGCTCCTTTTCGTGCTCATTTTTAAATATAAAATCGCCTTGCAAAAAATTATCAATCTCATCATAATTAAATCTTCGTTTAGAGTGAATAACTGCTTCAAAAATATCACTTTTTATCACCTCTAAACTCTTTATATCAATATGTAGTTTAAAAACATAGCTAAGTCTATCAACATTTGGTTGCAAAGAGCATAATGTTTCACTAAGCTCACGTGGAAGCATCGGAATTGAGCGATGTGGTAAATATATAGAAAAACTTCTATATATCGCCTCAATATCAATGATATCAAAAGGTTTTACATACTCACTTACATCAGCAATTGCGATATATAAAATAGTATTTTTAACATCAAAGTAGATAGCGTCATCAAAATCTTTCGCTGTTACTGGGTCTATGGTACAAAACGGTAAATGTCGCAGATCAACTCTATCTAAATAAAGTGAGATATCGACCTCATCAAATAAAGATGTAGATTTAACAATCTCATTACTAAATACGTCATGTTTGTTATGTTGTGCTAAAACTATCTTTTCATCTACCAATGGATCATCTAAATTACCAAGTATCTGAGCAATTGTTGAAGTTTCATTATCTATTTTAAATACAATTCCGACATCATAATTATCTAGCTCGTCATAATCAACATTGATATCAATTTGACACCCAGATACGATATCAAGTACAATTTTACGGTTTTGTTTTAAAGCAATAAAAGCAACGCTGTATATTTTAGCATATCCCACAACTTCTGCAACTTTCGCACTAGGAGTACCACGTTTACCAAGTAAACGTTTTACAATTACTAAATCACCTTTTTTTGCGCCTGCTAAATCTTCCGTTGCAATTGCCAAATCCTTAACATTTGTATCAATACTACGAAGATAAGTATTATCGTTTTGTGTAATAAATATCTCACCAGCGCGATATTTTGAATGAAATTTATACAGATTATCTTTTTTAACTACATACTTCTTATCAAGCCATCTCTTTATTAAAACTTTTTCTTTGTTAGAAATATCCACTTCATACAAACCAAAATTTAAGCGTATCAATAAAGATTTCAAAAACTACCTTATATCTTGTATAATCGTTTCAAACGTCACAAGATCAAGATTATAACTCTTTATTAGCTCTATGGCTTGTTGTTTGCTCTGCTCACTTATTGTCGCGTTCAATAAAACAGCAGTACGCAATACATGTAAAGATTGTGCAGCTTTTTGATTATTTGGTTTTGCTAAATGTGGTGAATCACAATTTTTTACAACATCTATTAAATCATCATCAAATTTCCAATGAAAAAACAGTGCAGCAGTTACCTCTGCAGTAGTCATATTTACTATTTTTTGTTCTGCTTTTGCAATACTATCTTCTTCTTGTAATGCTTTTGAAAAATCATTTAATAAATTATTTGTTATCACGTAATTAGATATTAAAACTTTACCAATCTCAATTAAAAATGTTGCTGGTGATAAAATATCTAAAACTTTTGGCTCTTTTTTCATATACCAAGATATCGCCAACGCACTAAGCATGTTTGAAAAATTAGAAAATTCATCATTTGTCAATTTATATGCTGATAAATTTAATTTAAAACTCTGCTTGACTATACTAGCAAGTGCAAAACCACGAATAGTTCCCATGCCAAACAAACCAACCGCCCTGCTTACGGAGCTTATCTCTTTTGAAAATCCATAAAGTGCAGAATTAGCAGATTTTAAAATATCAGCTGTTAAAAGTGGATCTTTTTGTATAACTTTTGCCATATCATTGAAAGTAGAATTTTGATCGTGATATATACTTTCAATCTGTATAGCAGACTCAGGAAGTGCAGGTAATTGCTTTATGCGTTGTAATATTGTATCATTCATTTTATCTCCATCTTAAGGGCACCTCTAAAGGGCATTTTTAAAAATCTAATTATAGCAGATATTGCCATCATAGAGCTTTTAGAAATATTCTTAATATTAAAATAGAAAAAAATATGATAAAATTATCCAAAATTATGAAAAAGGAACATAAATAGATGCAAACAAATGCTATGTTAAATCAATTAGGATATATACCAAACGATATTTTAAAACAACAATTACAACGCATTAAGAACAATACCACCTCTTATGAGAAAATAGAAAAACATATCGTAGATTTAAACGATGCATTAAAGCCATTTAGCGGTTATGTAGCTATGTCAAACTCACATGATTATCTGAAAATTAAATTAGAACAAACAAATGACGTCTTAAAACAAAAAGCATTACAAAAAATACAACATTTTTCAAAAAAATTTAAAGTAGCTCTTAAAAAAGTTGCCGATAAAGATACATTTTATATATTGGGGTTTAAATGAAAAAACAAGATATAGACACATTGCTACTGCAACACAAATTATCAAAACAAGATTATGAAAATATTAAAAAAATATTAAATCGTGAGCCAAATTTAGTTGAGCTTGGTATATTTTCTGCTATGTGGAGTGAGCATTGTAGCTATAAATCTTCAAAAAAATACCTAAACGGCTTTCCCACAAAGGCACCATGGGTTATACAAGGTCCTGGTGAAAATGCTGGTGTTATAGATATTGGTGATGGTTATGCGGCTGTTTTTAAGATGGAGAGTCATAATCATCCAAGCTTTATTGAGCCATATCAAGGTGCTGCAACTGGTGTTGGTGGAATTATGCGTGATATTTTTACTATGGGTGCACGTCCTGTTGCTAATTTAAATGCTCTTAGATTTGGTAATATTTTAAAAAGTGACAAAATAGGTGCACATCAACGATATCTTGTTCGCGGTGTTGTTGAAGGAATTGGTGAATATGGTAACTGTATGGGGGTCCCGACCATTGGTGGTGAAACAAGTTTTGATGATTGTTATAATGGCAATATTTTAGTAAACGCTTTTACTCTAGGCATTGCAAAAAGTGATGAAATATTTTACGGCAAAGCTGAAGGAGTTGGAAATTCTGTCATGTATGTTGGAAGTAAAACTGGACGTGATGGATTAGGTGGCGCTGTTATGAGTAGTGATAGCTTCACAAATGAATCAAAATCACTTCGTCCAACCGTACAAGTTGGTGATCCTTTCACCGAAAAGCTTCTACTTGAAGCTTGTTTAGAGCTTTTTAAAACAGATCATGTAATAGGTATCCAGGATATGGGAGCTGCTGGTCTTACTTCAAGCTCTTTTGAGATGGCAGGACGCTCTAAAAGTGGTATGATTATGCATCTCGATAAGATTCCAGCTCGTGAAGATGGCATGACTCCATATGAGCTTATGTTAAGTGAATCACAAGAAAGAATGCTTCTTTGTATAAAAAAAGGTAGTGAGCAGGAGGTAATTGATATTTTTCATAAGTGGGATTTAGATGCTGCTGTTGTTGGAGAGGTAACTGATACTAAAACGATGGAGCTTTTTTGGCATAAAGAAAAATGTGCTAATGTGCCTATTGATCCAGTTAGCGAAGAAGCACCTATTCTTAATCGTCCCACAAAACGTCCCACATACCTTGATAAATTAAGAGATATTACATTAAATGATTTTAAAGAGATAAACAATCAAGATGCTTTTATAACTCTTTTTAGCTCTATGGAAGTTGTTGATAAATCTTGGATTTATCAACAATATGACTCTATGGTGCAAGCAAATACCATAAAAAAAGGTGGTGCTTTAGATGCCTCTGTTATTCGTGTTAAACAAATCAACAAAGCTCTTGCTATGAGCGCAGATTGTAATGTTAGGTATTGCTACATAGACCCAAGAGCTGGTGCTGCTGCTGCTGTCATTAAAAGTGGTAGAAATGTCGCTATGAGCGGAGCACGTCCACTTGCCATTACGGATTGTCTAAATTATGGAAATCCTGAGAATCCTGAAGTTATGTGGCAATTCGCACAAGGGTGTGAAGGTATCAAAGAAGCATGTCTGCAATTACATACTCCTGTTATCGGAGGAAATGTATCACTTTACAATGAAACAGATGGTATCTCAGTTTATCCAACTCCATCTATTGTTACCGTTGGTGTAAATCATGATGCACAAAAAATACTTTTTTCACAATTTGCAAACAGTGGTAATATTTTATACCTTTTAGGAGATACAAAAAGTGAATTTGGTGGTTCACTTTATATGAAAGAACTGTATGATACCGTAGCTGGAAAAGTACCGGAGATAAATTATGCAAAAGAGTTAGCACTTTGGGATATCATTATTAAAGCTAATGAAAAAAATTTATTAAGTTCAACAAAAGATTGTGGCGCAGGTGGCGTCGCCATAGCACTTGCAAAGATGTCTGCCGTTAGTGGACTTGGTTGCAATGTTGGTATGGATGTAAAAGATACAAGAGATATTTTTTGTGAAAGTTTTTCACGTGCAATCGTTGAAGTATCTGTCGATAAAGTAAAAGAGTTTGAAGAGTTTGTTTCTAACCATATCTTAATTAGCAAAATTGGAACAGTAGGAGGCGATCACTTTACATGTAACAATGTAATTGTAAGTGTCGATAAACTACGAGATATATACTACAACACTTTTAATAAAATAATGAATCAAGATTTATAACTTGATGTGGATTAATAATAATTTTATATTATCTATACAAACTTTTAGTATAATGACTTACTAAGGTTTTATGCTATGACAACTAAAAGAAAAAAAGCTACCAGAAGAATTACAAAAAAAACTCATAAATCAAATAAGTTTTTAAAATATATTACTTATCTACTATTACTATTTTTATTTGGACTAATTATATTTATTAGTGGCTATTATATCGGTTATAAAGATGCAAATAATAATATTTTAACAAAACAGGCACAACATAAAATTATAAAACAGTATAAATCGACCGTAGTCTTATCAAAAGAACTTAAAAAAGTACTGAAACAGCAAAGCAAGCCTATAGTTATATTACCAAAACTCCCTAGCAAACAAAAAAAAATATCGCTTTTTAAATCAAAATCGTTATCTAATACAAAACAGACAATTAAACCAAAACTTGCAATTATTTTAGATGATATATCTTTTGCATATCAAGTACACGCTATAAAAGCACTTGGATTAAAAGTTACAATGTCATTTTTTCCTCCAAATTATATCCATCCAGATACCGCACTTTTAGCCGCTAAAGAACCTTTTTATATGGTTCACTTGCCGCTTGAAGCTATAGAATTTCATCATCCCGAACCACATACGCTTATGATACATGATTCTTTACAAACTATACAAAATCGTATCCAGACCATTAAAAAAGAGTTTCCAAGACTAAAATATATCAATAACCATACAGGAAGCACATTTACAGCAAATAAGCAGGCTATGAATAAATTAATCTATATACTAAAAAAAGACCATTTACAGTTTGTCGATAGCAAAACAACCAAGTATTCAAAAGCACAGGAGATGACAAAAAAATATCATATGCGTTACATGTATAGAGATATATTTCTAGATGACAAACAAAATGTTGCATATATAAAAAATCAATTGCAAAAAGCTATTAATATCGCAAAATATAAAGGATATGCTATCGCAATTGGGCATCCACATGATGCAACACTCAAGGCACTTAGCCAGTCAAAACAACTACTCAAACAAGTACAATTAGTTTACGTAAATCAGATATGATTAAAACAGTAGATTTTCACATAAAAGAACTAGACAACATGAAAAAATATCCAAAAGATATTTTTTATATAGGCAATATTAAGCTTTTAAAACAAAAAAAGATATCCATAGTAGGTAGTAGAAAACCAAATCAATATGCCAGACAATTCACGCATGAAATAGCTTCAAAATTAGCTAAAGTTGGTACTTATATCGTAAGTGGTGGTGCCATTGGCGTAGATACAATAGCACATTTAGCAGCAACGCCCAAGCACACTATCATGGTAGCTGCCACAGGATTAAACAAAAGTTATCCCACAATCAATAAAAGCTTAATACAAGAGATTAAAGAAGAGGGTTTGATTCTTAGTCAATTTCCAGCGAACGAACCATCAAGAAGATATAATTTTCCACTTAGAAATGAAGTGATAGTAGCGCTAGGTGACGCTTTGATTGTAACATATGCTGATTTTAATTCTGGTACATTAAGAAGTGTTGAGTACGCACTTAAGATGAAAAAAAAGATTTATGTACTACCGCATAGATTAAATGAAAGTTATGGCACGCAAAAATTATTAAAAAAAAATCTAGCAACTGCTATTTATGATGTTGATGATTTTATACAAGAGTTTACAAATACAAAGCAACTACAAATATCTCAAAAAGATAATTTTTTAGAATTTTGTAAAACATCACCAACTTATGATGAAGCTGTTTTAAAAAATGCTTCTAAAGTTTTTGAATATGAATTAAATGGGCTCATACAAGTTAAACATGGTAAAATAAGCATATTGTAAGTAAAAGGTAACGAAATTGACAGATATTTTAGTAGAGCTTATGAAACATTACAGTTATATCATACTTTATATATGGAGTATTTTAGAAGGTGAACTCGGTCTTATCATGGCTGGTATCTTTTCTCATACTGGGGACATGAATATTTTTTTATCTATTATTGTTGGGGCACTTGGTGGTTTTTCAGGTGATTTTATCTACTTTTTTATAGGTAGATATAATAAAAAATATGTTCATAAAAAACTAATTTCACAACGCCGTAAATTCGCTCTTACACATCTGCTTTTGAAAAAATATGGTTGGCCAATAATTTTTGTACAACGCTACATGTATGGCATGAGAACAATCATACCTATCTCCATCGGTTTAACTAGATATAATACCAAAAAATTTGCTATTATTAATTTTCTAAGTGCCTTAGTGTGGGCTACAACTACCATTACTCTAGCATGGTATTTTGGTGCAGACTTACTAAAACTCATAAAAATTGCAAAAGCTCACTGGTATATTGTCATGCCTTTTGGTATACTAATTGCCATGACAATTTATTATTATCTTCATAAGGCAACTCAGAAGAAGAGAAAATAACTATTTTTTTATAAAACTAAATCTCTATCCAAAAAAAAGCTAATAAAGTCTATTTCTTTTTTGCAACTTTCATTACTTTAAAATTATAAAATCTAGTAAAAAGAATAATTAGTTATTATCGTTTAAGAGACCGCTACACAGCAGAAAGTGCCGAGATATGGTAAGAGAAGATATTAGAAATTAAAAAAGCAGTGGTCTCATTAAAGTTACAAACCGTAATATTTCTTACAAAAAACTGTAGAATTTAATTCCACAGTTGACACTATATCAAATGAATCTAATTTTTAAGATTTACACAATTTATTTTACGGTCTCCCATACCATAAAAATCATTGGTATAATTTTTCAGTCTTTGTTTCACCTTATCTATCTTTTTATCAAAACTTTCACCATTAATGAGTTGATCAATATAAAGTTTTGCCAATCTACTTTTCAAAGTAGTATGCTTAGGATAATACTCTTTAATTAAAAAATAGACATACTGAGCTAGTTCATCTTTACCTATAAATTGATGTTCATAATTTTCTCTTTTAAAAACAGCACAACAAAGACCTTCTTGCATGGCTGTTATAACACAAGAGACTGATTTTTCTTTTGCAAATATAATGGTAAATCTATCTCCTATTTCATGATCACTATCATGTGCATCAGAGTTGGCAAAAGGTGCTAAATATTTATGTTTATTTTTTGTTTGAAGAGCGGTTAGATGTGTCATATTGTTATGCTCTTTAATTTTTTCTTCTCCAAAAACTTCAACACCATCTAAATTGGAACTTCTTAACATCTCTTTATAAAAAGCTTGATGAAGATGATACTTTCCATCTCTATAAACCCAGTTTGGATGGGCTAGCATAGAGATGCCTTCTGCCTCTTTTATTTTATTTATAACCCAGATATTTTTTGCATAATGACTTGTATCAATACTTTTATTAATATCTTCTTTTTCTAAGACTTCAATTATTTCTTGAAGTTCGTTTTCATATTTTTCACTATCAGTTCTTTGGTCTTGTATAGACTTGTTTGCATTGATAGATAAGATGTGTCCATTACCTTGAGAAATAGACATATCTTTTTTTCCGCCAACACTTATCTCTTCGCCTGCTAGTACTAAAATATCAATGTTGTTTTGCTTTGCTTTTGCAATGGCTTTTAATGAACCCTCATAACTATCATGATCTGTAATGCTTACAAAGTCCATGCCTGCCTCAAGCGAAGCCATAACCATTGCAAAGGGGGTAGTTCTTCCGTCTGAGTAGATAGAGTGCATATGTAAATCGCCTTTTAATGGTCTAAGCTTTATCATGATTTCATTTAAACAATATAAGGTAACTAGCTTGAATTCTTTATAGGTAAAATTAACTTTAACAACAAATTCACCAAGATATGGCATCTTATAAGTAAAAAGTATAGTATTATTTTTAATTTTATACTCTAAAGTATCTTTATGATAGAAGTCAGATCGAGAAAGGACTTCTATAGATTCTATATTTGATGTATTTTTTAAAATAAGTTGATAATTTATATGGGCATTTTGTTTTACAACATTGGGGCTTATTTTCATCGTTTTTTCTGCTTTTTGCATAGTATAGTTATAAAAAGTTACAAGAAGATTACAAAAAGCAGTATTACAGCTACTTGAAACTTCGAGATGTCTAGTCATAAAATTTTCTACCTTGTCTTTTTCAAAGTCTTCAATAGAGCAGGAATCAATCTCAATAGAGGTTGCTATGCTCATCAAATATAAGTTTATCTGCGCTTTATTGGTAGTCATCATTTAAAACATCTTCAAGATGAGAGGCATAAACTTTAATAAAAGAGTCTAGCTTCTCTTGTGATATAGCCATCTGATAACAAATTAGCGGATGGCTATAGATTAGTTGTAATTTTACCACACCATTTTTTGTCTTTAAAGTTTGTACTCCGGCTAAAGCAATGACTAAATGTGAACAGCGAGTAATTTGCGCTTGGTTCTAATAAAATGATCTTAATTTTTCTCTTAGTTCATCGTTTGTCATAATCAAAAACTTCCAAGCTTTCATGCCAAATGAGCTAAGTGATTTTCATACCACTTCTAAAATATAGTGTATATCTTCATCAGAGATTTTTTAGTATTAATTATCCCTTCTTACTTATCAAATACCTTACACCCATGTCTAAAGTCTATTATCTTTAAAAATTGTTCTTTATTATTCATGCTATTGCTTAGATTAATTATATAAATTGTAAGCCATAAATAGCTGTAATACCGAGAGTATAGGCCGCAAGTAGATAAACATTTCTTGGATTACCTGAAAGTTTTGGTGTCTTGATTTCGGATACATTTAAGATGGCAAGGGTCACTCCGCTGGCATATAAGATAATAGTAAATATATCATGACTTACTACCCTGTGCAGTAAAAATACAGACACTAAAATTAAACTATTATTATCAAGTGCAAGTCCCATGTACTTTGTGCCACCTGCTAAGCCATAAGTACTAAAATAGCTAAGCCTTATTGCCGCAGCGGCCATCATAATGAAAGCACCTACTAAAAATACAGGCTCAAACTTTCCATAAGATAAAAGTAAAATTGCTGGAGTAACCCCATAACTAACTATATCTATGACCACATCAAGTTGTCCACCAAACTTTGCGTCTGTAGCTGTCCTACTCTTTAGTTTTCTTGCAACCAGCCCATCAGCCCAGTCAAAGGCAACTGCCCAAACCATTCCAATCATAGCTGCTGCATATAGACCTGTGACACTAAAATAAATAGCTAGAACCGTACAAGCCAAGCCCGAAAGTGATAGTAAGTTGGGAAGGTCTTTCACATAAGAGAGAATAGTTGGTTGTTTAGAAGCTTGAGAAGCAGAGTTTTTGTTTGGCATAGATAAATCCTATAAGTTTTATTTTTTTATTTTAATAATTAAGACCCTCATCGACCGATGATTTAATCTAAAAGGAGTATTATACTACATTTATAAAATATGGATACCTCTAAAAACTTTAATATTCCTATGTAAGTAAGAGAAGAATATAAAAAGTAATATTACAAAATACTTTTTACGATCTCGTCTTTTTTTTCTTCCCTCTGAGGAACACTAGGAGACTATCGAATTCATCTAATCAAAGCAAAAGTTTCAGCTTTTTAGAGATACCAATATATTACTAAGGAATATAACAATGCTTGTATATACAGTTGGTACTTTTGATATGCTACATGTTGGTCATTTAGATTTATTGGAATACTGTGCAACCCTAGGTGATAAATTTGTAGTGGGTGTGGCTTCGGATGAAGTAGTAGGTTCATACAAAAGAAATATACCCATTGTTCCACTAGATCAGAGAATGAGAATGCTTAAAGCATTAAAATGCGTAGATGATGTAGTCTCATATGATAAACTTGAATATGTAAGCAACTGCAAAAAATTAAATGTTGACATTTTTGTAATTGGAGAAGACTGGGGAAACAAGCCACATAATATTGCGATTGAAAAATATCTAAAGTCAAAGGGTGCAAAAATTGTACAAGTAAGCTACAATCCTTTAACTTCGTCTACAAAAATAAAACAAGTAGTTGCACTACAGATGAAATGCCAAAAGAAATTGGCAAGTTTGGATTAAGGCAGAGTGTAAAATAAACTATGTAAACCTTAAAAATTAGATTCAGTTGATAAAATAATCAAGTAAATTATTTTAAAAGGTTCATTTCCTACCCAAGCATCTGCTTTTAAAGTTATGTAAGCACCTATCCAAAAATAAAACCAATTAACAGAGCTTTAAAATGATGACTAGTAGAAGGCAAAAATTCGCAGGAGCTACTGGTAGCTTCAAGAGTTTTTAACGCAGTAATAATTATCATTTTAAAGCTCCCTTTGGGCAATAAGCAAAAGACACATCTGACTTCGTTAGATTTTTTTGAATTAGCTACGGCTAGTCCTGCAAAAATCTGCCTTGCATCTGTATCTTTTACTTATTGCTGTTAATTGGTTTTATTTTTGGATAGGTACTTATCTAGCCGTACAGGAGCAACAAAAACAATGGAATCGAACTGGTAAGTGATTTAGGAATAGAAGGTGGGTTTACACAGTTAAGTTTGCACTCTCTTTTTTATATTCCAAGTCTCCAGCTACTGATTCTTTAAGAGCTATTAATTGTTCTATTTGTATTTTTACTTTAGCATATCTATATTGTTCTTTAAATCCAATAATTCTTCCCCCAGCAGCATTAGGATGACCACCCCCTTTAACCCACTCTTTAGAAATTTGTGCAACATTTACTTGATTATTTGCTCGAAAACTCATAGTTCCACGATAACTTATATCAACAATAAAATCGTATTCGGTAAACTCAGTTAAAAACTCATTACCTATTATAGAGGTATTGCCAACGCCATAACTTAAAAATCCTTTATAACCTTTATAATAAATAGTCATATTTTGTCGTTTTTGCCCTAAAAGATTAACAATATAATTAGTAGATAGATTGTCTAAAGTATTGTCTTTGTTTGTTATAAAAAACTCTTTTTTTAGACTATGAATTGCATTATCTAATTCAACATTAGCATTATTTTGTTCAATAAAAATAGTAGCTTTTTTTAATAATGCTAATTTGTATACTCTATCATCATCACCAAAGGTAATACGATTTAACTCTCTTGACTCTGTGATTAAACGCATTAATACTTTTCCAAACTCAAAGTTAAAACTCTCTTCTTGTTTCCACAAATCAATAGCATTTACTATATCAATATATTTTGGCATCCAATTTGGCACTGTCAAATTAAAATATTTTTTTGCATATTCATAAGTTATTTTTGTAGCACTCCTTGTTGTATCAAGATAATACCATTCAAATTTTTTAGAACTATCTTCCCCACTTCCATGATGGTCTAACAGTTTAATTTTTATTTTAAAATTATTTTCATTTAATAAGGAGATTTGTTTATTAAGCCATTTTGACTCATCCATGGTTAAATTAAGATCTGTTATTAAAATCAAGGAGTTGTAAACTCTGTTTTCTTTGATATCTTCTACGATTTCTTCGAGTCTACTTCTTACTTCTGCCCCATAATTAGCATTATAACTTTTTATATTATATTTGACATAGCTCATAACGAGCTGACAACTGTATCCATCTAAATCTATGTGAGATAGATGATAAATTTGGTCTATTTTCATTGATTATTTCCTTGTGGTATAGTAATTGAGCCAATAACTTCAAACTTAGCATTAGAATCTATCTCTGCATGTGAAAGCGTAACAACATCAAGACTAAAACGCTCATAAATATCAGTTAATGGCTTTCTTAACTGCGGATCTACTATTATAATGACTGGCGAAACACCTGTTTGTAGTACTTTAGTTGCAGTATCGCTTGTTGCTTGTATTAATGAGTTGATTTCACCAACATTAAGCATCAATGTTTTCATGCCATCTTGCTCATTAGATTTTTCTAATAGCATCTGCTCTGTTGCTGTATCAAATGTAACAAGATGGATAACACCATCTTCTGATTTATACAGATTTGTGATAACACGTGAGAGCTTAGAACGTACTTGTTCTGTAATAAAATCAATATTTTTTGTATATTCTGTGATATCGGTAATAGTCTCAAGAATACTGAGCATATCTTTTAAAGGTATTTTTTCATGCAACAGTGCTTTAAGTACTTTTTGTACAAGTCCAATATTTGTAGCTTTTAATAGATCCTCTACAACGATTGGATAAGTAGATTTTAATTTATCTACTAATGTTTGAACCTCTTGTCTTGTTAATAAATCTTCAGCATATTGTTTTACAAGCTCACTCATGTGGGTTGATATAACAGTTGCGGGATCAACTACCGTGTATCCGTTTAAGATGGCGTCTTCTTTTTGATCTTGAGTAATCCAAATAGCATCAAGTCCAAAAGCGGGCTCTTTGGTTGGTTCACCCTCGAGTTTAGTTGTTACCATAGCATTGTCCATAGCTAAAAATTTATCAGGTCTAATCTCACCTTCACCTATTACAATCCCTTTTAAAAGGATTTGGTATTGATTTGGTTGCAAATGAAGATTATCTCTAATTCTTACTTGTGGCATTAAAAAACCAAAATCAGTAGCAATTTTTCGTCTCATAGAGCGTATTCTCTCTAATAAATCTCCGCCTTGTGTTGAGTCGGCAAGTCTTATTAATTGATACCCTAATGTTAGCTCTAACATCTCAACCTTTAAAATATCTTCAAGTGCGGCATCTTCTTCTTTGATTATATCCGCTTGTGATTTTGTTGTATTTTGTTGCATTGTAGTTGATGTATTTGTATTTTGTTTATCACTTGAAGTGGATGTTGAAGCTTTTAGTAATTTGAGTCCGCCTAATTTATATCTATATAAGGAGTAACCGAGTCCGAGAAACAAAATACCTACAAAACCCATTGGAATTGTTGGTAAACCTGGTACTATCGCAAATAAAAGCATGATTAAACCAACAATAATTAAGGTCTTGGAGTTACCTGTCATTTGTGTTATTGTATTATTTGCAAAATTATCATCACCATCGTTTGATGATCGCGTTATCATGATGCCAGTTGCAGTTGAAACAATCAAAGCTGGAATCTGTCCTACAATTCCATCACCGATTGTCAAGATTGTAAAGGTAGATGCACTATGTGCTACAGTCATACCATCTTGAAATACACCAATTAAAAATCCTCCTATAATATTAATAAAAGTTATAATGATGGCAGATATCGCATCTCCAGTTATAAATTTACTAGAGCCATCCATAGCTCCATAAAAATTAGCTTCTTGTAAAATATCAGCTCTTCTATGCCTAGCTTGTTCATCATCAATCAGTCCAGCATTAAGATCAGCATCAACAGCCATCTGTTTACCAGGCATGGAATCTAGCGTAAAACGAGCCGCAACTTCGGCAACACGACCAGAGCCTTTGGTCACAACCATAAAGTTAATAATAACTAAAATACTAAAAACGATAATACCGATAACATAATTGCCACCAACAACAAATTCACCAAAACTCGTAATGATTTGACTAACCGCCTGAGGACCCTGACTTCCATGGCTTAAAATCATTCTAGTTGTTGCAATATTTAAAGATAATCTAAAAAGTGTTACGATTAAGATAATAGTTGGAAAAGTAGTTAAATCAGTCGGTTTTGGTACATATAATGAGATTAAAATAATAAGTACAGATAAAGACATTGAAATAGTTAACATAAAATCAAGAATAGGACTCGGTAACGGAATAATAATAATAGCTAAAATTGCTATAACAAAAAAAACAACACTTAAGTCTCTTTGACCAATAAGAATATTTAAGTATTTAATCGTTTGTGTTTTTACAGACATAATTTAATGTTATTCCTGTTCTTTTATCAGATCATCAATAGTTAAAGTATTTAAAAAAACATCAATTTTACCTTGAAGCTTATGTAGCAACGGCCATAGTGAGCATATATCTGCCTGATTTGATGAGCATAAATCTTTAGAAGACGCACAATCAAAGACAGATGCTCCTTTTTTTTCAACAGCATCTATAATATTTAGTATTGTAATACTATTACTATCTTTTTTTAACACAAAACCGCCCTTAATGCCTCTAAAAGATTTTAGAATCTCTGCTTTTGTAAGTAATTGTAAAATTTTTGATAAAAAACTTTTTGAAATTTTTAATTTACAAGATAGTGTTTGAGCATCAATCGGAGATGAAGCTTTAGCTAAAATAATTAATGATAAAAGAGCATATTCACTTGCACGAGTAATTAGCATAATAAAACAAATTCCTATAATTTTCCTCTCATTATAGCTAAAACTTGGCTGTTGAATAATTAAAAATTAAAGGAAAATTGGCTACACTTACGCCTCAACTTGAAAAAGTTAGATTTTTATACCACTTTGGAGGCTATTATGGCTTTGGATTCGGCAAAAAAACAAGAAATTGTAAGTAAGTATGGTCATCATGAAAATGATACAGGCTCAAGTGAGGTGCAAATCGCTCTTTTAACTACAAGAATTAATGAATTAACTGAACATCTTAAGGTATTTAAAAAGGATCATTCATCAAGACTTGGTCTTTTAAAATTAGTTGGACAACGTCGTCGTTTAATGCGTTACTTAAAAGCAAAAAATAAAGAGTCTTATACTAAGTTGATAACAAGCTTAGGTGTTCGTGATAATATTTAATTATTAGCTCAAGTTAAAAATATCTTTTTAGCTTGAGCTAAATCTTCTTTTGTATCAATCCCAAAACTAGTACTTGATACTTTTACCATAGTAATTGGTTTTTTATGAAAAATTGCACGCAGTTGTTCAAGTTTTTCTATATCTTCAAGCGGTGTATCAGGCAGATTACAAAACTCTTGCAAGCTTTTTTTGGAAAATCCATATATACCAATATGTCCAAAATATGATGCGGCATTATTTCTATTGTATGGAATTGCCGCCCTTGAGAAGTAGATTGCATCCTCATGCGAATCTAAAACAACTTTTACAAGATTAATATTATTTACAGATTCAGAATTTATCGCGTTATAGCAACTCCCCATGATAAATTCTCTTTTTTGCTTTTGAAGATTTAATAATCTATCTCGTAGTACATTTATAACTTTTGCCTCAATAAATGGCTCATCTGCTTGTACATTAATAATAAGTTCATCATCTTTAATATTTAAAATCTGAGCACATTCATTAATTCTATCGGTACCACTTTTATGTGTTGATGAGGTAAGCATGGCTTTGATACCGTATTGTTTACATGTAGAGATAATTAATTCACTGTCAGTAGCTACTATTACATCGTCAATGGCTTGTACTGCTCTTGCGGTCTTGACAACCATTGGTAAACCACCAATATCTACTAAAACTTTTTTTGGAAATCTTATTGATTCAAGACGTGCTGGAATTATTATCATTTACTCACCTTTGGTATAATGCTGCAAAAGTATATCAAAAAAGGTCTAAAAATTTATAAATACCGAGAACTTGAATGATACTATATCAGCCCAAAAGTGGTTATTGTTATAATAGTGATTCGATTTTATTATATAATTTTATAAGCCGTTTTTCTCCAAAAGGGAGATTGTTAGATGTCGGAGCGGGATGTGGTATTGTTGGATTGTTAGTTGCTAGAGATTATGAAAAAGTTAGATTATTTGGTATTGAAAAACAGGATATTTTTTTAGCTTATGTTAAAAAAAATGCCCAAATCAATAATATTTCATATACATTATTTCATGTGGATTTTTTAGATTTTAATGAATCTTTGGTTTTTGATTTTATTATCTCTAATCCTCCATTTTATCATGACGGAGTATGTAAGAGCAAAGATGAAATGCTCTATAGTGCTAGATATAATGTTAATCTACCCATAAAACAATTTTTTGTAAAAGTAGCTAAAATATTATCGCAAAAAGGACATTTTATTTTTTGCTATGATGCAAAACAATTTGCTTTGATTTGTACTGAACTTAGCGAAATAAATTTAAGAGTGGTTGATGTGCAATTTGTACACTCAAAAAGCGATAAAAAAGCTTCATTAGTAATGATACATGCAAGGAAAAATTCTAAATCTCTTTTAAATGTTTTACCACCTTTTATCTCATTTATCGGAGATAAATTTACAGATGAACTGATACAAATATATGAAAAATCTAATACAAAAAGTGTAAAATGTCAGCTATAATAAAACAAGATGGTTTTTCATACAGTTTTGACGGCTCAAAATGTCAGGAGTGTGGCGGTCATTGTTGTACCGGTGAGAGCGGATATATTTATGTATTTAAAGATGAGATATTAGATATTGCAAAATTTTTAAAAGTTGATATAGAGATTTTTATGAGTAAGTATTTATTTAGGCATAACGGCAGATATTCGTTAAAAGAGACAAAAATTGATAATTCTTATGATTGTATTTTTTACAATAGAGCTATTAATGGTTGCGCTGTTTATGACGTTCGCCCAAATCAATGTAAAACATTTCCATTTTGGAGTTACTTTAAAAATAAAATAGAGATTTTAAAATTAGAATGCCCAGGAATTATAGATGATTAGATTTACTTTACTATTACCAGTTTTATTTTTACTACAAGGTTGTTTTGGACTAACTCCTAATGTTCAGCAAAAATATCAAGTATTTAAACGTGAAAATACATATATCATTTATGCTCTTGAAGCGGAGCATCTTCATGATTATGTGACTGCAGCGTCATTGTTTGTAAAAACGTATAAAAAATCACAAAATATTACCTATTTATATAGATCATTTACAGATCTGCTAAAAGCTAGAACATTTGATAGATTACTAGTTAGTACAAAAAAACAGTTACTAAAATATCCACAAAACGATATTATAAAAAGATTTAAAATTTTATCTTTAATAGGATTAAATGAATTAAAAAGTGCTAAAAAAGAAGCACTCTCTCTTGTTGAAAAGACACGTAATGAAAATGATTATTTACTAGTAAGTGATATATATGTTAGGCAAAAACGCTACAATACCGCTTTATCATACTTAGAAAGTGCGTATGCCGTAAATCATAGTGCAAAGCTTTTAGATAGAATTTCTACTATTTTATTTGTTAATTTACAAAAACCAAAAGATGCCATAGCTTATTTAGAGACATATGTTCATATAAACGGATGTGTAAGTCATATTTGTGAGAGACTAGCTGGTTTTTATAGTAACGAAAACAATATTAATGGCATGCTTTGGACATACAGCAGGATGTATGATACAGCTCCAACAAAAGCTTTGGCAAAACAAATAATTAAAATATATCAATATAAACAAAATTATCCTAAACTAATGTTATTTTTACAAAGATGTGGATGTAATAATGAGTTATTATTAAAACTTTATGTTGATGTCGGCATGTATAACAAAGCCTCTGTTGTAGCAAAAAAACTGTATCATAAAACTTATAATCCAACATATCTCGCACAAAGTGCCATGTATGAATATGAATATTTACAAGGCAATATAATGAAAGATAAATTAAAAATTCTTGTAAAAGAGTTAAAAAAAGTTATTAGTATAGATCCTAAACCTCTGTATTTAAATTATCTTGGTTACTTAATGATTAAATATAATCTTCATGTAAAAGAGGGAATCTTGTATGTAAAACGAGCATTAAAGGCTGAACCTGATTCTGCGTATTATCTTGATTCGTTAGCATTTGGATATTATAAATTACATAATTGCACCAAGGCATATAGGTTAATTAAACGAGTAATAGATGATATTGGCTTAAAAAATAAAGAAATAAGAGAGCATTATGAGATGATAAATAGTTGCCATAAAGGGGTGAGATGATTTTAGACGATATAATAAAACAAACCAAAATAGATTTAAAAAATAAAGAAAAAAAATTTAGTCTTGACTGGCTGGGGCGCTCACTCGCTTTTAACTCGAGAGCACCGAGAGATATAATGCCTTATTTAAAGGCAACAGATGAAGAACCTTATAGAATTATTGCAGAAGTTAAAAAAGCTAGCCCATCAAAGGGCGTAATTAAAAAAGATTTTGATCCTTTGCTAATAGCACAATCATACGAAAAGGGTGGAGCAAATGCTATATCTGTTTTAACAGAACCACATTTTTTTCAAGGCGATATCGAGTACTTAGCAGGGATTAGAAGGTATGTTGGTATTCCTTTACTTAGAAAAGATTTTATAATTTCTAAATACCAGATATTAGAAGCACTAGTTTACGGAGCTGATTTTGTACTTTTAATTGCTAAAGTGCTTTCAAAAAAAGAGTTAAAAGAGTTATTAAATTATACTCGTCATTTAGGTATGGAAGCTCTTGTTGAAGTGCATGATAAAAAAGATTTAACGAAAGCAATTTATAGTGGTGCAGATATAATCGGGATTAATCATAGAAATTTAGAAACTTTTGAGATGAATATGAATTTATGTTACGAATTAATTCCATTAATTCCAAATAATAAGATAATTATTGCTGAGAGTGGTATTAAAAATCATAAACAACTGCAAGAGCTTTCATCAGCTGGTGTCGATGCTTTTTTAATTGGCGAATCATTAATGCGTCAAGATAATATTACAAACGCATTAAAAATATTAAAATACGGTACATGATTAATCGTTATATATGGAACCATTTTTGCTTTTAAAAACTAAAAAGAAGTTAAATATGAAAAAAGCAGTATTGTTATTGTTTCCTTTTTTTATGCTATTACTATCTGGTTGTACCGCACATTTAATGGATCCTACCATGAATTTTAAGCCACCAAAGTATGTTGAACAGATGCCGTCGAAGCATGAGGACAACTCTTATATTGCCAATGGTAGTATTTATGGTCAGGGAAATCATCCGCTTTTTTCAGATCATAAGGCAATTCGTGTTAATGATATAGTAACTGTTATAATATCAGAACAAACACAAAGCAGCAACAAAGGAACAAAAGCTCTTGCAAAAAGCGATGTGAGTAGTTTAGGAGGGGGTGTATTTACAGCACAGGGAGCGAATCCAGCGGTATCTGCTTACGCAAATAAACTAAATGGATTAACAAATATTGGTTTTAAAACAAATTCTACATCAAAATTTAGCGGACAGGGTACTTCAACTCAAACAGCATCTTTTACAACTACAATTTCTGCCCGTGTTATTAAAGTTATGCAAAATGGAAATTATTTTATAATGGGTAAGCGTGAGATTATGATAAATCATGAAAAACAGATAGTCGAGGTGAGTGGAGTAATTAGACCATTTGATATCGGTCAAAATAACACTATAAATTCTAATCAAATAAGTGATGCTAAAATACTTTATAATACAGAAGGAGATATTAATCGTGTTACAAATCAAGGTTGGGGAAGTAAATTTATTGAAAGTATTTGGCCATTTTAATTTAATTTTACTATTTTTTACTTTAACTTTGCATGCTGGTGCATTTGCAAAGTTTCAAATAACAACAACTGCCTTATTGCAAACTTTTCATAATCAACAAGATAAAAATTTTCAAACAGACTTACTTGCTCCTTGGCACGAATATAATTCTTTAATAAAAAAACTACCCATATCTTCCACAGTATATAAAATTTCATTAAATAAACCTATAATCTCTGTAGGTCCTAGAATTTTAATTACTCTAAGGTCATTAAAAAATATAAGCTTTAGACCATCTAATAAATATAAAGGCAATTTAACCTTTAATTTTTTCGGATATCTTGCTACTTTTAATATATCAAAAAAAATCACTAATACTACTTTTTATCCGAAAGATAAGCAGGGTGTTGTAAATTTTTTTAATATTATAACGCATGTTGTTACAAGTAAACTTATAAATCACATCAAGGATATTGGTAAGAAATTACGATTAAACGATTGGGGTATTTTCATGTTAACAAATAAGCTATCTAGCCATATTTTTAAAGATAAAAATAGTGCTCATTTATTAACATGGTATTTATTAAATAAGCTACATTTTGACGTAAAAGTTGCTTTATCAAATCAGCAAATTAAACTACTCTCTTATTGTAAAAATAGTATATTTAATACTCCTTATTTTCTCATTGGGCATAAAAAATATTATTTTCTTTTTAATAAAAATAGCCAAGCAAACAGTCATATAGTAACATATTTAAAAAAATATCCAAAAGCAACTAAATCTTTAAATTTAAGTTTAAAGATTTTACCGCTGTTTCCAAATAATAAGCAAACAAAAGCATTAAATTTTACCTATTTAAAGCATCGTTATTTTTTGCATGTAAATTTTAATAAAAATTTAACAGACTTTATGCAAACATATCCACTAACAGAACAAAAAATCTACTTAAATGCTCCGATGCAATCCGTATCTTATCATGACTTAGCATCACAACTAATAGGATATATTAATGGTAAAAGAGCAAGTAGGGCTATGAATTTTGTACTTGCATTTACTCAACATGCTTTTGGCGTGACTAATAAAAAAGAGATATCAAGGCAATATCCAATGTTTGCACAACAAGCATTAGCTTATAAAATATTAGGATATAGAGCAAGAGTTACACTATTTGTTTATCTAATAAAGCATATTTTTGCGATAAACGTTATAGGCGTAAAATATAAAAAATATCTCTTAACAGCACTAAATATTCCAATGAAAGGGTATTCTTTTATGGTAAATAAACATTATTATGTTGTAGCAGACCCATCATACATTAACGCAAATATTGGACAAATTCCATCTAAATATATGGGGATTAAGCCACAAAAAATTATACAAATAGATCAATAATTATAAGCAACTTTATAATTTGGATCATCTTGAGCTGTTATAAATCTACAATGCTCTTTAGCGTTTGTTAAAATATTTTTACAATCTTTACTAAGATGTCTTAGGGCAATATCTTTATTTAGTTTATTATATTTTTTTATGATTGTATCAATTGCCTCTACACCACTTGAGTCCATAACACGCGCATTTTTAAAATCAATTATAATATTTTTTGGATCATTTTGTGTATCAAATATATCTAAAAAAAATTTACTAGAAGCAAAAAATAATGGGCCGCTTAATTCATATATTTTACTATCTTGAGATATAGTTGTTGAGGCGTAAATACGTGCATTTTTCCATGCAAATACAAGTGCTGAAATTATAACACCAGCGATAACTGCTATCGCTAAATCAACAAATATTGTAATTAATGTAACAATTATAACAACGAAGGCATCCTCTCTTGGCATGTGTCTTAGATGCGAGATGCTCCCCCATTCAAAAGTTCCAATACTAACCATAAACATGATGCCAACTAAAACAGCAATGGGTATTATATTTAATACATTAGTTAATGAGGTCACTAAAAGCATCAAACCAATAGCCGCTACACTACTTGAGAGTCGCCCAAGTCCACCTGAAGTAAAATTAATAATTGATTGACCAATCATAGCACATCCTGGCATTGCACCAAATAGACCACATGTCATATTCCCAATCCCTAAGGCGACACACTCTTTATTTGCACTTCCTCTAGTGTCGCTCATCTCATCAATTACAGTTAGCGTTAGTAAAGATTCTATTAAACCAACAAGTGCAACTATAATTGCGTATGGTAAAACCATTTTTATAGCTGTAAAGCTAAAGATTGTATCTGGTAGATGAAATATCGGTAATTTGTCTTTAAATTGTGATAAATTTGCAATATTGCCAACTAAAGTTGTATGAAGATTGAAATAATAAACTATTACAGTTATTAAAATAATAGCTACAAGGCCTGACGGAACTATTTTTGTAATTTTTGGAAGAAAAAACATAATTAACATAGTGCAAACTACCAATGCGTACATGTAAGCATTTTGATGATGGAAAAATTTTAATTGTGCCAAGGCTATTACGATAGCTAATCCATTCACAAAACCATAAATTGCAGGCAATGGAACCAGTCTTATAAATTTACCGAGTTTTAATATACCAATAATAACTTGAAATCCACCAGCTAAAATTGCGGTTAGAGTTATGTATTGTAAAATACCAAAGGTAAGAGTATTACCACTTAATCCATGCAAAACAAGATATTTTTTTGATTCTATAGCTAAAGCCACAAGCACAACGGCAACTGAGCCTGTCGCACCACTTACCATACCAGGACGTCCGCCCATAATGGAAGTAATTAAACCAAGAATAAAGGCTGTGTATAGTCCAACAATAGGACTAACTCCAACTATAAAAGAAAAAGCAATTGCCTCCGGAACTAACGCAACAGCAACAACAAACCCTGATAGAATATCATTTTTAATATTTTTTTTACTATATTGTTTTATATCAAACAAACTAAGACTTTATAGCAAAAGAATTTAACTGTTCTTGTATCTTAATTTGTTTATTTTTTGTATTAAGGAGCATTTCTTTATTTTTTGATAATACCTCTTTGGGAGCATTTTCAATAAATCTTTGGTTATTAAGCATAGAATCCAATTTTAAAATTTCTTTTTGAAGTTTTTCATTTTGTTTATTTAAGCGTGAGATAATAGGAGTCAAATTAATAGATGATATTGGTATGAAAACCTCGCAACTATCGCCAATATCACTAATTGTGTCTGAAATCCTCTCTTTAGTAAATCTTATCTCTTGGACTTTTGCTAACTTTAAAATATATGGTAATATCAGATGAGTATCTTTATCTTGCAAGTTATTAATTTTGAGATATACAGTTGGAATCATCTGATTAGCCATATCCACTAAAACTTTCGCACGCCTGATAGATACGATAGTGTCCATTACAATTTTAAATATTTTTTCCTCTTTACGTTTTTTAGTTTTAGTTGGAAATTTTGATATCATAATGGAGGTGCTGTTTTGTAGATTTGTACCGGATAATTCTTGATATAGATATTCTGAGAGAAACGGCATGAATGGATGGAGGAGTTTCATTGCTTCTTTAAAAATAGCCCCTAGTTCTATAATAGAATTTTTATCAACTTTGCTTAACTCTATTCCCCAATCACAAAATTCATTCCATAAGAATCTATATATTGTTGTAGCAGCATCATTAAATCTATATTCATCTAAATATATTCGTACCTCTTTTGTAGCCGCATTTAGACGTGAAACTATATATTTTCCAAGATTAGTTTTTAAACAAAAACCATCTAAATTTGGAAAAATTTCGACATTCATTTTTAAATATTTTGAAGCATTATATAGTTTGTTTGTAAAATTTCGAATTTGTTGCAGTTTGTCATGACTCATTCTAATATCACGACCTTGAGCAGCACTAATCGTGAGTGTAAAACGTAAAATATCTGCACTGTATTCATTAATTGTATCAAGTGGATCTATTACATTACCTCTTGATTTACTCATTTTATTTCCATATTCATCGCGAACTAAAGCATGAAGATAGATATCTTTAAACGGTAATTTACCTATAAAAGTATCCCCCATCATCATCATACGTGCAACCCAGAAAAATAAAATATCAAAGCCAGTTATTAAAAGTGAATTTGGATAAAATTCTTTTAAATCATCTGTTTCATATAATTTATCCATTTGAGTATCGCCATGCCCCCAGCCAAGCGTTGAAAACGGCCAAAGAGCAGATGAAAACCAAGTATCAAGAACATCAGGATCTTGTGTAAACTCTTTTGATGAGCATTTTGGGCATTGAAGAGGGCTTTCTTCAATGCTTGCCCATTCGTGGTTGCATGTAGAGCAATAAAATACAGGAATCTGATGTCCCCACCAAAGCTGGCGTGAAATACACCAATTTCGTAATTCTTTCATCCATGAATTGTAACTATTTATCCATTGTGATGGAAAAAATTTACTTTCACCTTTATTTATTTTTTTAATAGATTCTTTTGCTATTTCACTTCGTACAAACCATTGTTTTGAGATATATGGTTCAACAATATTTTTACAACGATAACAATGACCTATCTGATGAATATGCTTCTCAATTTTTTGTATAAAACCCTTATCATTTAAATGTTTAACGATAATCTCACGAGCTTTTAAACGCTCTTGACCTTTGAACTCACCAGCAAAATCATTTAAAATACCTTTCTCATCAAAAACAGTTATAAACTCTAAATCATGACGCTTTGCTACTTCATAATCATTTGGATCATGAGCTGGAGTTACTTTAACAATGCCAGTTCCAAAATTCATATCAACATAATCATCCGCAATTATTGTTATTTCTCTATCAACTAATGGTAGTTTAACTTTTTTACCGATTAAATTTTGATATCTCGTATCATCAGGATGCACCATAACAGCAGTATCACCAAAATATGTTTCTGGTCTAGTAGTAGCAACAACAACTTCGCCGCTCCCATCAGAAAATGGATATTTTAGATGATATAGATATCCATCATGCTCTTCATATTCTACTTCAATATCGCTAAGTGCACCATCATGCGTACACCAATTTATCATGTAGTTTCCACGTATAATTAACTCTTTATTGTATAGATGAACAAAAGCTTCTCTTACAGCTTTTTTTAAGCCATCATCCATGGTAAAGCGTTCTCGCTTCCAAGCTGGACTAACTCCTAGCTTTTTTAATTGATTAGTCATAGTGCTACCGCTTAATTTTCTCCAAGCCCACACTCGTTTTAAAAATTCATCTCTTCCTAGTTCTTCTTTGGTTTTACCCTCAGCTAATAGCTGTTTTTCAACAACATTTTGTGTCGCAATGCCTGCGTGATCCATGCCCGGTTGCCATAATGTCTTGTATCCATCCATTCTTTTATATCTGGTTATAATATCTTGAAGTGTAAATGTTAAAGCATGTCCTATATGAAGGCTTCCCGTAACATTAGGTGGAGGCATCATGATGGAGAATTTTTTATTATCTTGCCATATAGATTTGTTGCCATTTATCTCAAAATAATCTCTATCTTCCCAAATTTTATAATATTCACTTTCAATTATTTTTGCATTATAACCATTACTAGACATTGCTAAACCTTGAGTATTTTTAATTACGAAAGTATATCTAAAAAATTAGCTAATATGCACTAAAGAGATATTGGTAAGATTGAGTTTGAAAGTTGTACCTTTATCTACAATACTATTAAGCGTAATGTCAATATTTAGTTCATCGCAAAGCTTTTTTACAATATGCAAACCAATACCCATACCACGTTCTTGCTCTTTATAAAATCTATCAAAAACTTTTTTTGGAACTTTTATTCCTTTGCCTGTGTCTTCAATTTTTAGTATATTTTTCTCAAATTTAATAATGATTTTTCCATTTTTTTTATTATATTTTGCTGCATTTGAGATAAGATTATCTATAATGCGAGAAAAAGCATTTTTATTTGTTTTAAGAGTGACATTTTTAATATTTATAATAAATTTTAGATGTTTAAAACCTGCATCAATGAGTCTTACTCGTTCTTTTATAAAGTTCTCTAAATCAAACTGTTCTTTTTGACTTGCTGTTGAGCGTAAATATGCACGTAAATTTGCCTGAAGATTTAAAATATTGTGTACTGAATTTTCTATTCTTGTTATTTTTTGATTTTCGCCAAATTCATGTTTTAACATAGAAACATTAAGCCTAAGAGTTGTAAGTGGTGTATTAAAATCATGCAATATATCTTTTATAAATTCTTCCATTAAATGTAAAGCATTACGAAGTGGAAAGAGTGTATAAAATGCAAAAATAAAAGATAATATTATAACAATTAACAATACTAATGCAAAGTTAATAAATAATTCCTTCTTTAGTTTAGAAATTTGTTTTTTATATTGTATTTTTTGTAGATATATTTTAAGATAGTTTTTTTGTGAGCCATGTATAGTAAAATAAGCACTAAGTTCATCTGTATCCTTATAAAGCTTGTATAGCTCATGTCCATTTTTTGGTACAAAAGCAATTTTAAACTTTTTGCACTGCAGATTAAAGCTACATATTCTCATTTGAGAGAAGATATGTGCATCAAATGTTTGATGCACTTTTGTAAAATCTATAAAAAAAAGAGCGCCGATGAGGATAGTTTGAGAGATGAAAAATAGTAAAAAACTTTTAAATAAAGATTCTTTTTCAACTTTTTTCAAGCATGTACCCCACACCTCGAATATTTTTTATATGAAGACTTGTTATCTGTTTGAATTTATTTAATGCAACACGCAGTGCCGTATCTGATGGGTGAATTAGACAATCTAGCAATATTGATTTATCAAGTACATGTCCTATGTTATTCATAAAAGTATCGCATAAGCACTCTTGAACTTCTCCAAGAAAAACTCTTTTATCATCTATATAAAGTTCTCTTTTATTTGGTAAATATTTAAGATTTTGATATACAATATCTTCATTTGCATGAGAAAATTTCGCATTCACGCGAATGAGTAATTCTTCAGGAAAAAAAGGTTTTTTAAGATAATCATCTGCACCAACTTCAAAACCTTTGGCAATTGTATTTAAATCGACTAAAGCACTGATAAAAATAGTTGGAGTTGTATCATCTGCTATGCGAAGACTCTTTAAGAGTTCTATTCCAGAAATATCTGGAACATTGATATCAAAAATATATAAATCATATCTTTTATCATATGATGTATCTATGGCATCGTTACCATTATGAACCATATCAACATTATATTCATAAGAGCATAAAAGCTCTTTAAGAGTCTGGGCGAGCTCATAATCATCTTCAAGTAAAAGTATATTTTTTCTCATAATGTACTTTTAAAAATAATATCCAAGTTTAATTGACGAGGCATTATTACTCGCACTATTGCTTAAGCCATAAGCATAGAAAAAGGTCATAAACCAATTTTTATCAATTGCCTTGTACGCGTAAATGGATGTTGTTCGAACATCTTGTATACCTTGATAGATACTATTTGCACTGTTATATGATCCGCTAAGATAAAAGCTATTTGTAAGATAATAGCCAAGACCTACGCTGTACGCATTTGTATTTTGATAAGTAACTATACCGGCTACATCGCTATCATTTATCTTTGTATAAATATAAGAGCTAAAAAGGCTGATTTTATCTATATTGTAACTAAGATTAGCTGAAGCGCTATAGTCTGTTTTGTTGTTATTTAGTGATGTTTTATATGTTGGTAATAATGCACCAATTCCAGCTCGAAGTATTAAATTTCTCGTTGGAGTCATAGTGTAGGCCATTCCAACAAAAGAATCATTCATTCCGCTAGCACTGTATCCGCTGCTTTTAGTTTTATAGTATGACGTAGAGGCCTGAAGTGAGATTTTTTTGTAATAATAATCAACTTGAATTGAAGTTGAGTAAGTGTTTGATTGATTTAAAGAAGCAAAATTTGAACCTGCATAGTTTGCTCCAACGATAATATCATAATGAGATTGACTCTTTTTAGATAATAAAGAGGTTTTAGGACACCCATTTATATCAACTAAATCTGTTAAAGGAGTGTTTGGACACTTATCTACATTGTTTGCAACTCCATCCATATCTGCATCACTATATGCAAAGACTGCTGTTGATAAAAACACCAACAATATTCCCACTATAATTTTATTCATAATTACTCCTTGTATAAACAAAGATACTTTTAATCTTTGTTTATAATTATACACTATTTTAGCGATCCATATTAGCGTTCATATTTTGACTAGTAGCACCACTTCTTGCCCCATCTTCTACAAACTGATTTCCAGCTTGTCTTTGATTCATGTTTTGTATATGAGTCATCTGTTCATTTTCTTGCATCTGCATCTCAGTAGAATGTTCTTGTGAATGTTCTTGTGTCATTTTACCAAATGTAGTACTCATTTTACGAGCATTTGTACTCATAGTTGTTCCCATTTCTTGTCCATCTTCTCTATGAGCTTGCATTTTGCCTTGCATTTTTACTTGTAATTGACTGATAGCTTCCATACGCTCTTTTTGGTTCATGTTCATCAATTTTTCTTTAAATTGATTCATTAGCTTAACTCTTTGTGAAGCTGGCGCATTTTGAATTGCTTGTATTTGAGTATCAACGCTTGTAATTGTTGAAGAAGATACTCCTCCTGCTATAGCCAAAGTTCCTATCACTGCTAGTGATAATAATACAGTCTTAACTTTCATCTTCGTCTCCTTAGTATTTTTTAAAGAACCTTTTGAAGTTCTTTTTCTTTTTCGACATTGGTATTGTCACATAATAGTGTTAGTGGAGTGTTAGTTATTTATGGTCTCTTACTTATCTATCACGAAGTAAAAAATATGCTCCGATTCCATTAGCAATACCAATAGCAAGTCTTTGTTGGTAAAGATGATTTATTAGTCTTGTTGCTTCTCTTGGATTTGTAACAAAACCTGTTTCTATCAATATAGATGGCATTTGAGCACCTACTAAAACCCAAAAGGGACCGCCTCTAACGCCACCGTCAGCGATATATCTATAATGTTGTCGTAAGTTTTGTAATACCGAACTCTCCACATTAATAGCTAATTTATTAGATGATATTCTATCATTATTTGTAATAAAAGTAATCCAAGTTGATTTACCATAATAATTCATATCAGACATATCAACGTCATCTTCTCTTCTTGCAACTTTATCGGCTCTAGCGCTATCTGTTAATGATAAGTAGTATGTTTGAATTCCATACGCTTCGTAACGCTCTTTAAATAAAACTGCATTTGCATGTATAGAAATAAAAAGGTCTGCGTGTTTAGCATTAGCAAATTTTGTTCTATTTCTAAGAGTAATAAATCTATTTGTTCGTCTAGTCATATAAACAATATAACCACGTTTGATTAATATTTTATCTAATTTTAATCCAATAGCTAGGACAATATTTTTTTCTTTATATCCTCTATATCCAATAGCTCCTGGATCCTTGCCGCCGTGGCCTGGGTCAATTACGATAATTCTATGTTGATTTGCAATATAAGGTATATTTGTATAATTAGTGATGGCTTTTACACTAACAAATTTTTGTATTTTATGATGTTGCACAATATTATTATTTATTGCATGCAATTCAATCATTATACTTTTGTTATGTAAAAAAAATCTTATCTTAACAGGTGTTTTGTTTATAACTATTAAGCTAATGAGATGTTTCTTTTCTCTAATGATTTTAATACTACCTAGCCCATGCCCAAACAATCTTTTATCATGTTTTATGGATGTATGAATATTTAAAATATATTGATAGTTTTTATAATGATGTGTAAAATAATTTATATTATTATGTGCTAATCTTTTATTAAAAGTTAGCACAAGATATTTCTTTTGCCATTTTACCGATAACAGTTTTCTAAAACTAGTCTTATATACATGTATTTTGGCTTTTCTTAATTCTCGTACTTCACTATATACGTCAATATGTAATAATTTACCACTTTTAATAATCCCTTTTAAAGCGTCTATGCGTAAATACTTGTCTTTATGCACTATACCAATTAAATATAAACTTTTATAATTATTATATGCACGAAAAATATTTCTAATTTTTTTTGTAGCAAGGAGATGATTTGCAATATTTAATTTTTCCCAACTCGTAGAAGCGTATGTTAGCGATATAAATAATAATGGTAAAATAAATATCCTAAACATTATAAAATTTTATTCTCCATTAACTAGTTTATTGATGAGTTCTTTTACAGATATGATCTCTTGTAAACGATAGCCATTTGTTCCAGAGAAGAATAATCCAAGTTCAGTATTACCATTATAAGCATCACTTAATCTATCGGCTATACAAAAGCCGACCTCCTTTGCTTCTATACCTCTGTGGCATGGTGCTACACAATTTGATATACATTTAATGGCTGGTCCCTCTCTTTTTTCAACCAAATCAACCAAATTTGTTTTAATACCACGTGCAGGATATCCAACAGGAGAACCCATAAGAACAATGTCTTCTTTTTTACAATCCAAAAGTACTTGTTTGAAATTTTTATGAGCATCGCATTCGTGTGTTCCTATAAATCTTGTACCCATTTGAACACCAGTAGCTCCGAGATTAATCATGGCTTCTATATCATTTTTATCCCAAATTCCACCAGCTGCAAAAACAGGCATATTGCCCCATTTTTTTGCCTCAGCAACTACAGATTCTACTAAATTTTCTAATTTATATTTTTCCATCAAACATTGCTCATAAGTAAAGCCTTGATGTCCACCGCTTTTAGGACCTTCTAATACAACGGCATCTGGTAGGCGATTATATCTTTTTTGCCATCTTTTACATATTATAGCTAACGCTTTTGCGGAAGAAACAATGGGAACTAAAGCAACATCAGAGTAGCCTTCTGTAAACTCTGGCATGTTAGTAGGCAACCCTGCACCAGTGATAATAATATCAGCTCCAGCTTCACATGCATCGCGTACAACTCTACCATAATCATTAATAGCATATAAAACGTTTACTGCTAGTGGTTTGTTTTTACATATTTTTCTTGCATTCGCCACAATCTGAATAAGCCCCTCTTTAGAGTAAAAACTTTCAGTCTCTAAAGGTCTTTGGGATACTAATTTTGTAGCATATTCTTTATTTTTATAATACCCTGTACCAACAGAGCTAATTACGCCTAAGGCACCCTCCTTTGAAACATTTCCAGCTAAAGCATCCCAGCTCACTCCAACACCCATACCACCTTGAATAATAGGATATTTTATTGTATGTTTACCTATACGTACACTTTTAAAATTCATTTTGTAATCCTTAGTTGTGCAAACTTCCGTTTTCCCACTTGCAAAATATACTCACCATGTTGGAGTTGTAACTGCTCATCTGTAACTTTTTGTTGATCTATTTTAACAGCACCTTGCTTAATATCTCTACGTGCTTGAGATGTTGATACTTCAAGCTTACATTCAATTAATGCTTTTGCGATCCACGTAGGAGCACCATGTATCTCAAATAGCTGTATGTCAGCTGGTATCTGATTGCAAGAATGCACTCTATCAAACTCTTCTTTAGCTTCTTGTGCTTGCTGTTTTGAATGAAATCTAGTTATCAACTCTATTGCCAATTCCTCTTTTATTATTTTAGGATTTATCTCTTGACGTTGCACTTTTACATGTAAAGCATCTATCTCATCTAAAGATTTATCGCTTAAAAGCTCATAATATCTCCACATTAATTCATCTGAGATGCTCAGTATTTTACCAAACATATCATTTGCTTTTTCTTTAACACCTATATAATTATTTAATGATTTACTCATTTTTTGTATGCCATCTAAGCCTTCTAAAATAGGCATCATAAGTATTGATTGCTCTTTGCCGACTTTGTATGCTCTTTGTAAATAACGTCCCATTAAAAGATTAAATTTTTGATCAGTTCCACCGAGTTCTATATCACTTTTTAAATGAACACTATCATATCCTTGTAATAAAGGATATAAAAATTCACTAATTGAGATGGATTCATTATTTGTATATCTCTTATTAAAATCATCTCGCTCTAGCATACGAGCAACATTATATGTCGTTGTCAGCTCAAGCATTCCACTAGCACCCAAAGCATTTAACCACTTTGAATTAAACACAATTATAGTAGTATTAGCATCTAAAATATTAAAAATCTGCTCTTGATAACTTTTTGCATTTTGTACAACTTGTTCTTGTGATAATATTTTTCTTGTTGCACTCTTGCCAGTTGGATCCCCTATTTGTGCAGTAAAATCGCCTATTAAAAATTGAATATTTGCACCATACTTTTGAAAAATTGCCAATTTTTGTAATAAAACAGTATGTCCTAGATGCAAATCTGGAGCTGTTGGATCAAATCCTGCCTTTACGTAATATCTCTGTCCAGTTTGAAAATAGTTTATTAATACTTCTTTTATGCCATCTATGTCTATAATTTCAACACTACCACGACTAATCTCTTTTAATGCCTCTTCAATCATCTTCTTCTCTTTGTTAATTTCTTTTATATGCGTCATCTGTTCTTATGATACTAATTAGTTTCACCATTTTTTCAATTTTACTTTGAATACTTTCAAGATTTGCCACAGTTGAATGAAAATCTATTTCACAATAACGTGTATATTCTACATTATCTTTGCCTAGCTCTATACCAATAATATGTATATCATGTTTTGCTAAATAAGTCAAAAACAATGCTAATGTTCCTTTTTCACTTTGAAGACTAACTATTATATGATAATGATATATATTTGAATCTACCCAATGTACAAAAACCATTGATTTATTTTGTTCAATTTGTTCTAATGCATGTACGCATAATTTATGATGTACATGTACTTTTGAACCTTCTAAAATTCCAATAATTGGATCAGATATTTTAGGGTGACAACAATAATCAAAAATCAAGCCATTTATTGATTTATTTGTCACAATACCAACACCAGAAAATGTATAAGTTTTAAATTTAAATTTTCTTCTTGTTAAAAAATTGGAAAATCTACTATTTTCACTTAAATCTGTAATATATTTTGATATTGCCTCTTTTAATTGATTTTTATCTGTAGAAATTTTTAATCTTTTATCAATGCAATCATATTTATCAAACCATTCATTTACTCTTGACGTATTTAATCCCATAACTGTTGCTACAATATTTGAGCTAACAAGCGTATCTATATATTTAAGTTTAGAATTGCATAAAGCTCTCATGTTGGCTTTAGCGCGAGATGTTTTAACGGCATCAATCCAACTACATCTTGATATATCTTTATCGGATGTGGCAATTTTGACTATATCTCCATTATGTATTTCAGATAAAAGAGAGATTTTATTTTTATTTACAAATGCCCAAATTGCCCTATTTCCAATCTCTGTGTGAACAACGTATGCAAAATCAAGGACAAGAGCCCCACGAGGCAATGTAAATCCTTTTCCCTTTGGAGAAAATACGGTAATATCTTCACTATATAAATCATTCTTAATCATTTCATAAAAATCTTCAACAGATTCATTTTGATATTGAAGATTATTTAACCAATCAAGCTTAATTCCATCTTCTCTGCTTTTATATTTCCAGTGCGCTGCTATTCCATATTCGGCTGTTTTATGCATCTCGTAAGTACGAATTTGTACTTCAAAAATAGCTGAATTAAAAAAAACAGATGAATGAATTGTTTGATAACCGTTTTCTTTAGTAATTGCTATATAATCTTTAAATCTTGATGCCAATGGTTTAGAATTTAGATGAACAATACCTAAAACTTTATAACAATCAATAGGTGTTTGAACTATTATTCGAATAGCTAAAAGATCTAGTATTTCATCAATACTAATACCTTTTCTTTGCATTTTTAAATAGATAGAATATTTATGTTTAACACGACCAATAATCTCAAAATCATTCTCATTAAAGCCATTTTGTTTAAGTAAAGATGAAATATTTTGTTTAAATTCATTTAATTTAAACTCTATAGATTGATAATGTTTTTTAATGTAACTATCTATAATATTATATTGTTTTGAAAAAAGGTATGAAAAACTTAAATCTTCTAAGATATTTTTAATAAAAGAGATGCCTAAACGATGGGCAATCGGAGCATAAACAACTAGTGTTTCTTCCGCTATCCGATGTTGTTTTGTTTTAGATAAAGCATCTAGCGTGAGCATATTATGCAATCTATCACATAGTTTTACAACTAAAATACGAACATCTTTAATGCTAGCTAATAACATTTTTCTAAAAGAAAGAGCCGATACTATTAACTTTTCATTTGATGAAGATGGAGTTAATTCGGCATCACGAATAGAGTCTATTTTTGTTAGCCCCTCCACTAAATGAGCTACATCGTCACCAAAAATTTTAATGACATCGGCAGTAGATATAATAGTATCTTCAACAACATCATGTAAAAGTGCAGCGATAACCATAGCCTCATCATTTGCAACATAAGCAACAATAGCAGCGACTAAAATAGGGTGAACGATGTATGGCTCTCCGCTTTTTCTAAGCTGCTCCTTATGTGCTTTTGTTGCAAAATTAAGAGCATGAGATAATAATTTTGTTTCTGTTATCTTAGAGTATAAATATTCAGTTGCTGTATGTACATCATGAATATCTCTTATAGCCTTTATGTCCAAATAGCTCAATTCTTATACTTCTAAACGTCTTTATCAGCAAAACCCTTAACGGTAATTAAGCCCTCAGATAATTCCATTAGTGCTAAATCCGTAGCTTTTATATTTTTAACATCAATTTTTAGTTTACTGACTGCACCATTTAGTAACTCATCAGTACGTTTTGCAACCGCAATTGCAAGTGTGTATCGGTCGATATTTTGATTTTTTAAAGCTTTTGCTGTTAATTCTTCGATTCTCATTTATTTATCCTTAGAAATTTTTTATACTTGTACAATAGAGCAGTTTTGTATTTTGCCATTAATAATCTCGAGCAAATTATCAGGTTTAAACATATCACAAATAATGATAGGCAACTTATTATCTTTTGCTAAAGCGATTGATGTATCATCCATTACTTTAATATGATCGCTTAAAGCTTGATCATAAGTTAGAGTATCTAATTTTACAGCATCAGAATATTTATTTGGATCTTTATCATAAACTCCATCAACTTTTGTGGCTTTTATAATCATTTGTGCACCAATTTCAACTGCACGAAGTGTCGCTGCTGTATCGGTTGTAAAAAAAGGATTTCCAGTACCCGCTGCAAAAATTACAACTCTACCTTTTTCTAAATGGCGTATAGCTTTACGATTAATATAAGGTTCGGCTACCTGTTCCATTTTAATAGCCGTTTGCATACGTACTTGTAAACCTGTATGCTCACAAGCTTCTTGCATAGCAATTCCATTAATTACAGTCGCTAACATGCCCATATAATCCCCAGATGTTCGTCTGATTATACCATCTTGTGCTGCTGTTACACCACGAATAATATTACCGCCACCAATTACAATAGCTATTTCAATATCAGCATCTACTAACGATTTAATTTCGCTTGCGATATATTTTAAAATTTTTGTATCAATACCATGTCCTGCGTCGCCAGCAAGAGCTTCACCTGAAAATTTAACTAACACACGCTTCTTGACCATATGATACCCTTTATTAATTACAATTAGGGTATTATTATATATAAAAATGGCTTTAAAATGGCTTCATTATAAAAAATATGTTATCATCACCAAAAAAAGAGAGTGAGTCTATGCCAACAAACTATTTTTTAGAATTTACTATTAACCTTAATACATTTCAAAATGATTTAAAAGAAAGACTATTAAGAAATAAAGAAACAATAAAAAAACTTAAAACAATTGAAAATAAAACATATAAAAATTTTATTAAGCCTTTATCTATGCTAGATGAGCACTTAAATCAATTTTTTACCCCTCTTTCACATGTAAACAATGTTAATAATTCACAAAAAACACAAGAAATTTATGCTGCTTGCATACCATTAATTACCGCGTACTCAACAAAACTGTCACAAGATATTGATATTTATAAGAGTATGAAAAATATTTTATCAAATCAGAAACTCTCTGATGAACAAAAAAGAGTTTTACAACTAGATATCCTTAGTTTTGAATTAAATGGTGCTCATTTAGATGAAATTACTAAGCAAAGACTACAAAAAATTCATATTAAAATAGAAGAATTATCTAATGATTTTTCTCAAAATTTATTAGATGCGACAAATGATTATGAATACATAATAACAGATAAAAATGATCTTAAAAATTTACCACAAAGTGATATTGATGATATTAAATTTAAAGATAATGGCGTTGTAAAATATAAATTAAATCTTCAAGCTCCAACATATATATCTTATATGACTTATGGAGCGAATCAAGAAATTAGACAAAAACTTTATAAAGCATACACAACAAGAGCTCCACAAAATCAAGAAATAATTGATCAATTATTAAAACTTAAATTTGAAATGGCTAATTTATTAGGCTTTGATAACTATACTGATTTTTCATTAGCTTCAAAGATGGCTCCATCAGCCAATGAAGTAATAAAATTTTTACAAAAACTAATTACTTCATCTACACAACAAGCAAAACAGGAGCTAAAAGAATTGCAATATATTAGTAATAAAAAATTAAATAGCTATGACTTAGCATATTTTAGTGAGCTCTTAAAACAAAAACAATATGATATTAATCAAGAAGAGTATAGACCATATTTTGAACAAAATATGGTAATTGATGGATTATTTAATTTTTTAAATAAACTTTTTGAACTTTCATTTAAAAAAATAAAAGCAAAAGCATGGCATAAAGATGTTGCGATATATAATGTTTATTTAAAAAATAAATTAATATCTAGGATATATTTAGATCTACAAAGCAGAAAAACAAAAAGAGATGGAGCTTGGATGCATAATTGGCAAACACATTATCTTGATGAAAATTCACATGAACAATTAGCTTCAGCGTTTATAGTATGTAACTTTCCTCCCTCAAGTAGCACCACTCCATCATTATTAAGACACGATGATGTTGTAACATTATTTCATGAAATGGGACATGCTATTCATCACATGCTCTCTAAAGTTAATGAAAATAGCATTAGTGGTGTAAATGGGGTTGAATGGGATGCGGTAGAATATCCATCACAGTTTTTAGAAAATTTTGCATATGAAGCAAAAGTCTTAAAAATATTTGCTAAGCATTATCAAACAAAAGAGATCTTACCAGATAATATGATTAATAAACTAATAAAAGCAAAAAATTTTCAATCAGCTTTATCTATGTTAAGACAATTAGAATTTTCATTATTTGACTTTAAAATACATTCAAAATTGTATCAAGATAATGAAATACAACAACTTCTAGATGGTATCAGAGAAACTACTGCACTAATAAAACCACCTAAGTATAATAAATTTCAACATGGCTTTGCTCATATTTTTGCTGGTGGATATTCAGCTGGATATTATAGTTATAAATGGGCTGAAGTTTTAAGTGCAGATACTTTTTTTCGTATAATTGATGAAGGACTTTTTAATTCACAAATAGCAAAAGATTATTTAGATATTATACTTCAAAAAGGTGGTAGTTACAGTATGTATGAACTTTTTCAACAACTAATGAAAAGAGAACCCGATGTTGATGCTCTTTTAAGATTAAATGATATAAATTAGATGAGATATCTTTTATTAATTTTACTATTGTCAGTAATACTTTTAGCAAAACAGATGATAACAATAGCATCATATAATGTAGAAAATTTATTTGATTTAAAGCGTTCAGGCTATGAGTATAAAGAGTACGTTCCAAATACAAAATCAAGATGGAATCTTAGAAATTATAATATCAAATTAAAACATATCGCACGAGTAATTAAAGACCTAAATCCAGATATTATTGCACTTCAAGAGATAGAGTCATACAAGGCATTTATGGATCTACGCCATCAACTAGCACGAGATGGGCTATATTTTCCATACAGTGCATTTGCATATAAAAAAGACACAGTTATAAAAGTTGGGCTTTTTAGTAAATATAAAATTGTGTTAAAAAAAGAATTTGTAGTTAATTATAGTTATAGGTATAGAAATATTTTAGAAGTAAAAATAAATATAAATAATAAATTTTTATATATCTTTGTAAATCATTGGAAATCAAAATTTGGTAAAGAAAGTGAAAGGATAAAATCTGCAAAAGTTTTATATAAAGAGATAAAACAGCTAGGTTTCAACAAACATATCATAGCTATAGGTGATTTTAATTCAAATTATAATGAATATCAAACAATAACAAAACGAAACAATAATACAAATACAAAAACGGGAATTAATAATATATTAAAAACGATCTTTACACAAACTAGTGCGATAAAAGCAAAAAAGTATCTTTGTAACGGCTGTCTTTATAATTTATGGTATGACGTACCTATGGATGAAAGATACAGTTATATTTACAGACATAAATTTAATACAATAGACAATATAATTATAGATAAGAAATTATTAACAGATAAAAATTTTCATTATATTTCAAATACCATGGAAAGCTTTAAAAGAAAATATCTTTTTAAAAATAACCATATTTATAGATGGCAAATGAGCAGAGGTAGACCACATATTCATCTAGGCAAAGGCTACTCAGACCATTTGCCAATAGAAGCAAAATTTCTAATTAAATAATGAATTTTTAACATGCAAATTAGAGAAATAGTATTAAGTGAATTAGATACGGTATATAAACTTATTAATCAAAAATATGAAACTATGAATTATCAAGAGTATGAAGATTTAATATATCAAATGATAAAAGAAAACTATAAAATAATAGTAATGATTGAAAAAAATAAACCTATAATATATATTGGATTAAAAATTCAAACTGATTTAATTAATAAAAGACATCTATGTATCTATGAGTTTATTATCGATAAGGCTTATAAAAGTACATATTATATACAAGAGATGGAAAATTATTTAAAAACATATGCTAAAACATATACATGCGAGACAATCATAAAAGAAATTCAAAAGCTAGGCAGCGACCTACATTCCCACACTTGCAAAGTGC
>CAYYRS010000003.1:0-123285 GCA_964474335.1 uncultured Campylobacterales bacterium
TTTTATCAACTGAATCTAATTTTTAAGGTTTACACAGTTTATTTTACACTCTCTAGCCATATTTAAAGTATCATTTACCAGTGATACTTTCATTGTCTCATCCATATTATTAGCTCTTTACTTTGAACCACTGACTACTATTTGCTGAGTCAGATGCTTTATGTAAAAGTTTTAAGCCATTTTTTGCATGTTCTAAACCAAAAATAAAATCGCTCTTTAATTTTTGGTTGTTAAAATAAATGTCTAAAAGATCTGCAATATCATAATAAATATTTGCAAAAGCTTCTATAAAGCCTGCTGGATGTCCAACTGTCATGCGATTATAGGTAGGTTTAGCGTTTGACAACAGTTTGCAACCTCTGTCTATAATATTTTTTTCACCATTGAAGTATGAAATTTCTATTTTTTCTGGATTTTCTTGTATCCAGATTGCACTTCCTTTGTCACCATATATTTCTATTGTTAGGCCATTCCTGTTTCCAAGTGCTGTTTTGCTTATCCAAAAGTTACCTTTGATTCCGCTTTTATATCGTAGCATTATATTGATTTCGTCTATAATGTTGTATTGTGAAAAACTACTATATTCTGCAAATACCTCAGCCGGTTCTTCTTTGAGTAAAAAATATGCCAGATGATGTAAATGAACACCCAAATCTAAAGATATAGTTGGAATATACTCATCTTTTAGTCTCCATTTTTGAGGATATTTTATATTTCTAGGAGGCCGTAGAAAACTCTCTTGTGGCATTTTTAATCTTATGTGAAGAATATTTCCAAATTCATTTTGTTTGATTCTCTCTCTTAGCTCTCTTACCATAAGGTAACCACTATAGTTGTTTGTTACGACCAAAAAATGTCTATTTGGATCATATTTTTTTTCTATGTTTCGAATCTCTTCCATAGATCCAACTATTGATTTTTCACAAATGATAGGTATATTCTTCTCTAAGAGTTTTAAAATAATCTCTGCATGTAAAGGAGTATGAACTAAAATAACAACTGCATGAATGATTTTATATTCTTTCTCAATCATCTCTTTCCAATTGTCATATATGCGATTTACTCCCCACATCTCAGCTGTTTTTTTATTATTCTCTTTATCTCTACTAAATGCTCCTGCAACAACTTTAAATTTTTTATCCATTTGAGAGGCTATAAAGTGAGGATAACCCGCTATAGAACCGATACCACCCCCAATAAATGCTAACTTATACATTTTTTGGCACACAATACAGGACCAATTCAAGTCCCATGCTTCCATAGATTCTTAAAAACATATCATAATTTGGATTTATTTCATTTATAAGAAGCGGTAACTCCCATAAATCTTGAGGTTTATGATAGAGACTAATCGCCAATATGGGAGATTCATCTTTAATAATTTTTTTTGCTCCGATGATAGCCTCTTTCTCTGCTCCTTCAATATCCATTTTAATGTAATTAACTCCCACACCCAAAAGAGTTTGATCTAAACTTATAGTCATAATAGTATTTTTATTTTGTGTACTAGCGTTTCTAATAGAACTGCTTGAATTACCATCTTCACTAAATTGTAAAAATGTGTTTTCTGACCATAATCCACAAGGGTAAATAAAGAATTTTGTTTGAGGATGTAGCTTTTTTTGTTTTGATATTTCTTGGCTTAGCAATGAAATATTTTTCCTGTCTGGTTCGAAAGAGATAATACATTCTACTTTTTTTTGTTGTTTATGAAACTCATTCATTGATTCTTTAAGAGTATCTCCTATAAAAGCTCCAGCATCTACAAATGTTATGTTTTTAAGATGATTAAAAAGTTCAATATCAGTAGGGAAATATTGAGTATCTAAATCTGGTTTTGGATAGTATTGATATATAAGATTTTTTCTAAACTTAATAATTTTCTTTAATAGCTCATGACTTTTTGTATCGCACAACAGAGACTCTAATTTACTAATTTTCTCTTGAGCAATCATCTCTTTAATATTGCTATTATACCAAGTCTTAGTATGCGACACACAACGATGAATCAAATCTGGATTCTTTTTCAATACATCTAAAAAAGTAACAATTTTGTATGCATTTAATCTACTAAGCTCTTTTATCACTATCTGTTCGATTTGTGGAGAAGTTATGGAGATAAAAAAAGTAACATTTTTAATATCAGTTTCTTTTAATCTCTTGATTTTTTTACCACACAAATTTTTTTTTGAAGTATATTGATCAACAAAAAAATCTATTTTAATACCACTTTTTTCAATTTCTTCACAAAAAATTTCTCCATAAACTCCTGCGCCATAAATTACGTAAACCATCCTATTTCCTCTTATTAATTTTTGGATATATCAATTTATCTATTTGATCAACTATATTTTTCTCATTTTCTTCTATTTTTATGAGAAAAATTGATATTTGAGCATGTAGATAATCGGTAATTTCTTCTAGTTTCTTTAGAATATCAAATCTAAAAACAATTTTATTTCTTAAAAACCCATCTATGAACAATCCTTGAAAAACTCCATTAGTTTTTGCCATAACAACATATCTTAAAATAAACTCTTTTTTATCTTTTTGATTAAACTCATCTTCAAGATTTTCACCTATATATGATTTGACAACTGCTTTTGAATAGTCAACTTTATCACATTGTTCTATTAAAAAAGGATAAAAATCTCCAGGTATTCTTCTGGTAACATCAATAATATATGGTAAATTATCTTTAATAATAACTTGTAAATGAAACATTCCATCAACAAGAGATAGTTCTTTAGCTATCTTTTTGATATCACTGTTTAATCTATTGATAATCTTTTTTTCTAAAACTATGGGGTATGCATGTGTTATTAAATATGGATTTAAGTGGGTATCATCTTTACCAAAAAACCCATAAATAACTTTTTGATCTTTTATGAATGTAGAGTAAGCTATAAGCTCTCCTTTAATAAACTCTTCTAAAAATATCTCACCTGATTCATTTTGTGCATTTTTTATAGCGTCATGTAGGCTTTGATTATCATATGCTATGTCAACACCTCTTCCTCCAGAAAGATTTGTAGGCTTCACAACTATTGGAAACTCCAGTTTTTCTCGTTGAAATTCTTTTTTATATAAATATCCCTTTGGAGTGCATACTCCCAAGGAGAGACAAAGTGCTTTAAATTTCCACTTATTATGTATTATTGATGCTACTTTATAAGAATCTAATGAACCTATTTTTAATTTTTCAACAAGTTTTACACTCTTTAGATATGATTCTTCCCCACAACCAGGAATAATGCAATCAATTTTCTCTTTTTCAATTATTTTTAAAACTTTTTTTTCATTATTAAAGTTAATTTCATAAAATCTATCAGCATAGTTATGTCCCAAATAGTTTTTACCATTTCCAAGTGTAACTACCATATATCCTAAATTTTGTGAAGCTTTTATAAGTGGAATATCTCTATGGCTTCCTCCGAGTATTAACACCTTTTTCATTTCAATAAGTTCCTCAACTGTACTTCAATCCTCTGCACCCCTTTAGCATCAATTTGGCTTGTAGGCTTTTTGCAATTAGATAAAATTTTGTTTATATTTTCAATCAATTGTATAGACCAATGATTTTGAAGAATATCTATAAAATATTGACATAGCCCATATTTTAAGAACTGTTTAATGCTATCAGTCTGATTTTCTGCTACAGCTATAGCGATTGAAGGAATTTGTAAAAATGAAAGCTCATATAAACTCATACTGGCTGTAGATATAGCCAATGTGGCTTTTGCCATAATATTTACTAAAGTTTGTTCATCTGGTCTGACACATACAATTACATCGTGATAATGCTTTAGCTCCTTTACTTTTCTTTTGTTTGCAGTTATAAACACTTTTTTTACTTGAATAGATTTTAAATTTTCTATGATTTGAATTGATAAATCACTAACATCCATTCCTCCAAGCATGATCAAAATATAATTCCCATCAAGATGATTTTTTTTTGCTTCGATAAATACATGACGAATGGGCAAATACTTCGCTCCAAGTAGATAATGATGTTTTATATATTTTTGTCTAAAAAATCTCTTTTGTGCATCTAAGGCAAAGTTTATAATGACACCTTCAGGATATTCAATTCTTTCAAAATCATCAATATAAACACAAAGTTTTGCCTGTTTGCAAAAATATTGATAGTCTTCAATTGTTGCTTCATAAGAGTCAATAAAAATAATATCAAATTGCTTTTTTATTTTTTGTATCTCTTTCCAATAAAAATTTTCATACTCATATAAATAACTAAAATCAACATCAGTATCAAGATACAAGGTTGTAATGTACTTTTTTAAACAAAAATAATCTGCAATACATTGACTTCTAACTAAATGTCCTAATCCTCTTGTCTTTCCAGCTTCAGTAAAAAATGCTACTTTTATATTATCCACCAATCATGTCCCATGTCAATAATGATCCATATAGTATGTCTTTATTTGAACCTTTTTGTTCAACAAACTCCCTGTATTTAGGCTCTATACCTCCACCTGGTCTTAATGATTTATAGTTTTGTCCATATATTAGCTTTTCATTTTTTTTAATATTTTTAATTGCAACAAGTGATCTTTGTGCGGGTAAAGTTTTTGTTGGAAATTTTGTCTCTCCAATTGCATCATATACTGCTTTTGTTCCTTCTACTATTGTTTGTAATACCTCTGGAGTAGCAGAAAAAAAACTGTCTGCACTTTTAATGTTTTTATCTAAAACAAAATGTTTTTCTATTATACTCGCTTCAAAAGATACAGATGCAATTGATATAGATGCGCCTATGGTATGATCACTTAAACCAACAGGAACATGAAAAAGATTCTGTAAAGTTGAAATGGTTTTAAGATTAATGTCCTTAGGATTTGCGGGGTATTCGCTTGTACATTTTAAAATGGCGATTTTTTTATTTCCTTGTGAAAATATAGCTTCGCAAGCTTCTTGTATTTGAGCTATTGTTGCATTTCCAGTAGAAAGAATTATTGGTTTGTTTGTTTGAGCAACATATTTTATAAAAGGTATATCGATAAGCTCCGGCGACGCAATTTTATAAGCACACATATCCAAAGATTCTAAAAAATCAACTGCACTTTCGTCAAAGGGCGAGGAGAAAATAGTTATGCCAATATCTTTAGCAACATTCATGAGTTCTTGTGTCCATTCCCAAGGCATAGCCGCATTTTGATATAAATCGTACAAATATTGACCACTCCAAGCACCTTTAGCTTTAAACCATGGTTTTTTACAATTTAGTGTTAATGTATCAGCCGTGTATGTTTGCAGTTTTACAGCATTTGCACCACACTCTTTAGCCTTTTGAATTGTTTGTATTGCAACTTCTATATTGTTGGCATGGTTAGCACTCATTTCGGCTATGATATATGGATAATTGCCTCTTCCAATATTTGTTTTATCGATTTTTAACAATTTCAAATTTTGTTCCTTTGTAAATATCTCAAATCTGATCTCGCTTGAAAAGTCTACTTGAAAGAGGATGCTTTTTTAAGTGGACTTTGACTTTTATTGATATCAGTTTATCAAATTCATTTTCGTTTAGTCTTGCTAGTTTGTATTTTATCCTTCTACTGTCAAATGTTTTTGATTGTAAAAGAAGTGCTGAATTTATTCTGTTTTTAAACTATTTTACTTATCAAACAGGATTTAAAATTTGATAAAGTTTTTCTGCTCTCTCCCAATCCTCTTTAGTGTCAATATCTTGAACTAGATATCTAGGCAAAACTATCGGTATACTATCGCTTCCAAAGGGTATATCTCTTATCTCTCTATCAAGTCTTTCCCAGTAAAATTGCCCTGCATCTTGATATGCTTCTTCAAGATCTTGGCTTCTTTTTGAAAAATTTTCTTTCCAAAACATCTTGCATCTACCATCTTTTGTTATTTTAAAGGTTCGTTGCACTGGAAAAGGCATAGATGTAGCTGAAAAAGTCATTTTGGCATCACTTATTTTGAGTGTTTCGTACGCCTTTTTAAGATACATTACTTTTAAAAGGGGCGCGGTTGCATAAAGAGTACAACAATAATCATATTGATTTCCATTCTTTTGTAACTCTTTAAGTGTCCAAGTAACAGCTGCCCCACTTGAAGTAAAATCATCTGCCAAATTTGCATCTCGCATAAATGGAACACTAGCTCCATATTCTTTAGCAATTTTAGCTATCTCTTCATCATCAGTAGAGACGACGATATCATTAAAAAGTTTACTCTTTAGTGCAGTTTGGATGGAGTAAGCGATGAGAGGTTTACCTAAAAAAATTTTTATATTTTTCTTTGGTATCCTTTTACTTCCACCCCGCGCAGGAATAATAGCTATATTCAAAGTCTCTCCTCTAATTGTTTGATGACAAAATTTTGCTCATCTTTGCTAAGAGACGGGTAGATAGGCAAACTAAAAGCTTCTATATAGTATCTGTGTGTTTGAGGAAAGTCTTTTTTGTTGCATTTATAGCCTATATTTTTATAGTATGGTTGAGAATTGATTGGGATATAGTGGTATTGGAGCGCCACCCCTTTTTTATACATCTCTATAAAAAATTTTGCTTTTTCATCTAATGTATCAAATGGATATCTGACAACAAAAAGATGATAGCTAGAGTTTTTACTGTAAGCATATAAAGGTGTCATTTTTTTTAGATTTTGGTGGTAGTGCAGGGCTATTTCCTGTCTTTTTGTTAAAAAACTATCAACTCTTTTAAGTTGATTAAGTCCCATAGCACTTGCCACATCGCTTAATCTATAATTGTATCCAAGTTCATTCATCTTATACTCCCAAGGATACATACTCTCATCTTTGCTGATACCGTGATTTCTCAATAGTAATAATCTTTCATACATACTTTTGTTATTTGTGCCTATTGCTCCACCCTCAAATGTGGTTATATGTTTTACGGGGTGAAAAGAATATGTAGCAATATCGCATATACCACTATCTTTGCCGAAATAGTGAGAGTTATCTAATAGGATTTTTATTTTATACTTTTGCTTTAAGTATCTTAACCTTTTATCTTCAAAAGGGAGTCCTGAAAAAGTAACAGCATATAGTGCTTTGATATCGTTTTTTTTCAGTCTTTGCTCTACTAAATCTAAATCTACAAGTCCATTTTCGCATATATCTATAAAAACTGGTTTTGCCTGTTGATAGAGTATAGAGTTTGAGGTAGCCAAGAAGCTATTTGGTGTAGTTACAACCTTATCGTTTTCATCTAAAAGTACCATCGAGCTTAGGTGGAGTGCCGCTGTGCCACTGCTTACAACAACAACATACTTAAAGCCAAATCTTTTTGCAAGTCTGTTTTCAAACTCTTTTGCTTCGGGACCAGTTGTGAGAAAATCACTTTTTAGAGTTTTAGTTATTGCGTTAACATCACTCTCATCTACTGTTTGTTTGCCATAGTGTATCATACTGCCTCTATCATTTTAAGTAGTTCATCTTTGCTTATCTGAGTTATACTCAAAGCCTCTTTTTACTGGTTTTGCAATCTCTTTTGCTTTATTTTTGCTAAAATCCACCCTGTTTGTAAAGGGATAAATATCTCACCGCCTTGCATCCTTTCAAAGTTTTTTAGTACAAATTCTACGCCATCTTTGAGTGTTATCCAAAATCTTGTCATCTGGGTATCTGTTATAGGTAATATTTGAATATATTTTTTGTTAAAATTATCAGTTCCACCAGTTATGAGTATGTTTGCATTATTAAACAAAATATATCCTTTTTGTAAAAGTAAGCAATTATAATTCCATCAAAAAGTGGTCAGAGTTAAACTTTAAATTTTTGTGTTCCTAAAACTTCACTGTATTGGTATTTCCTCGCGCAAGGGTAAGAAATTATCTACAAAGAGCTTTTAGAGTTACTTGGTAATCTTTTTTGGTGATAAATGGTTGCATAATAATCTGTATTTCTCTACTACGGTTTGGTTTTATAGCATATTTTATGATTGATATTGTCTGAAATGGAGTTAGAGTAAATAATTTATTTATAATTTTATAATGTGTAGTTTTAGATACACTAGCTGTAATGACACATTTTGTAAAAGTTTTATTTGATAAATTAACTATTTTGCCCTCAATTAATAGTGCCGGCGAGAATTTTAATTGCTGTACTCTTATTAATTTACATGTGTGGCGATATAACAGATGATTAAGTTTAACATAACCTATTATAGGAGAAATAAATAAAAACAAGATAGAAATAAACAATACGACTAAAGCTATAACTGTATAACGCCTTATAATAATAACTAAAATTATTAATAATAAAAATACAGCAAAAATAGCACCAAATAGTAAGTAATCGTATAAAATAAGATTGTGTATAAATGATATTGCGATATCTTTCATGATTTTCTAGATTTTTTCTCTACTATGCCACTTACGTTAAATCTGCGAGATAACTCTTGCCTAATTCTATCTGGCGAAATATTTTTACTAGCAAGTGCTACTAATACATGATAAGTCAAATCGCTTGCTTCATAAACAATCTCTTTCTCATTTTTATCTTTAAATGCAAAACAAAATTCTCCAGCCTCTTCAATAACTTTTTTTAGTATGGTATTATCTCCTTTACTGAAGAGTTTTGCTGTCCAAGATTCATCTGGACTTGCATTTTTGCGTTCTTGTATTATATGATACAGCTTGTCAATGACGCTGTAATCTATAGACATATCTATCTTCGGATTGCTTATAACTTTATTTATTTGTAGTTCTTTAAAAAAGCAAGACACTCTACCTGTGTGACAGGCTACACCAATTTGTTCAACTTTGATTAAAAGTGTATCATCATCACAATCTAAAAGAAAAGTTTTAATATTTTGAATATTGCCACTAGTTTCACCTTTTTTCCAAATACGTTGTTTAGAACGTGAAAAGTAGTGAGCAATCTTAGTTTGCAAAGATAATTTTAAAGCTTCTTGATTCATATATGCCATCATAAGAACTTCTTTGGTAGTAAAATCTTGTACGATTACTGGTAAAAGGTCTATTTTTTCCCAGTCAATCTGATTTAAAATATCTTGCATAATATCATCCTTTTAACTAGCGCGCTGTTGTAGTCGCTCTTTTATTAGAATTCTTCATATCAACCCAGATATTTGGAGTTGAGCCTCCTGGGGTTAGAAAAATCTTAGCATTTTTATCAGCCTTTAGTGCTTCATTAAATCCTTTTTGAACATCTAATTGTTTAAGTTCTAAAAGTTTAGTTGTTAGTGAACGTGCAATAATTTTATTAGCTAGAGCATTAGCTTTTGATTTAATGGCAATAGATAGAGCCTTACCTTGAGCTCGAATTTTAACAGCATCTGCTAAACCTTGAGCTTGTGCCGCACGCTTTAATGCTTCTTGTTTTGCACGTGCTACTTCTTGTTGGGCACGTTGAACTTCTTGTTTTGCAATTTGTACACGTTCTATCTGATCTTTTACTTTAACTGGTAAAATAATTTCACGTAGTTGTACCGATTGTAAGATTGCAGGTGAGTTTTTCAAGCTTTTTATACTCTTTCTTATGCCAAATTCTATTTGAGTAGCAATAATGTTTCTTTTATCTGGTAGCGATTCTGCATCATATTTGCCAACAACATTTCTTACAACATCACGGACAACTGGATTTATAATTTTTTCTTCCCAACTAAAGCCCCAGTTTGAAATCGTTTGTGCGGCAAATTGCGCATTTAATCTATACTGAACAGTTAGTTCAATAGAAACAGGAAGACCGCGCCTATCTAATACATTAATCGCAGGTTTGTTTTTAATACCAGCACCGCTGCTTTGTTCTATTCCGCTTGCATAATTTATCACTTGGACTCTAGTTTCAACCATATATACTTTTTGAATAACAGGTAGAATAAAATGTAATCCTGGAAGTAAGGTTTGTTGTTGATACCTACCGTTAGTTGCAAGTATGCCACGTTCACCTTCATTTACAATAACAAACGGTTTTGCTACAAGTAAAAGCAGGATAAGTCCAATAAAAAAATAAACTAACATCATCTTTTTGCTTGATGGGTTAAAATCTATTTTTGGTAGTTTTAAATTATTGTTTGAGCCTGTGTCATTGTTTTGACTTTTCTTTTTGTTAAAGTAATCATTCATATCTGATGCCATTTGTTGTATTCCTTAATTGTATTGTTTAGCTAACATAAGTTAGATAATGTTCATATTTTTTATTTCTACCAAAAACTATATCAAAATAGGTATCTTGAATTTTTTTAGTTAACACGCCTCTGCTGCCTTGTCCAATAATGCGTGCATCAATTTCTCTGACTGGAGTAACTTCAGCGGCAGTTCCTGTTAAAAATGCTTCATCAGCTATATAAACATCTTCTCTTGAGATGCGATTACGCATAATTTTGATACCTAAATCCTCAGCTATTTCTATAACCATTTTTTGAGTTATTGAGACTAAAGAGTTATCGTTTGGTGGAGTGATTAAAATATTATTTTTTATAATAAAAAATGCTGCACCTGTAGCCTCCGCCACATATCCTTGGTCATCTAAAAGAAGTGCTTCGTCATATCCACAATCTATAGCCTCATATTTTGCCATTTGAGAATTTAGATAATTTGCAGTAGCTTTTGCTTTACCCATATTTGAGGTATTAGCAGGACGAGAAATAGATGAAATTTTTAATTTTATACCTTTTTGCATACCTTCTTCGCCGAGATACGCACCCCATTCCCAAGCAGCAATTGCGGTTTCAACGGGAGCATTTTTATGATAAACTCCCATGACACCATAGCCTAAAAATGAAAAGGGACGAATATAAATATTATCGCCTTTAAATTCATTTTTACGTATTAGTTGTATTTGTGCTTCGTTTAATTCTTGAGCAGTAAAAGGTATATTTATTAATGTCATTTTTGCTGATTCAAATAGACGATTTGTGTGATCTTGCAATCTAAATATCGCATAACCTTTTTCTGTCTTATACGCTTTTGTTCCCTCTATAATACCATTTCCATAATGAATAGTGTGTGTTAATACATGCACTTTAGCATCATCCCAGCTTATAAATTTACCGTTCATCCAAATATATTTGGCTTTTTCCATATATTATTCTCCAGAAAAATTTGTTTATTCTAGCGGATAACTCATTAAACTCATATTATTTTTCTTTTTTTTGTTGACTTTTAAGTAAAAATTGTAAATAATTTTAGTGTTATCATGTTTACAAGCATTCTTTACGGATTGGTATTAATAAATAAAAAGGATAGTAGCATGAATGAAACTTACATAAAATGGTTTGATGAAATTGGCACTAAAGATGTAGCACAAGTTGGTGGTAAAAATGCAAATTTGGGGGAGATGTATCAACATCTAAGTGCATTAAATGTAAAAGTCCCTAATGGTTTTGCAGTAACATCTGAGGCATATTTATATTTTTTACAAGAAAATAATTTATGGGAGCCATTAAAAAAGCTTTTATATGAAAAATTAGATATTAAAAGTATGCAGTCATTGCAAAAAATTGCAAAAGAGTGCAGAGAATTAATAAATAATGCGCAAGTACCAGATAAATTAAAAAGTAAGATATTGCTTGGATATAAAAAACTTCAAAAAGAATATGGTGATGATGTAAGAATGGCAGTTAGATCATCTGCAACAGCTGAAGATTCGCCAGAAGCATCTTTTGCAGGGCAAAATGATACATATTTGAATATTCAAGGTGAAGACGCCTTGCTTGATGCATACAAAAGATGCCTAGCATCAAATTTTACAGACAGAAGCATACATTATAAATATGATAACAATTTCGATTATTTAAAAGTATATCTCTGCGCTGTTATTATGAAGATGGTTCGTAGTGATGTAGGAGCTAGTGGAGTTATGTTTAGTCTTGATACTGAAACAGGATTTAATGATGTCATTTTTATAAATGCTTCACTTGGATTAGGTGAAAATGTTGTGCAAGGAACAGTTGATCCAGATAGTTTTTATATTCATAAACCAACTTTTGAAAAAGGTTTTCGTACTGTTTTAAAAAGGTCGTTGGGAGCAAAGCAACAAAAGATGATTTTTTCTAATAATATTAATTTAGATAATATTGCTGTTGAATATACAAAAAATATACCAACAACAAAAGAGGAGCAAAATAATTTTTGTATAAGTGATGATGATGTCATGATTTTAGCAGATTATGCTATAAAAGTTGAAAAACATTATTCAAAATTAACTCATCATAATAAACCCATGGATATGGAATGGGCGAAAGATGCCATTGACGGGCAATTATACATGGTTCAAGCTCGTCCTGAAACAGTTGAATCACAAAAACATGGAAATATCTTAAAACATTACCATTTAAATCAAAAAAGTAAAATATTAGTTACAGGTAAAGCAGTTGGCACTAAAATTGGTAGTGCAAAAGTACATATTATTCATAATGCTGCCTATCTTAAAGACTTTAAAGCTGGTGAAATACTTGTTGCTGATACGACAACACCTGACTGGGAGCCTATTATGAAAATAGCATCAGCTATTGTTACAAACAAAGGTGGTAGAACCTGTCACGCTGCAATTATTAGCCGAGAATTAGGCATTCCCGCTGTTGTAGGTACGCATAACGCTACTAAGATATTAAATGATGGCGATAAGATTACTGTTAGTTGTGCTGAGGGTGAAAATGGCTTTGTGTATGAAGGCAAGTTAGATTATACAATTATTGAAACTGATTTAAGCACTATTAAAAAACCAAAAACTAGTATTATGATGAATTTAGGTAATCCAGATTTAGCCTTTTCTTTAGCATCTTTACCCGTAGATGGAATTGGACTAGCAAGAATGGAATTTATTATTAATGAATATATTAAAGCACATCCTATGGCACTCATACACCCGCAAAAAGTTGATGATAAAACAAAGCAGGAGTTAAATATTATCAGTGCTGGGTATAGCTCTATGACGGATTTTTTTGTTAAAACGCTTGCCGAAGGCATTGCGACAATTGCGGCATCAGTTTATCCAAATCCATGTGTTGTGAGAATGAGTGATTTTAAAACTAATGAATATGCTTCTTTGATTGGTGGAAAATTCTTTGAACCAGTTGAAGCTAATCCAATGATAGGCTTTAGAGGTGCTGCACGTTATGCACATCCTGCCTATGAAGAGGGGTTTGCACTAGAATGTGCCGCTATGAAAAGAGTACGCGATGAGATGGGATTTACTAATGTAATTTTGATGATTCCATTTTGTAGAAGAGTGCAAGAGGGCGAATTAGTTCTTAAGACTATGGAAAAATATGGTTTAAAAAGAGGAGATAATGGACTTGAGGTTTATGTCATGTGTGAAATTCCAAATAATGTTATTTTAATTGATGAATTTAGTAAACTTTTTGATGGCTTTAGTATAGGAAGTAATGATTTAACGCAACTAACTTTAGGGGTTGACAGAGATAGTGATATAGTTGCATTTGATTATGATGAAAGAGATAATGGTGTTAAAAAGATGATAGAGATGGCTGTTGTTGGTGCTAAAAGAAACAATAGACATAGTGGAATATGCGGTCAAGCACCATCAGATTATCCTGAAATGGCAAAGTTTTTAGTTGAGCTTGGAATTGATTCTATAAGCTTGAATCCTGATAGTGTGTTAAAAACAATGCAAATGATAAATAAATATGAGCAGTGAGTAATATTTAATCATCACTTTTGCATAACATTAAGAAAGATTTGTTAAAATGGTAAAAGCAATTTAAAATTAGGAGATAATACATGGGAAAATTTGTTAATAACATAGATGAATTTTTTAGATATTGTGAAGATAATGAGGTACAATTTGTAGATTTACGTTTTACAGATATTAAGGGTGCTTGGCATCATTTAACGTATCGTTATAGTGCAGTAAATAGAGATAATTTAAACAATGGTTTTCCGTTTGACGGTTCTTCAATTGAAGCATGGCAGCCAATAAACAGATCAGATATGCTTTTAAGAGCCGATGTGCCGACAGCATTTCTAGATCCTTTTACAGCTGATTCTACAATTATTGTATTTTGTGATGTTTATGATATCTATAAAGATGAATTTTATGAAAAATGTCCTCGTTCAATAGCAAAAAAAGCTTTGAAGCATATTGATGAAATTGGTGTGGCAGATGCTGCGTATTTTGGTCCTGAGAATGAATTTTTTATTTTTGATGATGTAAAATTTGTTGATAATATTAATGAAGCTGGTTATAAAGTCGACACAGACGAAGGTGAGTGGAACTCAAATACTAGTTATGATGACATGTATAATACAGGTTATCGCCCAGGAACAAAAGGTGGCTATTTTCCGGTTCAGCCAACTGATTCGATGGTAGATTTACGTGCTGAAATGATGCAAGTGTTAGAACAAGTTGGGTTAGAAGTTATTTTAGGGCATCACGAAGTAGCACAGGGTCAAGGTGAAATTGGGATTGTATTTTCTGACATTATAAGTGCAGCTGATAATGTTCAAAAATACAAATATGTATGTAAAATGATTGCACACTTAAATGGTAAAACTTGTACATTTATGCCTAAACCCATGTTCGGCGATAATGGTAACGGAATGCACGTGCATCAATCACTTTGGAAAGACGGTAAGAACCTTTTTTATCAAAAAGGCAACTATGGCAATCTTAGTGAAATAGCTATTAATTATGCTGGTGGTATTTTTAAACATGCAGCTACTGTTGCTTCATTTACTAATCCAACTACAAATTCATATAAAAGACTTTTACCTGGATTTGAAGCACCAAGTATTTTAACTTATTCTGCTCAAAATCGCTCAGCAGCTTGTCGTGTTCCTTATGGTGCTCATGAAAAAGCTGTACGTCTTGAGATGAGATTCCCAGATTCTACTGCTTGTCCATATCTTGCATTTGCCGCTATGATGATGGCTGGCTTAGACGGAATGGCTAATAAAACTGTTCCTGTTGGTCCAATGGATGAGGATCTTTTCGAGCTTTCTTTAAAAGAGATTCGTGAAAAAGGGATTCCTCAAATGCCACATACGCTTCGTGAAGCACTTGAGGGTCTAATTGCAGATAATAGCTTTTTAAAACCAGTATTTACTGATGAATTTTTAGAGACTTATCAAGAATATAGATTTGAAAGGGATGTATTTCCTGACGAAGGTCGTCCAACTGCTTACGAGTTTAAAACTACATACCAATGTTAGATTCTTTACATGTAAGAAATTCTTACATGTAAAGATATTTTTTTTATGATCTGACATTTACAAAATAAGTAAAGTATTTGCGTAACAACGGAAAAAATTGTTTTTTGAAAACAATTTTATAAAAGTGCATAAATCAGTGACTAATAAGAGACTTTTTATAGCAAATTGGATCATACATACAAATAACATCATGTTTATAGATTAATAATTTATTGTTTTTGTCCGGATAATTATTTAGACTTAAAAAATGCTTTATGATATTTATACGAGCTTCTTTTTTATCATCGGTATGCACTATATGCCATGGCGTATAAATAAAAGATGTACGTTCAAACATCTCATCTCTTGCTTTAGAATATGACTTCCACAACTCTTGTGCTTGTTCATCAATTGGACTTAATTTCCACTGTTTTAGAGGATCTTGTTTTCTTGACTTTAAACGTTTTTGTTGCTCTTTTTTTGAGATATCAAGATAATATTTTAATACAATAATTCCAGAATGAGTTAGCATTTGTTCAAAATTACCAACTTCATCCATAAAATTTAGATACTCCTTTTTGTTACAAAAGTTCATAACTTTTTCAACACCAAGACGATTATACCAACTACGGTTAAAAAAAACTATCTCTCCACCAGAAGGTAGATGTGAGACATATCTTTGAAAATACCATGATTTTTTATCCTTATCGCTTGGTACTCCAAGAGCTACAGTTCTTGTATTTCTTGGACTTAAATGCTCAGTAAAACGTTTTATTGCTCCATCCTTACCAGCTGTATCACGACCCTCAAGTATAATACATACTTTCAAATCGTTTTTGATGATATATCTTTGAAATTTACAAAGCTCAACTTGTAGCTTATAAAGTTCTTTGTTGTATTCTTTTATTTTCATATTTAACCTCATTTTATCATAAATTATAATATAATTATAATGCATGATATCAGATATTAGGGTAATTTAATGTTAACACAAGAAGAGAAAAAGAGAAGTTATTTTTTAGATACAAAAAAAAGACAGCCTGAAATTGTAAAAATTATAAAAAATAATTTATCAAAAGAGTGTGCTATATCTGTAAATAATTTTAGACGATATAAAATTGTTACAACCATGGTTATGTTTTATACAAAATTTGATATAAGCAATATACTAAAGACTGATTGTCGTGTTACTGATATGTATAAAATTGTAGAGATAGATGATATTTTTTTTAGCGTTGTGCTATTAACTTCTACTAAAGAAGTGGGTGGTTGGAAATTTGCGGAAAATATCTCATATAAGCTTCAAAATAAAGATATTTCTTGTCGATTTGATGTTGGTGAAATTACAGAATCGGTTGTAAGTAACGTTATGAATTTTTTGGATAATTTTTTATTTGACATAAAGGATTCATCTGGTTGTTTTTAGAGGTGCTCTTAAGTTTACTCTATGATAAGTTTTTATCACATAATTTGGGTTTAAGCCCTTATTTATTTTTTTTAGTTAAAATTCCGCTACACATTTTTTAAATGTCTTTTTAATAGTGGCCAATTAGCTCAGTCGGTAGAGCAAGTGACTGAAAATCACTGTGTCCTTGGTTCGATTCCGAGATTGGCCACCACCTCAAAATTTATATTTTTTGCTAAATAAAGCTTTTATTTAGTATAATCTAACAATGAAATTAAATAAACCAAAATATAATCTTTATAAAAATTTTATGTATGCTATAGATGGTCTTTTAGAGGTATTTAAACATGAAATATCTTTTAAATTAGAAATTGTAGTTTTTATTACATTTGGTATCATCGCTTGGAGCTTGCCTATCAAATTTATCTATGTTGCCATTTTATTAATTTCACTTTTTGTTCCAATCTTGGCAGAGATAATAAATAGCGCTATTGAAAGAACTGTTGATTTGATAACATTAAAAAATAAACCCCTCGCAAAGCAAGCAAAAGATGCTGGGGCAGCTTTAGTATTGCTTAGTTTGATTGTTACAGCACTAATATGGCTTTTTACTTTATTGTTAGCTTTTAATTTGGTTGATTGAGAATTTTATGGTACAAGTTGCAGCAGTTCAAATGAGCATGAATGATGACAAAAAACAAAATATAAATAAAGCCATCTCTTTAACTAAACAAGCGGCAAAAAATGGTGCAAATATAATATTATTACCAGAACTTTTTGAGAGTTTATATTTTTGCAAAGATATCGATAAAAAATATTTTTTATGGGCAAAAAATAGAATAAATCATCCACTTTTAAAGCGCTTTTCTATTTTAGCAGCAAGACTACATATCGTAATTTTAGTTAGTTATTTTGAAAAAAGTGGCAATGATTATTTTAACTCATTAGTGGTTATTGATGCTAACGGACAAGAACTTGAAAATTATCGTAAAACTCATATTCCAAGTGGATTAGGCTATGAAGAAAAATTTTATTTCAAGCCCGGCAATAGTGGCTTTAAGGTATGGGATACTGCTTATGGTCGTATTGGTGCTGGAATATGTTGGGATCAATGGTTTTGTGAGAGTGCCAGAATATTAACATTAAAAGGTGCAGAACTTATATTTTATCCATCTGCTATTGGTAGTGAACCAGGAATAAATATTGATTCAAAAGAGCATTGGCAAAGAGTACAAATGGGACATGCAAGTACAAATCTTGTACCAATAATTACTTCAAATAGATTTGGTAAAGAAGTTGGTGAAAGTTGTTTGATAAATTTTTACGGCAGTTCTTTTATAACAGATAACATCGGTAAAAAGATAGTAGAAGCTTCGCGTAATAAAGAAGAGATTATTTATGCTAAATTTGATTTACAAAAAAATAAAGAATTTCAACAATATTGGGGATTGTTACAAGATAGAAGAGTATCTTGTTATAAGTACCTATCCAAAAATAAAACCAATTAATTGGTTTTATTTTTGGATAGGTACTTATAAATATAAAAAAATAGGAATCCTTTTTGCTTTACTTAATAAAAAGAGGATGTGATATGCAGATTTTTTTGGAAAATGAAACTCTTGTAGTTTTACTAGACGATGAAATGTTACAATCAAATTTGGTTCGAGATTTTATTGATTACTATTTGGGTGAAAAACTTGTTTTAAGGCAATCAATAATATTTTTGCATCAAGATGTACTTTTATCTTATAAGGAGATTTTTTTAGAAAATTTAGGAAGAGTATATGCAAAAAAATATAATTTTTCACAAGATTTCTTTATAAAGTCACTTTTAAAATTAAAAGATAAGATTCTTAGATTTGATTTAGATTCTACGTGCAATAAAGAGATAGTAGATGTAGATATCTCTTTTAATGTTGATAATATAGTTAAAATAAAAATTAATTGTGCAAAGCATTGGCTTGTGCAACATTTGTATTTAATATTAAGGCCTTATGTTAAAACAGTTAGTGGTGACTTATTATTAATTAATATACAAGATATTAATGCTAAAAAAAGATTACAAAAATTTATGAGTAAAAAATTATTTTTTTATTTTGAAATTATCTATAATTATGAAAATAGTTTTTTTGACAAATTATTTGATAGCACCTCTTTAGCAAGTTTTAGTGAACATTCAAGCTATGATATACAAAAAATTGTGCAATATTATTCAATTTTAGATTGTCATATTGGAGCACCTTTTGAAATTTTAAGAAAAAACTATAAAAAATTAGCAAAAGCTTATCATCCAGATAGGGTTTGTTTTGTTAAACAAAAAAGAGTTGTTCATTATACAAATAAATTTCAAATCCTTCAAGAAGCATATACTTCATTACAAAAGTTAGAGTATCAGCCAGTTTTTCAAAATAATTTTGCATGAAAATTTTTATTAAAAAGCTTATCTATATCTTTTTGATGCTTATTTTAATCTCTATTGTCTCATTTTTAGCTATTCATATTGCCCCAAATAGTTTTTTTAGCGCTGGTTCATTAAATCCAAATATGACGCATGCTGCAATTGAAAAATTAAAAATAGTATATGGACTTGATAAACCATTATATTTGCAATATGTTAGTTGGGTTAAAAATATGGCTACACTAAATTTTGGAGTATCTTTTGTAAGCGGACAAGATGTAAGCATGGAGATTTTTAAAAGACTACCTATTACTTTAATAATAAATATTAGCTCTATGGTATTTATTTTTTTTATATCTATATATTTAGGAATTAAATCAGCAATAAATAACAATACAATGATAGATAAAGTTATAAAACAATTTTCGCTCATATCTTTTTCAATGCCTTCGTTTTATTTAGCGCTTTTAATGATACTATTTTTTAGTGTTTATTTAAAGATACTTCCATTTTCAGGATTACACTCTATTGTACCAAAGCTTGGGATATTTTATTATTTAGATATGATGAAACATCTATTTTTACCAGTTGGTGTGATAGTTTTTGTAGGACTCGGAAATATGATTATTTATATTCGCTCCTTAACATTAGAGATTTTAAAGAGCGAATATTATTTTTTTGCAAAAGCTAGAGGTATTAATGATAAGATTATTTTAAAAAAATATATTATTCCAAATCTATTGCCACCAATTATCACGCTTCTTGGCCTGTCATTACCAGGCTTAATTGGTGGAAGTGTTATTTTAGAATCAATTTTTGGTATTGATGGAATGGGAAGATATTTTTATATGAGTGCTATGAGTAGAGATTATCCTGTAATTATGGGGATTTTAATGATTACTGCATTTTTAACTTTACTTGGAAATATATTAGCAGATTTATTACTTTTAAAATTAAATCCTTATGTAAAAAATTAAAGTTTTTAAGATGGTGGTATTTTATTTATTTTTTTATAACCTTCTATACATCTTTTACGAAGTGGACTTTTATAGCTCTTTTCAACAAATTTTTTTAACCAATAAGCTAATCTACCAGATATTTTTATAAAATCAAATAGTTGTGCCACGCCATAATGTCCACCGAGTGAAACAAAAAAACCACCAAGCTTAATACTTTTTTGTTTCAACTCCTTACCTAAAAGTATATTTTTTATATTAAAAGCTACATAATTAGCAGCTAATTCAGCAGCTTGTGCAGTTGGCGGCAATATTTCATTTGTAGTTGGATTAAAAAGTTGTGCATTATCGCCAATAGCAAATACATCTTTATAATCAATTAGTCTGTAATAAGAATCAACTAAAATTTGCCCCTTTTTACCCTTTTTTATATCCATATTTTGAATTAATTTGCTAGGCATAATTCCAGCAGTCCAAATCAAAAAATCCATGTTTACTTTTATTGTATGATTTAAAATAACACATTTAGGCTCTACTTTTGTTACATGTGAATCTGTTATAATTTTCACTCCAAGTTGTTTAAGACGTTTAGCAGCTTTTTTTTGCATAAACATAGAGTTTGAAGGTAGCGGGTATTTTTTAGAGTTTATAAGAGTAATGTCAACGTTTGAGCATAAATATCCTGCATCTTTATAAAATTCTTTTGCGTAATGTGCCATTTCAGAGGCTATTTCTACACCACTTAGACCACCACCAGCTATGATAATGCTATATGTAGAATCTCTTGAGCATTTACCTTCATTATTTATTTTATTGAAGATATTATCTTCAAATCTTTGTTTAAATTTTAATGCATTTGCAAGTGATTTGATGCCATGAAAATTATCTTTTAATCCTTCAATAGAATCAAGCACCAATGTTTGTGAACCAGTAGAAAAAATTAGATAATCATACCTATATCTAGTATGATTGGTAATAATTTTTTTATTATTAAAATCAACTCTTAGAGCCTCTTCATGTATAAAAGTAACATTTTTATTAAAGCTAAGACAAAATGTATATAAATCAATCGATACATCAGAAAGGTTAGCTTTTGCAGCTAAATAATCATAAACATCAGTCTGCAGATAATGGTATGAGTTTTTATCCAAAATAAATATATCAAGATTTTTCACCTCTGATAACTCAGATAAAACCTTAATCCCAGCGTATCCTGCTCCAATAATATATATCTGTTTTTTATTCATTAGATATTATAATGTGATTTAATTAAATAAAGCTTGAAGTGCATCAACTCCATCTTTGGTTTCTTGACTGTCAGATAAGTTGTCATCTTGCTCTACTAATTCAATTTCAAGACCTGTTAACATTGAGGCTAATCTTATGTTTATTCCACTTCTACCAATAGCTTTACTTTTTTGATCTGCTGGTAATGTAACTATTGCTTTTTTATTATCAATAATTTCTATATGCGAAATAATTGCTGGACTCATAACACGTGCGACAAAAAGTTCTGGTATAGCGGTGTATTCGATACAATCAATATTTTCTCCGAGCAACTCTTGACTAACAGCGTTTATGCGAACACCTTTTACACCGACAGTTGCCCCAATTGGGTCTATTCTTGGATCAGTACTGATTAGCGCTATTTTTGCTCTTTCTCCTGGAATTCTGGCAGATTTTTCTATCATGACGATCTCATCGGCTATTTCGGGTACCTCCATTCGTAAAAGTTGTTCCAAAAATTTAGGAGCTGTTCTTGATAATTCAATTTGAATACCATTTATTTTATCAATATTTACTCTACGAACAAGAGCTTGTACGATATCGCCTACAACAAATTTTTCACCTTTTATACGATTTTTCATAGGTAGCTTTGCTCGCACTTCGTCAACTTCGATAAACGTATTTTGTTCAGAATCTACTAGAGTAACACGCCCTGAAACAACCACTCCCACTTTAGAATGATATTTATTATAAAGCTCATTTTCAACTAATCTTTGTATATGAAATTCCATTTCGTTGTGTAGTTTTCCAGCAGCAGTTCGTCCATAATCTTCCAAGTTGCAATCCATCTGCAATTGGTCATCCACTTCAGCATCTTCATCAAGTTTTTTTGCATCCTCAAGTGAAATATATCTACCTGATAGTTCTTCATTTTGAAGTTTTTCATGATTATTTGCTACAACTGTAATTGTTTGGTATAAATGTATTTTTTTTGTTTTATTATCTATATCAGCTTCAAAAGTAAAATTTTTATTTACAACATGTTTAGCAGTTTGCACGAAAGCTGTTTTAATGGCCTGAAGCACGTCTTCGTCTTTAAGACCTTTTTCATGTGCTATTGCACTAACAATATCTAAAATTTTTTCCATTAGTAGCCCTTTTTTGTATATTTTTCATAAAATATTAATATTGTGATATTGGGATTGTTTTATGAAGTACGGCATTATATCTAAAAAATATTTAAGTACCTATTTATCGAATGATTGATATAATAAGCTAATTTAATAAGAGGAAATAATTATGGAACTAAAATTGGCTCGTACTGAGATAAACCAAAAACCAAAAAGTATTGATATTAAAAAAATAGATGATAATATAGAAAAAACGGGCTCAATTATCTACTATTTTGATAGAGATAATTCACATAAAGATTTACTAGAACTTCAAGATCATATAGAGACAAAAGGTAAAAGCTATTATATGAAAGAGGTTAAATTTGGGCTAGCAGATAATGAATACATGTATGAAGTTCATATAATTTCATAAGGTTTAAGTGTGAGTAAAAAACTTTATATACAAACGCTTGGATGTGCTATGAATGTAAGAGATTCTGAGCACATGATAGCGGAGTTAAATGAAAAAGATAACTATCAGCTAACTGATAAAGTTGTAGAGGCTGATCTTATTATCATTAATACTTGTTCCGTTAGAGAAAGACCTGTTCACAAGCTTTTTTCAGAACTAGGAGCTTTTAATAAGATTAAAAAAAATGGTGCAAAAATTGGTGTATGTGGTTGTACGGCATCACATTTGGGCAAAGAGATTTTTAAACGTGCACCTTATGTTAATTTTGTTTTAGGCGCTAGAAATGTTTCAAAAATTGGTGAGGTTATTAATAAAGACAGGGCGATAGAGATCGATATAAATTATGATGAATCTGATTTTGCTTTTAAAGATTTTCGCTCTTCGCCATACAAAGCTTATATAAATATCTCTATTGGATGCGATAAGCAGTGCACTTTTTGTATTGTTCCACAAACAAGAGGTGAAGAGATATCTATTCCAGCTGATTTAATAATTAAAGAGTGTGAAAGGGCGGTCGCTAATGGTGCAAAAGAGATATTTTTACTCGGACAAAATGTAAATAATTATGGAACGTGTTTTAGTGCAAAACATTCTAAAACAAATTTTGCACAACTATTACATGAAATTTCTAAAATAAAAGATGTTAAGCGAATTCGTTTTACATCCCCACATCCGTTTCATATGGATGATGAGTTTTTACAAGAGTTTGCAAAAAATCCAAAAATTTGTAAATCAATGCATATACCTTTACAAAGCGGTTCATCAAAAATTTTAAAACAGATGAAACGTGGATATACAAAAGAGTGGTTTTTAAATCGTGTAAGTAAATTAAAAAGCATGATACCAGATATAAGTATCAGTACAGATATAATTGTTGCTTTTCCAGGTGAGAGAGATGAGGATTTTGAACATACTTTAGATGTCATGCGTCAAGTTGAGTTTGATCAAATTTTTAGTTTTAAGTATTCGCCTCGTCCGCTCACTAAGGCTGCTACATTTTTAGATGTCATAGATAGTGAGACAGGTTCTAACAGATTAACAATATTGCAAAATTTACATAATGAAATTTTAGATAAAAATGTAAATAAACTTTTAAATCAAGTGCATGAAGTTTATTTTGAAGAATTACGTGCTGATGGCTATGTAGTTGGAAGAAGTGATAATAACCATCTAATTAAAGTCAAAGCTAGCGAAGAACTTTTAGGTACCTTTAAAAATATAAAAATTATCCAAGTAAATCGACTTTCATCAATTGGTGAGGTAATAAATTAAAATTGTGAAAAAACGATTATTGCGAGCTTTAGCTTTAATGATAGTTCCATTTGTCGGCATGTTACTAATGCGTTTTATTTATGCTACAAATAAAAAAAGATTTTATCTTTGCGAAGATATTACAGATGAACCTATAATATTTGCTTTTTGGCATGGAGATTTACTAATGCAACCTTACATGTACTATCAATTTCGTAAAATTCCAAAGGCAAATGTATTGATTAGTAATCATTTTGATGGTGCATTAATATCAAAAACTATGAAATATTTTAAATTAGGCACGATTGCAGGATCTACCAACCGAAATGGTGCAAAGGTATTAATCCAAGCTATTAAAACACTTAACAATGGATACGATATTGGTATAACTCCTGATGGTCCGAAGGGTCCACGACATAGTATAAGCGATGGAATTGTAGCTATGGCACAAAAAACAAAAACTAAAGTTATTTTGTTTACATGTAAGCCATCAAAATATTGGCAGCTAAGTAGTTGGGATAAATTCACCATTCCAAAACCATTTGGTACATTAGAATTTTTTGCAAGCAAACCTATGAATTTAGAGGGTCTATCATTACAAGATGCTAAAGCAATGTTAAAGCTTGAGTTGCTTAAAAATGCCCTAAAGTAACATAAGCATCATGTCGCAATCTTTATTTCACTATAAAAAATCATTTTTAAATTATTTACAAAATATAAGAGGTTATAGTGACTTAACACTTAAAACATATAATGAAGTCTTAAATGAAGCTTTAAAGATTATTGAAATCGAAAAGTTACCAGAGGTAACGATGATAAACCTAATGCCATATAGAATTAAAATATCTACACTAAAACAAAAAACAATAGCTAAAAAATTAAGTGTAATCCGTTCTTTTGTATCATTTGTAAATACTCAAAATGAACATATTGTTTTAAAATCAGATGATAGCATAAAAGTGCCAAAAACACTACCAAAACCAATATCAAACAAATATATTTTACAAGCATTAAATCAAGCAGATTTAAAAGAAAAATTGATAATTATAATGCTTTATACATTAGGTTTAAGGATATCAGAATTGTCTAATGTGCAACTAAATGATATATCAAAATCTTGGATTAGAGTATATGGCAAAGGTGCAAAGCAAAGAGATGTTCCACTTTTGGATATAACTTTTAAGATAATTAAACAGTATATTGAAAAATATCAATCAAAAAAGTATCTTTTTGAGAAAAATAGTGAAAAATTAAGCGAAAATAGTTTAAGATATATCATTGTAAAAGTTTTTAAAAAGATTGGGCTTAAAGTGACACCGCATCAACTACGTCATTCATATGCTACTGATTTATTAAATAATGGAGCAAGAATTATTGATGTTAGTGAATTATTAGGACACTCGTCAATAGCAACAACACAGATATATACACAATTAGCAACATCTTTAAAGATGAATAATTATAAAAAAGCTCACCCTTTAGAAAAGGAGATAGATGATATTTAATAACATATTATCTAAATTATATCCAAAAATATATATTAGTATCGTTGTGTCTGTTTTAGAAACTTGCGTGTGTGTTGAAATATGTAGTAGTAAAAAAATTTTAAAAACAGATGTAAAAGTATTTAATGGTAGTAAAGTTACCGATAATATGATAACTTTTATTAGTGAATATAAAAAGGAATCTCCATTTTTTTATATATCATTGCTAGATTATTCTGACAATCAAGGGGCAATTGATGGATGTATTGTTAAAGAAGAAGAGAGAGATACAGTTGAAATGGTTTGTCATGGAAGTTGGAGCAGTTTTACTTCTAAAGCATCTATTAAGCAGATGCAACACTTTTGTTTGCCCCTAGAATTAGATTTTATATTTTCACCATTTACTATTTTATGGAATATTTTCTCACAAAAAATGGATGAAGATAGATCAAAATTATTTGTTTTATTTAGTGAAGATATTGCTGTAATATCTATTTTTCATAATAATATGTTAAGATATGCTGATGTTGTAGATATGAAAATAGCAATAGAGACAAATCTTGATGATGAAGTAGAAATAGAGTCTTTAGAGGACGATTCTATTGATTTTGAAGATATCAATTTAGAAGGTCTTGACGTAGAGGAAAATATCGATGATCTTTCTAATTTACAAGAATTAGATGATAGTGAATCATTTGATGATTTAGATGATTTTGCAGATACTGCTAAAAATATAAAAGAAGCTATTAAAGAAGAAGTGCAAGAAGTGGACATTTCTACACAAAACTATAAACAATTTTTAATTATTCAAAACGCACTACATCATTTTTACACAGACCATGAATATAAAAGCGAATTTATAGAAGTTGCTTTTATTGCAGTACAACATCTCAATTATTTACAGTTACAACAATATATTGAAGAAGAGCTATTTTTAAAAGTTCATATACGTAAAATTGATTTATGCAGGGAGCTAATTTCTTTGGCTAAAAAGGAAAATATGTGAGTTTTAGTTATATTAAACCAGAAAAAAAACAGATTATTGCAGATGAATTTAAACTTATATTAATTTTTTTTCTTATTACTCTTGGTATACTGTTTTTTACATTTGGATTTTTAATATTAAGAACTTATAGTTTTAAGAATGAAACGCTAGTTATGAAACGAGCGGAATCTAAAATTATTTCAAATGTTTCAATATTAAATAAAAAAATAGATTTAATTCATTTTGAAGTGTCTAAAATACAAAATATTAGAGCACACAATATAGTTTTGCAAGATAGTATAAAAAATCTTTTTGATCTTATACCAGATCGTATCATACTTTCTGAAGTCAATATTACAAAAGATAGTTTAGTTTTGTATGGAAAAACACCAAATAAAAATATATATAATTTTATGCTTCAAGCACCACTTCGCTCTATTTTTGATAAAACAACGACTAGTTTTTATCAATTGCCAAATGGATATTTAAGATTTGTATCTAAAAACTTTCTTAGTGGAGATAAGAGATGAATTTTATACCTCGTCAGTATATTTATATGTTAATTATCTCTATTATACTTTCGATTTTTGTATTTATTTTTTCTAGTTATATCCTAATACCAGCTGGTAAATCTTATCGGGAAAAAAAAAGTATTATGCAAACTTCGCAATATAGATTGATGAAATATCAAAAACGAAACTATAAAACTTTACAGATTGTTGATTCGCTTTTGGCACAGCACAAGTCAATATCTTTGGCATTTAGAAACTCTTTTAATATAAAACAATTTATAGATAAAAATAGGCGATACTTTGAGAGCTTAACATTAACAAAACTAGGTCAAAGCAAGAAGGATCAAACATTTGATACCTACAAAGTAGATGCAATCTCTAAAATCAGAACTCCTATAACCTTTTATACATTTTTAAATAACTTAGATAAACAAGGCTGGATTATAAAGGCTAATTTTCCAATCTATTTTAAACGTAAAGGCGAATCTATAACTTTAATTTTTACTATGCGAATTTATCATATAAATTCTGCTTTAAAATTGTAAAAATATTTTGATGTTTAAATAAATATGGACGTAGCTTTGGGGCTATATTTAGTAATCTGCACTCTTCTTTAAACTTTTTATCTATTTTAATATTTTTGATAAAAGGTGCTATAAAGATATATCTTTTTATTTTAGCAACAACATATCTTCTTGAGATAATGATCTCTTTAGAGTTTTCAATTTCAGTTCTTACATGATGACTGATTATAATTCCAAGTTTTTTTAGAATTTTATCAATATGATAGATATTGTTATTGGTCTTTTTAAAATAATATAGTTTTTGAATTTTTATCACTTGAATAGTTTCGATCATATTATTAGTGTCTTTATCCATGTACTCAAAACTTTTTTTTATTCCATTTGTATATTTTTTTAATAAAGGTTCTGCGTATAGATGTCTAAATTCATTTCTTTTAATTACCATGTTTTGATTTGTTACGTCTTCAAACCATTTATAATTATTATTTTTAAGATAAATTGTAAGTTCATTTTTTGTTACATGTAAAAGTGGTCGTAGTAATACGTGGGTGTCATAATTGATTATTTTTTTTAAAGAATTAAGCTCAAAATATCCAGCACCTTTACTCAGTTGCATTAAAAACCATTCTAGCCTATCACCTAAATGATGTGCTGTGAGAAGTACGGTATAAGAGTGTTTTTGAATTAAATAGTGAAAAAAATCATATCGTATGACTCTAGCTTGTGCTTCAAAATTTTTATAAATCTTCTTAGCTTGCATAACAAAACAAATTTTATTATATTTTTTTGCCAACTCTTTTGCGTAAAGAACTTCTTCTTTACTTTGCTCACGTATATTATAATCTACAATTGCAATATCAAAATGAATATCATATTTTTTTAATAAAAAAAATAGTGCAGTTGAATCAGCACCACCAGAAAAAGCAAGAAGATTTTTAGATATTTTTAAAAATTCAATATCCTTTTTTTCTAACATTAAATTTAAGAATTATCTACTGTACATAAAAGCTTTGTGTCAACAAGCTCAGTTATTTTAGCTTTATAAATTTTACCAAACTTTAAATCTTTATCTGTATCTACTTGTTTGTCATTCACATATAGCTCCCCATCAATCTCAGGAGCCCATAAAAGCTCTTTTGCACTTAAGATAAAATCACTTTCATCACTTACATCATCTATCACAATATCAACAGTTTGTCCTATCTGTTTTTTTAAACTTTCTTTCATGCATTTTAAAGAAATATCACCTAAAATATCAATTCGTTGTTTTATTAGATCTTGAGATATTTTTTGTGTCATATCAAAAGCTAAGGTAGTTTGTTCATCTGAATATCCAAACACATTAATTCTATCAAAGCCAAATGATAATGCAAATTTACACATCTCATCAAACATTTCTTTACTTTCTTGTGGGTGACCGACTATAAAACTTGTTCTTATAAAAGAGTTATCAAGGGATTTCATGGCGTTTAAAAGCCGAAGAGTTTTCTTTTTATCAAATCCACGCTTCATAATACGAAGCATATCATCATTAATATGTTGAATTGGCACGTCAAAATAGTTATGAAAAATATTAGAATTTCCAATATCTTGTATGAGCTTTAATGAGGTTGTAGATGGATATAGATATAAAATTCTTGCACTTTTAACATTTTTTATTGCTTCAACCTCTTTTATAAGCAAAGATAAACCATTATCAATATTTTTATCTCTTAAATATGAACTACTATCTTGTGAAACAAAACTAAAATCATAATATCCTTGCTGAGCTAGAAGTTCAATTTCTTTTGTAACGGATTGGAGTGAGCGAGAGTTTAATTTACCTTTAAAAGATGGTATTGCACAAAAACTACATTGTTGATTACATCCCTCTGAGAGCTTAATGTAAGCATGGTACGATGAACCTGTTATCACACGTTTAGCACCGTCAATAAGATAAACTTGTTCACTAAATTGAGATTTTTTACTAGCTAAGAGTTCATCAATTCTCTCATAATCTCCAACACCCGTAAAAAGATCAACTTCTGGTATAGATACTGCTAATTCTTCTTTATATCTCTCGCTTAAACATCCTGCCATAACAAGGAGTGAATCCTCTTTTCTTGATGCATGAAGATTTAAAACCGTATTTATTGATTCTTCTTTTGCACTATCTATAAATCCACAAGTATTTACAATAATAACATCAGCATCTTCTTGTGCTTGTGTTAGTTCATAATTTTGCAAACGTCCCATCATAACTTCAGTATCTATTAAATTTTTAGTGCATCCTAGTGATACAATATGCAATTTTTTACTCATACCCTCTCCCAATATATTCTTATGTAATTATATCCTAAATTGTTAAGTGCCAGACCATAATAAATTTATGGTTTTTACTTTTACTTTTACTTTTTATATTAATTTTATAAGAATTGATATGATTTTTACTTTTAATTTATCTCTTGAATGTATAATTGGTGTATGGTTTCTAGAAGTGCCCATAATTTAGTTTAAAATTTAGTTTTTACCTGCTTGTGCAGTGTAATTGGTCGGTTATTTGTATTGCATGAGGAAGAATATATGTTTAAAAAAGAACTTGAACAACTCGGATTAAAAAATATAAAATTAATTCATCATAATCTTCATTATGATGAATTAATTGAAAATGAGTTGAGCAAACAAGAGTGTAAGATGACAAGCAGTGGTGCTACTTCTGTTGATACCGGTATATTTACAGGACGAAGCCCTAAAGATAAATATTTTGTAAATCAATTTCCATCGAATAAAAATATTGCATGGGGAGAGATTAATCAAAAAGTAGATAAAGAAACTTTTAATGAATTACTTAAAGCATCTAAGATGCAACTCTCAAATAAAGAACTTTATGTAATAGATGTATTTACAGGTGCTAGTAAAAACAGTAAACGTAGTATTCGTTTTGTTACAGAAATAGCATGGCAAGCACATTTTGTAACAAACATGTTTATTCGTCCAACGCAAGAGGAGCTAAAAATTTTTAAGCCAGATTTTACCTTCTTAAGTGCTTCTAAAATAAGCAATTATAAGTATCAAGAGCATGGACTTAATTCAGAGGTGTTTATATTGTTTAATATAGAAGACAATATTGCAATAATGGGCGGAACATGGTATGGTGGAGAGCTTAAAAAAGGCATCTTTTCTATGATGAATTATTGGTTGCCACTAGAAGGCAAGCTTTCAATGCACTGCTCAGCCAATATTGGAAAAAATGGCGATACAGCATTGTTTTTTGGGCTTAGCGGAACTGGTAAAACAACATTATCGACTGATCCAAACCGTCGTTTAATAGGCGATGATGAGCATGGGTGGGATGATGATGGTGTCTTTAATTTTGAAGGTGGATGTTATGCAAAGGTTATAAATCTTGACCCTAAAAATGAGCCCGAAATTTTTGAAGCAGTTACTAAGCATGCACTTTTGGAAAATGTTGTATTAAATAGTGATGGTGTAGTGGATTATACTGATGGTACAAAAACAGAAAATACTAGAGTATCTTATCCAATTGAGCATATTAAAAATCATGAGCTAACCTTGCAAGGTACTCACCCAAAAAATATTATTTTTTTAACTGCTGATGCTTTTGGAGTTTTACCTCCTGTTAGTAAGTTAACAAAAGAGCAAGCTATGTATTATTTTTTAAGTGGATATACCGCTAAAGTTGCAGGAACTGAACGTGGGATTACAGAACCAGTTGCTACTTTTAGTGCTTGTTTTGGTGAAGCTTTTTTACCTTTGCATCCTACGGTTTATGCCAAGCTTTTAGGTGAAAAGATAGATAAATATGGAGTACATGTATATCTTGTTAATACTGGCTGGAGCGGTGGAAGATATGGTGTAGCAAAACGCATGAGCATTCAAGATACACGTGCATGTATTAACGCAATTTTAGATGGAAGTATTAATGACTCTGTATTTGATACTACTAAGACGTTTGGACTTTTTGTACCAACCAAACTCGGTAATATTGATCCAAATATATTAAATCCTCGTAACTCTTGGGAGGATAAAGATGATTTTGATAAGACAAGAGATGAATTAGCATTAATGTTTATAGAAAATTTTAAAAAGTATCAAGGTGAAGGTACGGGATTTGATTATTCAATCGCTGGTCCAAAATTGTGAGTTTAAGTTTTGACTTACAATTTTGTTTTTTCATACGCTGCTTGTATAGCATTAATGCAGCCACTACGTACGCCTTTACTCTCTAGCTCACTATATCCAGCAGCTGTTGTTCCTCCAGCACTCATGACAGCATCTTTTAAGAGAGCTGGGTGTATATTTTGAATAACTTCTCCAAAACCAGCAAATAGTCCTTTCATTAAAGTCATAGCATCGTCGCGCTTTAATCCTTGCTTTACCGCTCCATCTGCTAATGCTTCAGCTATTAAACATAAATATGCAGGTCCACTCCCAGCTAGTGCGGTAGCAATGTCGAGTTCTTTTTGTGAATTTACCCAAAGAGTAGAGCCAATTGCTTTAAAGATTTCTATCGCTTCATCTTTACATGCAAGGCTTCCAGTTAATGTTGTCATAGATTTTTTGATATTTGCTGCAAGATTTGGCATGACTCTTACATAATATTTCGCATCTAAATGTTGTTTGATTGTTTCGATACTCACACCAGCTAAAACAGAATAGACACTCTTGGCTTGTTTATTTAAAAATAATTTTATATCTATTATATTTGTAGGCTTTACACATAAAATAATTGTTTTATCTTGAGCATTTAAATTCTGATATAGAGTCTTTTTAATACTAAGATTTAAGTTTGTTTCAAAGTCATCTAGTTTTGAAATATTTCTACCAACTATTTCTAATATGTATTTAGATGATAAACCACGAGCTATGGCTAATGCCATATTGCCATTGCCAAGTATTGTAATGGACTGTTTCATCTATTTAATCCTTTATTAAAAAATTAGATAACTTTTCAGCTATTTGATAAGCCATATTATCTGATAAAATAACTTGTGTCATAGTTTTGTTGGTTAAATTAAAAACTAATGGAGCGGCAAAATTGATAGTTGTTTTTTCAATCACACTGTTTATAATAACTATATTATAAATTAGCAAATTACTGCTATCATCTATATTCATAAGGACTTGAATTCCTGTTGGAATTTCAAATTGATAATCTCGCAATACGAATGGATTTATTAATGTAAAGGAGATATCAGGATTATCATCAGTTGTTAATTTAGCAAAAATATCATCTATTTTTTCAAAATTCATACTGTGAATATCTTCAAAACCTAACAAGGGAAGCTTTAAATTAAATTTCATTAATATATCCTAATTGTCTATTTTTGATATTGTATCATATTTATAACATTTAAAGAGTATCACAACTATTTTAGATAAAATACCATATAATTTTTATAATTAAGGAAGAAGCTTGACAAGATTTACAAATCTATTGTTAATAGTGGGTTTAATATTTGTTTTTTCAGGATGTGGCAATAAGGAAGTAGAAGTATATAACAAACCAGCATTATACTGGTATCAACATATGATTACAGATATTGCAAATGCCAATATAGATAGAGCAGATAATGATTATAGTTCACTTGAAGGTGAACATATAGGTTCTCCATTGTTAGCAACGGCGACGCTTATTTTAGCTATCGCACATTTTAATAATAAAGATTATTTATTAAGTACACATTTTTTAAATGAATATATAAATAGATATGCAAATCCAAATGAAAAATTATTTTGCGAATATTTAAAAATTAAAGAAGCTTATCTCGCACTTCCTAGACCACGTAGAAATCAAGCATCATTAAATAAAACAATAAAATTAGCAAAACTGTTCAAATTAAGATATCCAAATTCTCAATATTTTCCTATAGTAGATACAATGCTAACACGAATGTTAATTTCAAGGGCAATATTTAATAAAGATATATCATTATTGTATAAGCGTATTAATAAACCGCTTAGTGCCAAGTTTTATATAAGTTTAATTCCACAAAAATGGATAGATTGGAACAAAGTTATACCATCAGATATTCCTTGGTATAGAGAATGGTTTGTAGGTAATGGTAAAAGTAGTTGGTATGGTTTTATGCTACCGCATACAATTAATGTTGTAGCAAGGCATAGTGTTCAAATAAAAAAATAGGAATAATTTTATGCAATTAAGTGATTATAGTAAATTTCCAACCAATATCCCTGTAATATGTGAAGATGAGATATTTTTATATCCATTTATGATATCACCGCTTTTTTTAAATGATGAAAGTAATATTTTAGCAGCAAGTAGGGCAATAGATGATAACTCATTAGTTATTGTTTGTTCGACAATGCCAGATTTAGAAACAAAACGTGATTATAATTCATTATATAAAGCTGGAGTTATCGGTTCTATCATGAGAAAAGTTGCTTTGCCTGATGGGCGAGTAAAAGTCTTATTTCAAGGTTTAGCTCGAGGAATTATGACTAAAGAGACACAAGCATCACCTTTGATGGCAATGGTTGATACTCTTAAATCAAGCAGTGCAAATGATTTAAAAATGGATGCTATTTTAGAAGTAACACGTGAAAAAGTTCGCATCTTATCTAAAATTAGTAATTATTTTCCACCAGATTTACTTAGAACCATAGAAGAAAATCATGATTATAATCGAATAGTGGATTTGATATGTAGTTCTATAAAATTAAAAAAAGAGCATGCATATACACTTTTTGTAGAAACTAATGTGGAAGAAAGATTTTTAGTTTTAATTGATTATTTAATTGAAGAGATTGAAGCCAATAAATTACAAAAAGAGATACGCAATAAGGTACATCATAAGATAGAAAAGGTTAATAAAGAATATTTTTTAAAAGAGCAATTAAAGCAGATTCAAAATGAATTAGGTGCAGATACACAACGTGATGAAGAGATACAAGAATATCGTAAAAAGTTATCATCTAAAAAAAATAAAATGAGCAAAGAAGCTTATAAAGAAATAAAAAAACAGATAGATAGATATGCAAGGATGCATCCTGATTCTGCTGATGCTGGAACGATACAGACATATCTTGAATGGACATTAGATATCCCCTTTGGTGATTTAACTCAAAAATCATTAAAAATTAATGATGTTCAAAAGCAACTCGATAAAGATCATTTTGCTTTAAAAAAGCCAAAAGAAAGAATAGTTGAATATTTTGCTGTAAAAGAACTACTAGACTTAAGAGGAAAAGCAGATGAAAAAAGTGCAGGGGCTATCATCTGTTTTAATGGACCTCCTGGTGTTGGTAAAACATCACTAGCAAATTCAATAGCTACTGCACTGGGACGTCCTTTGGTTAGAATTGCACTTGGCGGCTTAGAAGATGTAAATGAACTTCGTGGTCATAGACGAACTTACATAGGCGCAATGCCTGGACGAATTACGCAGGGGCTAATTAACGCAAAAAAAATGAATCCAGTAATCGTTTTAGATGAAATTGATAAAGTAGCACGTTCTAATAGAGGAGATCCAACGGCAGTTTTGCTTGAAGTTTTAGATCCAGAACAAAATAAAGAGTTTAGGGACTATTATCTTAATTTTAATATTGATTTACGAGATATTATTTTTATAGCTACTGCAAATGATATAGGCTATATTCCAGCACCATTGCGTGATCGGATGGAATTTATATCAATTAGCAGTTATACTCCACAAGAAAAATTTGAGATTGCGAAACGCTATTTGTTGCCACAAGAAATTAAAAAACATGGACTAAAAAATTCAGAATTAACTATTTCTAAAGTAGCATTAACTGAAATAATATCTAATTATACAAGAGAAGCTGGAGTTAGGAGCTTAAGACGTCGTTTAGCGGATATTGCTAGAAAAGTTGCTAAAATATTACTACAAAACCCTAAACAGCAAAAAATTAGTATTTCAGTTAAAAATTTAAAAGACTTTTTTGATAAAATAGTTTTTGAGATAGAAAAAACAGATAAAATACCAACTGTCGGAGTAGTTAATGGACTCGCGTGGACTAGTGTAGGCGGAGATGTGCTAAAAATTGAGGCCATTCGTATTAAAGGCAAAGGCGTTATGCAATTAACTGGTAGCTTAGGCGATGTTATGAAAGAGTCAGCAAAAATTGCCCTAAGCGTTGTAAAAACTTTAATAGATACAAATGAGCTTAATATTTCTTTTGATAATATCCCACTAACTTCTAAAGAAAAAGAAGATGATATCAAAGTTGACTTAAGTGAAGTTTATAAAAGATATAATTTACATATTCATGTACCAGATGGCGCTACTCCAAAAGATGGGCCAAGTGCTGGTATTGCTATGGTTAGTGTCATGGCATCAATACTTAGTTCAAAAAAGATTCGTTCTGAAATTGCTATGACTGGAGAAGTGTCTTTAAGAGGAGATGTACTGCCAATCGGCGGCTTAAAAGAAAAATTAATAGCAGCACACAGAGCAGGTATGGAAAAAGTTATTATCCCACAAAAAAACTATGATAGAGATTTAATAGATATACCAAAAGAGATTCAAAATGACTTAGAGATTATCGGGGTAACAAAGATTAATCAGGTTCTTCAGATTATCTTTGTCTAATACTTTAAAACCATCCTTGAGAGTCTTGTAAAATAGCTTTATTCATTAGGCTATATATAGCTATTATGCTAGAGATAACCTTTGTTCCATTATTAAAGTAGTTGGTTGCATTGACGGTAATATCGCCTACTTTAAAATTCTTTTTTATAAAGTATAGATAATTAGCGGTAGATTTCTTTAAATTAGATATCTTTTGATTCATACTAAGAGGTAATTTTTTTGGAGATAACTTTATGAGTTTGTTTAATTGCTGATATAATTTATCATTTTGTTTTTTAATTAAATTTGATAAAACTAATATTTTAACAAATTCTTTTTTTGAAACACTACTTTTAGCCGCTAGACCAGAACCAAATCCTCTAATTTGACCAACTAATTCTGTCATTGGAAGCATGCCATTCATCATAATAGACGATGTTTGTTTAGCAAAAGAATCTAATTGAGTATATGTCCTTTCATATACAGCTTGGGTTAACATTAGTATCTGAGCAATATATGATGTATATAGTGAAAATACTTTCTTTGGCTTAAGAGTAAAAGCATTATTATCTAAATTTACTAATGATCTTGATATAGCAGTTGCTCTATTATTTATCACAGGGTCAGTAGCTAATGGTAGAGATTCCATGATACCAATAGCATTTTTTATATCACGTCTATCTTCGTACACAAGAAATAGAGCTGCTAAATTACCGTTCATGTAAGAATTAGTCTCACCTCTTGTTTTTTGTGTAGCTATAATTAAATTTTTTAAAGCTCCTATATATTTACTATCACATGCTTGATCTGCATTACTAAAAAAAGGTTTAGCATTTAGCGTAAACGTTAAAAAAAGTATAAGAAATAAAACTCTCATTGAAATCCTTTTTTAAGGAGTATATCAAACTAATACTAAAAATTAAATTAAGTACTATTGCCATCTAATCATATTATTAGTTTATCTATCTGCTCATTTAATTCATGAATACGAATAGGTTTTATTAAAAAACCATTTGCTCCACTATCTAAAGCTTCATTTTTTTTAGTTTCATCAGTTGTCAAAATAATAATAGGTATTTGATGTAAATTATCATCTGCTCTTATTATTTTTAGCATCTCAATTCCACCCATAACCGGCATGATAATATCTAATAAAATAATATTTATATCATCATGTAATTTTAAAATTTCAATTGCATCCGCACCATTTTTTGCTTCAATAACATCTTGAACATTTTTATTTTTCAGCAACATTGATTTTAATAGTTTTAAATTTATCATATCATCATCAACAGTTAAAACCTTAATTTTTTTATTTAGCATTAATTTAATCTCCTAAAATTTTTAAACAAATTTTTCTATTATCAAACGTAATAAATCTTGATTGATAATATTTTTTACAACTTCGTTGACATATAATAGATCCGATTTTTGATTTGGTGCAGACGCATCTGTAAACATAACTAATGATGTAGATAAATTATTTTGTTGAACCGTATCACTTAGTTTTATTAAATCTAAATTATCCAATTCTTTATCAAAAAGAATAACTTTATATTTTTTATCTATCATTTTTTCAAGCAATTCTTCGCTTGTATTCGCAATATCATAGTTAAAGCCCAAATTATCTAAAATACTTGAAAATAATTTTATTTCTATTGGATTCTTTTTTGATAATAAAATATCCATAGAAACTAATTCTTCAGTATTTTTTATATTTTCATTTTTTTCGGACTTATTTATAGTATCTGCTTGCTCTTGTGTTTTATTTAATGATTTATCTTTATCAATTATTATATCATCTAATTGTTTTTTGGTGTCACTACTTTTAGCTACTAATGGTTCGTTTTCTTGGTACAACATTGATGATTGTTCATTGATTCCGATTATCAAATTGCTAAGAAAGTGATTTAAAATAGATACAATCTCTGCTCTAACTAGAGGTTTGGTTGTATATTCATCCAAGCCTTGACTTAAGAATCTTTCTCTATCGCCTTTTAAGGCATTTGCTGTTAATGCAACTATTGGTACATGCGAAGAGTTTGTATCTTCTTCAAAATCAAGTATCTCTTGTGTCGCTTCAATACCATCTAAAACAGGCATTTGGATGTCCATAAAAATTATATCAAAGTTCTCACTTTTTCTTTTTTGAAATGCTTCAAGACCATTATTTGCTAATTCAACTCTTAGTCCTAAATCTTCTAATGTCCTTTTGATTAATTTTTGATTAATTACATTATCTTCTGCCACAAGAGCTTTTGCATTAAATTTAGAAGTAGTCATATCAAATTTTTTCTTAGATACTTTGCTATTTTGATCCATTTTTTTATTTTCAGATTGGTAATTATCTAAAAGATTTTTTAGTTTTATTCCAGTTAATGGTTCATATATAGTTTTAAAAATATTTAATTTTAAAGAATCTATTTTCTTCTTATAAAATGATTTCATAATTAAAACTATACTTTGACTTGTTTGAGTGTAGTTCACAAGCTCTTTTTGTGTCGTAAAATCATAATCTATAAAAATTAAAGCATGTCTTTTATCATGTAATAATTTATGAAATCGATCAGAATCATTAAAGCTAATATGTTTTACACCATAAAAATTTAAATAATCCCGAAGATAGTTACTTTGCATTTTATTTTTAAATAATGAATCTAATATAATAGCATCAGTATTTGAATATTTGTTTTGTAAGGAATCATTTAATGTTTGTATCTCTTCAAATTCAAGAGTAAAAAAGAATTTTGTTCCTTTGCCTGGTTCACTTTCAAGGCTTAAATTGCCACCCATAAGTTCTACAAATCTACTTGAGATTGTAAGACCTAAACCTGTTCCACCATATTTTCGTGTTATTGATGTATCAGCTTGAGAAAATGCTTCAAATATACGTGCTTTTTGTTCGCTAGTAACGCCTATACCATTATCTTCAACTTCAAAAAATACTTTTGCTTTATTGTTGTTGTCTGATGGTAATCTTTTTATATTAACATTTATAAAGCCACCATCGTTGGTAAATTTAATAGCATTTGAGAGTAGGTTTATAACAACCTCTTTAATTTTTGTTGGGTCACCTTTGAGCGGCGATTCTAAACTAGGATCTACATAACAGCCTAAATCTATATGCTTATCAGATGCTCTAACTGAGTAAACTTCAACAGCATTTTCAAACTCTTTTAAAGGATTAAATACAATAGATTCAACTTCAATTTTATTACTTTCAATCTTTGATAAATCTAAAATATTATTAATAATTTCAAGTAAATTTTCAGATGATTTTTCAATGATATCAATAAATTCACGTTGCTCTTCTTGTAAAGGTGTGTCACGTAAAAGTTCGGTAAAGCCCACAATTCCATTTAATGGTGTTCGTATCTCATGAGACATATTGGCAAGAAACATCGATTTTGCTTCACTAGCTTCCAGCGCAAATTCTTTATCATGACGTGTTTGTTCAATAATATTTTCTAATAATTTATATGCTTTTGCGGTTCCTGATGATGTGTCAAGATTAATATTTATTTCATCTTCATCATGTTGTGTATCTTTTGCAACACGCTTTAATACTAATTCAAGATTTTTAATATTTTTGGTAATATCACGAGAAACAAAAAATGCAAGTAATGTAATAAGTATGATAATAATCCAAATAATAATTGAAGCAAATAAGATTTTTAATGTATTTTGTTGAATAAGTGTTGCTTTTGCCTGCATAGCATTTAAAATAATTGTTTTAGCATCATTAATAATATTTTCTTTAGTAGATACTATTTTAAACCAATTGTTTACTGATACAGAATATTTCCCACTAGCAGCTGCGAATGTTATTGCTAAACGACTCCTATTTATATTATTAAATAGATTTTCGGTTGTTTTGCTATAAAATATACGATAAAGTTTATTATATACATTTTTGTTGCTTATGCTATCAAAATTAAGAGCATCATCTTTATCAATATATGATAACCATTTTCCCATAATTTGCCTACTCATAGGTAATGAGTTAGCCAAGATATTTGAGATAAAGTCACGTTCATTTGATGTATATTCTTGCGCTCTAACAAAACCTATATATGTGCCAACCATCGTTCCTATCTCTTCATCTATATGTATGTTCGTCAAATTTTTTGTTTGGTTTAAAAAATATGTTAATGCTTGACCATAAGTTTTAGAAAAAATATCATTAAAGTTTACTTGACTTGTATTAATTTTTTGTCTTAATATAATAATATTATGTAAAATATTTGATACAGAGTTAATCTCTTTAGAAATACTAATTTTGGAAATATAACGTAAGGATTTACTTTTATTTGCATAAGCTAAGAACTTTGAAATACTGTTGTCAGTTAATTTTCTTTGTACTTGTAGCGAACTAAATATTCTTTTAGAGGGGTTGGCCACATATAAAATAGTTATAGCACGCTCATTAGAGATATTTTCAATAATTTTTGCAGAATATCTATTATATTGTAATTGTACATACAGTTTTTTTGCACTATTATATTTATTATATGATGTATAAACATAATATGAAGCTACTAAAATAAGAAGCATAATTGGTACCAGACTTATTAGTCGTAATTTATTTCTTAATCCTACTTGCATTTTCATTCATCCTTTTATAATTGTGATATGTATTGCCATAATATTTCTATATCTTTTTTACTTTTTTGATTAGTATCTGTTGATATTAACATTTGTAAAAGCGATGATATCTGAGTTAGACGAAGATTATCACTTATACCTTTTATGTTAAGGGCTAATTTTTCTACTTGTTTAAAATCATCTATTTTAGTCGCACTACGCATCTGTTCTATTACTATGCTAGATTGTTTTTTAAAGTCATTTAATAATGCATTAACTATGTCTTCACTTAAACTTAATTCATTAATAACTTTTTGTTTATCATAATGTAAACTAACTGGCGTTGTTATGGACTTTTGTGAAGGTAATGTAGTATTGTCTTTTGGTTGCTTACTTACATTAACTTCTTGTTGTTTTTTTATACTTTTTTGTAAAGATATATCGGTATCATCATGGTCTTTTAGTAAATTTGTATATAAATCATCATCTTGTTTATTTGGTAACTCTTTTGTTGTGGTATCAGTTAACTCTTTTTTGTTCTTTAGTTTATAAATAATTTTATAAAAAGTATCTAGATTATCTTTTATCTCTTGATTGTCATGCGAAGTATTTATAATATTTAGTGCTTTAAAAGCATCTTCAATACGTAAATTTGCCGAAACACCTTTTAGTTTATGTGAAAGATTTTTTACTTTTTCAAAGTCATGATTTTGAAAACTGATATATAAATCATCTTTAAATTCATAAGCTTGTTGAATAAAATCGCCAATAAATTCCTCAATTAAATCAACAGGTAATCCAAGCTCTTTTGCAGCTATTTTTGGATCATATATATAATTTTTCATTCCATCATGTGTATCTCGTATTTCGGGATTAACATAATCGCCAAATAATGGTAAATCATCCACTTTTGGTTGGATATCTTTAGTATTAGCCTCAATATCGTGCGCAGTTGTATTTATTTGCTTAGAGTCTTCTTGTAAGGATAGTTCATTTTCTACAGGAGGTGTAAATTGTGGTTTATTTTGTTTTAATTGATGTGTTTGAATCTCATTCGTAGGCACACCATCTATTTGTCGTAATCCTTTAAGCGAAATAATGTATGCTTCTTGCGCTGGGTCTTGAGCTAGATAAATAGTATTAATCTCAAGATTTGTTGTAAAAATTTTATCTTGAATGGATATCATAGCTTTTGCTTCATCGCTGTTTGAATTTAAAATATATAAAATCCATTTAAAGTTTTTAAAATTGTGTATATAGCTTGGCTTTTTGATAAACAAATCGGCAAAATCATCACATTGGGCTTGTAGCTGTGTAAAATTTTTAAAACCAAGCTTATTCAAATCTTTTTCATCAATACCAATAAATTCAAATTTATGGTTATAAATCAACATTCATGATCCTTAATTCTCATCTTTTTTCATCCTTTTATATATGCTAATTATCTGTTGTATATCTTTTTTACTTGCCGGCTTTCTGGCGGCTATATATCCATTAATATTACCATTTGTGTCATATTTTGGTGAAATAAAAGTATCTACCCAATAGTATAAGCCATCTTTTCTAAGATTTTTAACTAGGCCATGCCAACTCTGATTAGCTTGTATAGTTTTCCACATTTGCATAAATGCAACTTTTGGCATATCTGGATGACGTATGATGTTGTGAGGCTGCCCAATTAGTTCATTTGTGCTATATCCTGCAATTTCACAAAACTTTCTATTTGCAAATGTTATTTTTCCTCTCAAATCAGTTTCACTGATAATGGCTCTGCCTTCATTGTAACAATATTCTTTATCTATCGCTTGTGGTCTTTGCATTGAAAAACTCTTTTATATTTACAATTTGTTCTGTAAATATAGCATATTATAAGATAAATAAAACTTATTTGTAGTAATTTCTTATTATTTTTGCATCTTTTGCGTTTAATATCTCAATAATTTCATCTTCTGTTGCTATTTTTATCATCTCAAATGTACCAAAATAATTTAATAATTTAATAATTTTTGCCTGTGATATTCCATGCAAAGAGAGTAATTTACTTTGTTGATCTAGTTTTAACTTTGTTTTTTTATGAAATGAAATTGCACATCTATGTGCTTCATCACGTAATCTTTGAATAAGCTGCATTTTATTATCAGATGGTTTTAAGTTAAAACTTTTATTAGAAGTATGGATAATGTCTTTAGCTCTTCCTTTTGCACGATGAGTTTTTGCATCAATTTTTTCTTTAGAGATAGCTATAACATCTAAAAAAACTCCACTTGATTGTATCAGGCTTATTGCTAGCTTTAGCAAAGTTTCTCCACCATCTAATATCCATAAATCAGGAGGTGTATTTTTTTTAAAACTGTTAATTCTTCTTGTTAACATCTCTTGCATCTGTGAATATTCATCACGAAAGTTTAGATGGTATATTCTATAAGATACCTTGTCAAATTTATTATTATCATACACTATCATAGCACCAACGGTGGCTTGACCACTTAGATGAGAATTATCAAATACTTCAATTCTAAGTGGAACTCTTTGAAGATTAAATAGGCTTTTAAGAGATTGCGCTAGTTTATCATCTTTATTTATTTTTATACGGCTGAGCAGTTCATTTGCATTTAAAAGTGCTAAATCTGTTAATCTTTTTTTATCTCCACGTTTTGGATTAATGATATTTGTCTTTTTGTGAAACAAATCTGAGAGATACTGTTGGAGTAGCTTCCTTGACTCAAATTCATGTGCTACTAAAATATGAGCTATGATAGGTGGAATTTTATCGCCATAAAACTCCATAATTGCACGATAATATATCTCATCTAAATCAAAGCCTTCATTTAAAAATACAAAATCATGCGAAGATGAAACTATCTTACCATTTCTCAGAAAAATTCTGACAATTACAGCACGGTTTTCTTTGTGTAAAATACAAAAAATATCATAATTATCATGTGTCATTAAATCTATTTGAGACGAGCTATTTGATTTATTGATATTGCTAATTCTCTCTTTTAATACATTTGCTTCTTCAAATCTTAATTCTTGTGCATAGATGAGCATTTTCTTTTTAAGCTCTTTGATTAGGCTACTTTTATTTTGTATAAAAGATATAGCTTTTTGTACCTCTTTTTCGTAGGTTTGTTCAGTAATATTAAATTCACAAGGAGCTAAACATTTGTCTATTTGATAATAAAGACATGCTTTTTTACCATTTAAACAACTTTTCTTTTGCACTAATTTACAAAAATCATAAGTTGAGTTTAGTATATCTCTAGCACCCACAGAGTATGGACCAAAATATTTAATTTTTTTGGAATTTAAAACTTTTCTTGTGATATCGAATCTGGGAAATTTAGCTGAATAATCTATATAGATATATGGATATGTTTTATCATCGCGTAGCAATATATTATATTTTGGTTTTAGCTGTTTAATTAGCGAATTTTCTAGTATCAATGCATCATGTTCATTTTTTACAACTATATATTCCATAAAAGTTGTTTGATGTAACATCTTTAAGATTCTAGCTCCAACATTTGGATTTGGATGTAGCGAAGGTGTAAAGCGCCAATAACTTTTTACTCTATTTTTCAGATTTTTAGCTTTACCAATATATAACAGTTGATTTTTTGCATTAAAATATTGGTAAATACCTGCATTTTGCGGTAGATTTTTAATCTTATCTATCATTTAATATCTTGCGTATTTTTTCTATAATATCATAAAGACGTGCATCAGTCGCCTTATTAATGAACTTAGCTTTTGCCCTTTCTTTAAAGCTTTCATCAGTACTTGAACCTACATGCAAACTTTGTTTTACGTAAGGTTTATACGATACATAGGCTTTGATATCATTGATAATTAGATTTATACATGCATCAGGTGTAAATTGCTTTAAAGGTGTTTTAATCGATTCTATTATATTATGAAACTCTTGTTTAGCCCATGGATGGCTAAGAACAAAGTAAAGTGTTTTATTTTTAAAGTATCCATAGATAATCATCTTTTGAAGGTGTTGTGGAAAGAGTTCTTGTATTTTTTTAATACAACAAACATTAGATAGTTTTTTAAACTGAGGTTTAGCTTGCAAAGAGGATAAGATTTGTTTAGAATTTTTCATGTGATTATTATAACATTTTTGGCATTAAGTTTATTTGGCTGTGGTTTTAAAGCCCCACCATATTATAAAGCAAATAATTCTCATAGTAAGAAAGTGAATATCAAAAAATGAGATATGATGTAATTATTATTGGATGTGGGATTGCTGGTTTGTATGCAGCACTTAACTTGCCAAAAGATAAAAAGGTACTTTTAATAAATAAAAGAGAAACTTTTAAATGTAATAGTTTTTATGCTCAAGGCGGTGTGGCTTTAGCAGTAGATAAAGAAGATATCCCAAGTCATATATCTGATACATTACAAGCTGGAGCAGGTCTTTGTAATGAAGAAGCAGTATCTGCATTAAGTCATGCATCAAAGCAAGTAATTGATGAGATAATAGAGCTTGGATTTTTGTTTGATAAAGATAAAAACGGCAATCTTTTATATACAAAAGAAGCAGCACATTCAAAAAATAGAATTTTACATGCGGGCGGTGATGCAACAGGTAGGTATCTACATTTTTTTTTATTACAGCATAATATACATCCTATGTTATCTAATAGCAGAGTTGTTGATCTACTTATAAAAGATCATGAATGTTATGGGGTTACCGTTTTAAATCATAGAGAAACAAAAAATATATATGCAAAAAATGTAATTATTGCAAGTGGGGGTGTCGGTTCACTTTATGAATATCATACAAATGCTCCTACAATTAGTGCGGACATGCAAGGATTGGCTATTTTAAAAGATATTAAATTAGATAAAATGGAGATGATGCAGTTTCATCCAACTGTTTATATTGGTAACAATTGTGTTCAAAAACTTTTATTATCAGAAGCACTTCGCGGTGAGGGTGCAACTATTGAAGACGAGCAGGGTAGGCGTTTTTTATTTGATTATGATAAACGTGCAGAGTTGGCATCTCGTGATATTGTGAGCCATGCTATTTATGATTATAAAAAAAAGACTAATTCTAAAGTATATCTTTGTTTTTATGATTTTAGTAAAGATTTTATGCAACATAGATTTCCAAATATATACCAAACCTTACAACTTTTAGGATATGATGTGCCACAACAAAGAGTTCCTATCTCGCCAGCATTTCATTACGCTATTGGGGGCATAAAAACAGATTTAAGTGGTAAAGTTGGGGAGATAAAGTCACTTTATGCCATAGGTGAAGTTGCATCAACTGGCGTTCATGGTGCGAATCGTTTAGCATCAAACTCTTTACTTGAGGGTTTGGTCTTTGCAAAGCGTGCAGTACGAGAAATACTAAAAGATACAAGTGAAAAAAAAGATATAAAATTTGATGCGATTAATGAGGTTATGAGCTATAAAGAAGATAAAGCCAAAAAAAATCTTTTACGTCAAATTATGTGGAATTATGTATCAATTGTACGTACTAAAGAGGGATTAAAAATAGCTCAACGGCAAATTGATAAGCTTTTAGGCGAATCAATAGGTAGGTTATTAAAATTTCGTTTATTAACTGCGCGCGAAATTATATCTTCAGCTTTAAAACGAGATAAATCTTTAGGTGTTCATACCATAATTAATAGTGAGGATATAGATAGATGATACAAGAACATATGATGAATTTAGCAACAAAACCATTTGGATGGTTGCTGTTAGCTGTTTTTATAATAGGATATTATTTTATCGCTACAGAGGAGAGGTACAGATTAAATAAAGCTGAACCAGCACTTTTTATTGGTACATTTATGTTTATGATACTGGGTGGCTATTATCTTGGAGTTGGTGCAAATCTACAGCTATTTCATAGTGAATTAGATCGCCTTATTTTAGATATTGCAGAAATTTTCTTCTTTTTGTTTGTTGCTATGACATATATTGAAGCATTGATTGAACGTGGTGCATTTGATGCACTAAAATTTCGTCTTTTAAAAGGCGGTTATAGCTACAAACAGCTTTTTTGGATAACTGGAGCGTTAGCATTTTTTATCTCTCCTATTGCGGATAATTTAACAACAGCATTAATCTTATCCACTGTACTTTTTACACTTGATAAAACTAATAAAGCATTTTTAGTCCCAAGTGCCATAAGTATTATCGTAGCTGCAAATGCTGGTGGTGCTTGGTCGCCGTTTGGCGATATTACCACACTTATGTCTTGGTCTGCTGGTAAGGGTGATTTTACATCTTTTATCTTTTTGTTTCCAGCCACATTTTTAGGATGGCTGGTTACTGCATTTTTACTTAGCCGTTTTGTACCAAAAAATAAACCAAAAAATGTTGGTAATACCCAAGCTATTAAAATGCAAAAAGGTGGATTTGTTATTATTTCCCTTGGCATACTTACAATCCTTTTAGCAATTACAGGTAAGCAGTTTTTACATATTCCTCCAATGTGGGGCATGTTATTTGGACTTTCATTATTGCAACTCTATGCTATAAGACTTAAAAAAATTCATAATAGCGATATAGCACTCTATCAGTCAATATCTAAAATTGAATTAGATACACTTTTATTTTTCTTTGGTATTTTAGCAGCTGTTGGAGCTTTGCATGTAGCTGGATTTTTAGATTATGCTGTCAAGCTTTATACAATGTTTGATCCAACTAAGATTAATATTGGTGTTGGTATTTTATCTGCTTTTATCGATAACGTACCTGTTATGTCGGCAGTTTTACAGAGTAATCCACATCTTGATGTGCAACAATGGATGCTAGTAACCATGACAACTGGAATTGGTGGTTCGCTCATCTCGTTTGGGTCGGCTGCTGGAGTTGGAGTCATGGGTAAATTAAAAGGTATTTACACGTTTTCATCACATATAAAATTGGCTTGGACAGTTTTAATAGGCTATATTGTTTCTATTATCATCTGGTATCTTCAATTTAAACTCTTAGGTCTTTATTAGTCAAATTTTTGTATTATTTTATAAAAAAAGGTTTACTATGACAACTGCAAATATTATAATTTTAGATTTTGGTTCTCAATATACTCAACTTATAGCACGTCGTTTACGTGAAGAGAGGGTTTACTGTGAAATTCTCCCATATCATTCAACAGTTAAACAGATAATAGCTAAAAAGCCTAAAGGTATTATCTTTAGCGGTGGACCATCTTCTGTGTATAGTGAAAATGCATATAAGGTAGATATAGGCGTATATGATTTAAATATCCCAATTTTAGGTATATGTTATGGTATGCAACGTCTTGCCGTTGACTTTGGTGGTTCAGTCGTTAGAAGCGAACATCATGAATATGGTAAGGCCGAGTTGGAAATTTTGCATAAAGACAATCATGCCTCATTATTGTTTGAAAATTGTGATAGCGGACATATTGTATGGATGAGTCATAGCGATAGAGTGGATCAGCTTCCAAAAGATTTTAAAGCTATTGCAGTATCTGCAAATTCACCATATGCAGCCATTGCTAATGAGAAAAAACATATCTATGCATTACAATTTCACCCAGAAGTTCAGCACTCCAAAGAGGGCTATCTTATGCTTCGAAATTTTGCAAGAAAGATATGTAAGATTGATGGAAAATGGAAAATTGAGCATTTTTTAAAAGAACAAATTAAACTAATTAAAGAAAAAGTAGGAGATGCAAAAGTGCTTTGTGGATTAAGTGGTGGAGTTGATAGCTCAGTTGTCGCTGCACTCTTATATGAAGCTATTGGTGAGCAGCTAGTACCTGTTTTTATAGATAATGGACTTTTACGCAAACATGAGCGAGAACAAGTTGAAGAGGTATTTAAAATTAATCTTAAAGTTCCACTAATTACCATTGATGCATCTGAGAATTTTTTAAATAAATTAGCCGGAATTACCGATCCTGAACAAAAACGTAAAATTATTGGTCATACTTTTATAGAAGAGTTTGAGCATGAAGCAAAGAAACATAATGGCATTAAATTTTTAGCACAAGGAACGCTTTACCCAGATGTTATTGAATCTATATCAGTAAATGGTCCATCAGAAGTTATCAAATCACATCATAACGTCGGAGGCTTGCCTGATCGGATGAATTTTAAACTAATAGAGCCATTAAGAGAACTATTTAAAGACGAGGTTCGTAAATTAGGTCTTGAGCTAGGTCTTCCAAAGTCTATGATAAACCGCCATCCCTTTCCAGGACCAGGATTAGCTATTCGTATTATGGGCGATGTAAATATAGATGATTTAACACTTTTAAGAGAAGCCGATGTTATATTAATTGATGAATTAAAAGCAAGTGGATATTATATAAAAACATGGCAGGCATTTACAGTACTTTTAAATGTAAAATCTGTTGGCGTAATGGGCGATAATAGAACTTATGATAATACAGTTTGTGTGAGAGTGGTTGAGGCAGTTGATGGAATGACTGCCACATTTGCATATCTTCCACATGATTTGCTTGAAAGAATATCACGTCGTATTATAAATGAAGTAGATGGTATCAACCGCGTTGTTTATGATATTAGTTCTAAGCCACCAGCTACTATCGAGTGGGAGTAGAAAAATGAATAAAACGGTTACAGTTGTATCACCATTTAATGGACATCATCTTCAAGACATCACACTTGCATCAAAAAAAGATGTAGATAATGCTCTGGATTTAGCAAAAAAAATATATGACAATCAAGATAATTGGCTTCATAAATATGAGCGGGTAGCTATTTTAGAAAAAACAGTAAAAATAATGTCCTCACGCATAGAAGAACTAACCATTTTAGCTACCCAAGAGGGTGGAAAACCATATACGGATTCAAAAATAGAAGTAAATCGTGCTATCAATGGGATAAAAATAGCAATTGAGCATTTAGGTGCATATGCTGGTGAAGAGATTGCCATGGGTCACACAAAAAGTTCTGTAAATCGAATGGCTTTTACAATTAAAGAACCTATTGGTGTAGTGGCTGCAATTTCTGCTTTTAATCATCCATTAAATTTGATAGTTCATCAAGCTGTCCCTGCTATTGCTGTCGGTGCACCTGTAATTATTAAGCCATCAGATATAACACCTCTCTCAGCACTAAATTTTGTAAATATTTTATACGAGGCTGGTTTACCAAAAGAGTGGTGTCAAGTTTTAGTTTGTGATAATCAAATGAGTGAATATTTAGCAACAAGTTCTAAGATTAATTATCTTACATTTATAGGTTCAAGTGCAGTGGGTTGGTATCTACGTTCAAGAGTTGCACCTGGCGTGCGTATTGCTCTAGAGCTAGGTGGGGTCGCTCCTGTTATTATTGAAGCTGATGCAAATATTAAAGAGGTGATACCAGCTCTCACAAAGGGTGGTTTTTATCATGCTGGTCAAGTTTGTGTTTCAGTTCAAAGAGTGTATGTTCAAAATAGTATTTTAGATGAAGTTTGCGCAAAACTAGTAACAATTTCTAAAAATATGATAATAGGAGATCCGCTTGATCCAAAAACAGAGATAGGACCATTAATTAGCAATAGTGAGTTAAAACGTGTTGATAGCTGGGTGCAAGAAGCTGTTTATCGTGGAGCTAAATTACTTTGTGGAGGTTGTACAATTTCAGATAGTTGTTATGAGGCAACTATACTTTTAAATCCACCAAAAGATATAAAAATTAGTACACAAGAGGTCTTTGGTCCAGTAATTTGTATTTATGGATATGACGATATAGAGGAAGCTTTTAAATCAGCCAATAGTTTGGATGTTTCCTTCCAAGCTTCAATATTTACAAAAAACATAGATACAGCACTTCTGGGCATAAAACGATTAAATGGTACTGCTGTTATGGTTAATGACCATACTGCTTTTAGAGTCGATTGGATGCCATTTGGTGGAGCTAAAACTTCTGGTTTGGGGATTGGTGGCATTAAATATTCTATGCAGGAGATGAGTAAAGATAAATTAATGGTAATAAAATCAGATAGTATTTAAAAACATAAATTATGATACAATTTTATAAAATATATAGGATTGTTTAAATGAATCGTTTTGAAAATTTTTGTACATCTAGTGTTCAGTTAGCTGGTAATAAGAATGGTGCAGTTAGTTCCGCTATTGTTGGCTCCGCATCTTTTAGTTATGGCGATTGTGCTACTGCTGAGGGTATTTTTAACGGTAGTATCAAAAAACCTCTTTATTCACGAATGGGTAATCCAACATCAGCAAAACTTGAGAATCTTATGGCCAAAATGGATGGTGGAGTTGGTGCTATTGCTACAAGTTCTGGCATGTCGGCTTCTACGCTTGCAATTATGTCGCTTGTGTCTGTGGGTGATGAGATAGTTAGTATTGGTGGATTGTTTGGCGGTACATACTCTTTTTTTGATGAAACACTCAGTCGTTTTGGAATTAAAACTTCATTTTTTGATGTTGATGAATTGCAAAAAATAGAAGATAAAATAAATAATAAAACAAAAGTTATTTTTTTAGAAAGTGTTGGTAATCCAAATATGCGTTTACCAGATATAAAAGCCATTGCACGAATCGCAGATAGATTTGGCGTGGCACTGATTATAGATAATACTATCACGCCACTTAGTTTAGAGCCTTTAAAATTAGGTGCTGATATAGTAGTTTATTCAACTACAAAAATTATTAGTGGTAACAGTTCAGCTCTTGGAGGGATGGTTGTGTTTCGTGCTATTAAAGATGATGTGGATAAATTTAAAACATCAAGATATGCTGATTTGAGTAAAATTATACAAAAACTTAGCAAAGTAGCATTAGTAGCTAATGGTAAAAAACGAGCAATGCGAGACTTTGGAATGAGTGCTAGTGCATATAATAGTTATCTTACATTATTAGGAATTGAAACATTACCTCTTAGAATGGATAGAATTGTAACAACGCTACAAAAGGTAGTTAAAGTTTTAGATGAAAATGGTTTACATGTAAACCATCCATCTTTACCAGCACACCCTCATCATGAAAGATATTTAAGCGATTTTAAAAATGGTTGTGGTACACTTTTTACGATTGATATGGGTACGCAAAAGAGAGCTTTTAAGTTTTTAGATAAAACTACTCTACCAGTGATTACTGCAAATATTGGCGATAGTAGAACTTTAGCACTTCACATGGCATCTACAATATACAGTGATTTTGACAAACAAACGAGAAAATTTTTGGGTATCACAGATGGTTTGATTCGTGTATCTATCGGACTAGAAAATGCAGATGATATAATAAATGATTTTGTACAAGCAGCCAGTGATGTCAGTAAAAACTAATTTAGAATTAAATAGCAAAATATCTGTAAAATTACCAAAGCAGTATAAAGTTATCTTGTTAAATGATGATTACACCCCTATGGATTTTGTTATAGAGGTTTTAATTCATCTGTTTCATAAAAATCCAGAGGAGGCTAATGTTGTTATGTTAAAAATACACAATTTTGGTAGAAGTATTTGTGGAGTGTATAGCTTTGAAATAGCTGAAACTAAAGTTACTCAAGTACATCAACTAGCACGAAACGATGGTTATGTATTAAAAGCAATTATGGAGGAGTTATGATGATAGATTCAAAACTAAATTCTATTTTTCAACAATCAATATCCTTTGCCAAAGAGTATAAACATGAATATTTGACAATAGAGCATCTTTTATTTTTAATTTTAGAATCAGATGAAGGTTCACAAATTATTCAAGAGTGTGGAGCTGATGTAAAAGCCCTAAAAAATGAAGTTAAAGATTATCTTTTTACTAATGCAGAGATCAATTTAACTGATGATATACAAGCACAATTGCCATATGAAACAGTGGCTTTATCACGTCTAATTGATAAAATGATAATTCATATCCAAGAAGCACAAAAACCAAGTGCCGATATCGGAGATTTTTTAGTTGCTATATATGAAGAGGAGCATTCTTTTGCATGTAATCTTTTACAAGAATATGGAATCCAGCGTCTTGATATTTTAGAAGCAATTTCACATAAAACAATAATTAAACAAAAAAGAAAGACTCATGAGAGTGTTTTATCAAAATATACTATAAATCTTATTCAAAAAGCACAAGATGGGTTAATTGACCCAATTATTGGCAGAGAAGATGAATTGCAAAGAGTTATTCAAACACTTTGTAGAAGAAAAAAAAATAATCCAATCTTAGTTGGTGAGCCAGGTGTTGGAAAGACAGCTATTGCTGAAGGCTTGGCACTTAAAATAAGTGATGCAGATGTACCAGATATTTTAAAAGGCTCATTAATCTTTGCTCTTGATTTAGGAGCCATGTTAGCTGGTACAAAATACAGAGGTGATTTTGAAAAACGCTTAAAAGCCGTTATGGATGAGTTAAAAATTTTAAAAAATTCAATACTTTTTATAGATGAAATTCATACATTAGTTGGTGCCGGTGCTGTTGGTGGTGGATCCATGGATGCTTCAAATCAACTAAAACCAGCTTTAGCATCTGGTGAGCTAAGATGTATGGGTGCTACTACGTACGTAGAATTTAGAAATATTTTTGAAAAAGATAAGGCTCTCTCACGTCGTTTTTCAAAAATTGATGTAGCAGAACCTAACAACCATGATGCGTTTTTGATTTTAAAAGGCTTAAGAGCTAAATATGAAGAGTATCATAATGTCAAATATAGTGATAATACTCTAAAAATTGCTGTGGATTTATCAAAAAAATATCTTACACAAAAATTTTTACCAGATGTTGCTATTGATTTGATTGATGAAGCAGGAGCTTCTTTTCATCTTAAAAAGCATAAACGTAAATCTATAACACCCTATGATATAGAATTAGTAATTTCAAAAATTACAGCCATGCCAACATCAAAAATAGACAAAGATGATAAATCTAAGCTATTAACTTTAAAAGATGATTTAAAACAACAAGTAAAAGGTCAAGAAGATGCTATTAATGCGGTTACAAAGGCGATTAAGCGTTCACGCGCTGGATTAAGAGCAGAAAATAAACCAATTGCGTCATTTTTATTTTTAGGAGCAACTGGTGTTGGAAAAACTGAGCTAGCTATTTCATTGGCAAAAACTCTTGATATTTTTTTCGAACGTTTTGATATGAGCGAATACATGGAACAACATGCCATATCACGTCTTATAGGCTCTCCTCCAGGATATGTTGGATTTGAACAAGGCGGAATGCTCACTCAAAGTGTGCGAAAACATCCATATATGGTTTTATTACTTGATGAGATTGAAAAAGCACACCCAGATTTAATCAATATTTTGCTTCAAGTCATGGATCATGCAGTCTTGACAGATAATAGCGGATATAGGGCTGACTTTAAAAATGTTATACTTATAATGACATCAAATATTAGCTCAAAAGAGAAAAATATAATGGGTTTTAATGCAAAAACGTCTGCTGTAAATGATGAAGCATTAAAAGCATTTTTTTCACCAGAATTTAGAAACCGCCTTGATGGGATTGTTAATTTTAATCCATTAGATTTATCAATTATGAAACAAATTTGTAAAAAATTTATATCTAGTTTAAATAATGAGCTAAAATCTAAAAAAATTATAATCAACATAAGCGATAAGGCAATAGAACATCTTGCCAAGAAAGGCTTTGATGAAAACTTAGGCGCTAGACCGCTGTATAGATATATTCAAGAAAAAATTAAAGATAGATTAACTGATGAGATACTTTTTGGTAGTTTAAGAGGTGGCGGCATTGTTCAAGTGGATTTTAAGACAAAATTAATATTATTATTTAAAGAGTTAAAGCATTGAGAATTAAAACCTTAGTATCTGATAATCTTTTTTTACATCCAAACCAAGCCACAAAAGAAGGAATCGTAGCTTTTGGCGGAGATTTATCACCCAAAAGACTTATGGAGGCATATCGTAGAGGTATTTTTCCATGGTATAGTGAAGGAGATCCTATTGTTTGGTGGTCGCCAGATCCTAGACTTATTTTGGAATTTGATGATTTTATACTAAGGCGTTCATTAAAAAAAAGAATGAAACTGTTTAACTATAAGTTTGATGAATCATTTTTGGAAGTTATTATGAACTGTGCAAAACTTCCAAGAAAAAATCAAGAAGGAACTTGGATAAATCAAGATGTCATAGAGGCATATACTATTTTATACAATATGGGTATTGCACATAGTGTAGAAGCATATCAAAATGATAAATTAGTTGGCGGAGCTTATGGCGTTATAGTTGGTTCTGTTTTTTGTGGAGAGAGTATGTTTACTATTGTAAATGATGCTTCTAAGGCTGCATTTGCTATTCTTGTAGAGCATTTAAAAGTTTGGGGATATAGTTTTATAGATTGTCAGATTCCAACTTCTCATCTTAAAAGTTTGGGAGCAAAAGAGATTTCAAGAGATATTTTTTTAAAAAAATTAAAAATAAATAGTGATAGATGTCCATATCATAATTGGAAGTTAATTGCTTCATGAGGAAAAATAGATGAAAAAATCAAAGATTATAGTGATTATGTTAGCTGGCTTTTTATTTTTAAATGGCTTTTGGTCTGGTAAAAATGTTGGACAGTTAAGACAGCAAAGATTACAAACAAGTGTTAAAACTTTGCAATTATTATACAAATATGCACCTGCCTCAAAAGCCATGATATCTTCTGCATATGGATATGCAACATTTTCAAATTTAGGTGTAAATATTATCTTTTTTTCAGCTGGCGGTGGTAAGGGTGTAGCGCATAATAATTATACTGGTCAAAATTTTTATATGGATATGGCAACAGCTGGCGTGGGACTAGGTCTTGGTATTAAAGATTTTAGAGCAATTTTTATTTTTGCAAATAAAAGAGCATTTGATTACTTTATAACACATGGTTGGCAGGCAAATGCTCAAGCTGATGCGGCAGCAAAATTACACAATAAAGGCGCTGCATTAAACGGTGCCATCTCTATAATGCCTGATGTAAGACTTTATAAATTGACTCAAGATGGCTTAGCTTTGCAAGTAACTATACAAGGAACGAAATATTGGCGAGATAGAGATTTAAATTAAGGATGCCCATATGTATATAAAAGATTTAAAATTTTCCTTATGGGTTGATTTTATAGAGCGAGATTTTTTAGATAACGAGTTTAAAGAGTTAATAAAACTAGGTGTTGTTAATGGTATAACTAGTAATCCATCAATTTTTAAAAATGCAATTTTAAATTCAAGTGCATATAAACATCAATTAGATTCTTTAAATAATTTAACTGCTAAAGAAAAATATGAGGCTATTGCTATTGTTGATATACAAAAGGCAGCTGATGTTTTAAAGCCACTCTTTGATAAAGCAGATGACGGATATGTGAGCATAGAGGTCGATCCGTTTTTATGCGACGATACAAAAGGCACTATACAAGAAGCTAAGAGATTATATAAAAATATAGCTAGAGATAATGTTATGATTAAAATACCAGCAACAATATCTGGATATAAAGCTATGGAGGAGTTAATATCTTGCGGTATTGCAGTTAATGCTACTTTGGTTTTTTCCAAAAAACAAGCTCTTTTTTGTGCACAAGCTTTTAAGCAAGGTTTAAAAAGAGCAAATATCACAGTTGACACAGTAATTAGTATATTTGTTAGTCGTTTTGACCGAGCTTTAGACAACATTTTACGAGAAAAAAAAATATCAACGTCATTAGCAGGCATTTATAATGCATCGGTAATTTATGAAGCGATAAACTCTTTACATGTAAAGGGATGTAAGGTGTTATTTGCAAGTACAGGCGTAAAAGATGATCGTTTAATTGCACAATATTATATAAATGAACTGTTAGCATACAATAGCATAAACACAGCTCCAATTCAAACTATTTTAGCCTATACTAAAAAGCCAAATAAACAACTAAAATTACCAATAAATAATGAGAAAATAACTGATTTTTTTAATACTTTAAGCCAAAATGATATAGATTTTGATATGATAATACAACAACAAATTCAAAATGGTCTTGATGCCTTTAAAAAGGCATTTATGGAGATTATGGAGGTTTTATGAATGATAATTCAAATTATAAGATAGACGTATCTAAATTAACTTTTGAGACTTTGAAAAAAATTAGAGTTTATTTAAGGCGAATGATTGATGCTGGTGGAAGCGACTTACATGTAAAGGCAAATTCTAGTATAAGAGCGCGTATAAATGGCGATATTGTTCCGCTTTCAGGCGAGATACTCTCTCATGATGATGCTTTAACATTTGCTAAAGAGTTGCTTCGTAGTAGATTTGTAGAGTTAGCACAACATAAAGAGTTAGATTTAGTTTATCAATTTGATGAAAAAAATAGATTTCGTGTTAATATTTTTTTTCAAACAGATGGTATTTCCGCTGTCTTTCGATTGATTCCTGTTAAAATTTTAACAATTGATGAACTAAAATTACCAAAAGTTGTACATAAATTTACAGAAGCAGAACGAGGCTTGGTGCTTGTCACAGGCGTTACAGGTAGCGGTAAATCAACAACATTAGCAGCACTAGTAAATGAGATAAATTGGTCTAAGAGAAAACATATTATTACAATTGAAGATCCAATTGAATTTATTCATAAAGATAGAAAGTGCATAGTAAATCAAAGAAGCGTAGGTCAAGATACACTTAGTTTTGCTAATGCCTTGCGAGCTGCTTTACGCGAAGATCCAGACATTATACTTGTTGGCGAAATGAGAGATCGCGAGACTATAGAAATAGCTTTACATGCGGCGGATACTGGTCATTTAGTACTATCGACCTTGCATACATTAGATGCAAAAGAGACGATTAATCGTATCATATCAATTTTTCCAACTGATGAACAAAATCGTATTCGTATGACTTTAGCTGGAGTTTTAGCAGGAGTTATATCACAACGTTTAATACCAACAACTGATTCTAAACGAAGAGCAGCCCTAGAGGTTTTAATACGTACATCAAGAATTGACCAATTAATAAAAGAACATCGAGACGATGAGATTGTAGATACTATTTATAATGGTAAAGAATTATATGGCTCTCAAACGTTCGATCAGGCAATTTTAGATTTATATCAAGATGGTGTAATTACGCAAGATAGAGCATTTGAGTATGCAACTTCACCAGCAGATTTGAAATTAAAAATGGAAGGTTTAGATGATAATGCCATATTATCTGATAAGCAAAAAGAAAAATTAGAAAATAATGAATATTTACAATCAGATATTTTTGAATTAAAAGAGTAAATTAAGAGATATTTTGGTAATATTTCATCTTCATTAAAAATTAAGGATTTAGTATGTTAGAAGGTATAATTAGAGAGAGTATTGGCAAGCGTGGTACAAAAGCTTTACGCCGTGATGGTTATCTAGTTGCAAATATCTATGGAAAAGGGCTTGAAAATATCAATGCTGCATTCAAACAAAATGAATATATCCGTACAGTTCGCAATAAAGATACACTTGTATTTCCAGTAAAAGTTGGTAAAGATAAAATGAATGTGGTAGTTCAATCATATGAGTCTCATCCATTAACTGGCGAATTACTACATGTAGATTTGATGGTGGCTCAAGACAGCATACAAACTAATTATTATATACCAGTAAAATTGACAGGAGAATCTATTGGACTTAAAAATAAAGGTTTAATAAATTTATCAAAAAAACGCTTACGTGTTAAAGCATTTGCTAAAGATTTGCCGGAGAATATTGTTATTGATATAACAGATATGGATATTGGTGATTCAAAAATGATTCGTGATTTAGATAATATTAAAAATATAACATTTACAGATAGCGATCGTGTTGCTGTAATAAGTATTATTAAAGCTAAATAGTTATGCTTATTGTCGGACTTGGTAATCCAGGTTCGACATACAAAAACACACGCCATAATATAGGTTTTATGGTGATAGATAAACTTATACAACAAATTTCTGTTAAAAAAATCAATAAATCCTCTTTTAATGGGGAGCTTTTTAAATATAATAATAATTTTTTACTAAAGCCCATGACATATATGAATTTATCTGGAGATTCTGTTAGAGCTGTAAAAAATTTTTATAAAATAGATTGTATTGTCGTAGTGCATGACGATTTAGACCTACCTTTTGGGGCAGTAAGATTTAAAAAAGGTGGAGGCAGTGGTGGTCATAATGGTTTAAAATCAATAGATGAAACGATATCAAATGATTATATTAGAATAAGGATGGGTATCACTAGACCACAAAATACTAAAGAGATTGTGTCTTATGTATTATCGTCATTTACACAAACCGAAGTAAAATTATTAAATGCATGGATACAACATGCTGTAGATGCTATTTTAAAACTTCAAGATACATCTTTACAAAATATTGCATCATTATATACAATTAAATAAATTTGGCTAAAATAACACTATGTTAGTATTTAAATATATCTCTTTTCATTATATTAAATATTTTTTAATTATATTATTTGCTTTGATGGCTTTTATAGTTGGTTTAGATTATTTGCAAAATATTAATCATCTTCCAAAATCTGCAAATCTAGTTTTAATTTATCTTATGTATCGAGCATTTTATGCAATTGATATGGTTTTGCCAATTACTCTAGTTTTTGCCATGATTGCTACAAAATTATATCTTATAAAGTCAAACTCACTAGTTTCATTTTATTCATTAGGATATTCAAAACGTACAATTTTAAAGCCATTTGTAGTTGTTTCATCATTAATTATTGTACTTTTTATCATGATGCATGATACGAAATTTTCTAGAGCAAATGAAATCTCAAACAACATAAGAAATTTCAAGCAATATCTTAATCCGACAAAAAATCTTTTTTTTACTTTTAATCATAAATATATATATTTTGGAGAATTATATCCTTTGCAAAGATTAGCAACTAATGTAAGAGTCTTTTTTATAACAAAAAGAAATCTTCAAGAGTTAATTACTTCAAAAGAAGCAATATATAAAAACAATAGATGGAAATTAACAAATGTCCATATAATTAAAAAACCAAAAAAAATAGAATTTTATGGTCATGGAATTACAGTATTAAATAAAAAGAGTATGTTTGTTTTACCAAATTTTAAACCAAAAATTTTAAATCAAGTTTATGATGGGCGAGTAAATTTTATCATCTCAGAAGCCATTGACGCGCTTATTTTATTTAAAAACCAGCATATAAATATATCACATATAAAAAGCGCATTATATAAAATCTTTATTTATCCATTTTTTGCACCATTATTAATAATAATTATCTTTTTCTTTGTTCCAATTAGTTCGAGATCATTAAACCTTTCATTATTTACATTCGGAGCGATTTTGTTTACACTTATGATATGGGGAATTTTATTTATGATGATGGAGTATGCATTTACAAAAACAGTGTCTAGTGAAATTGGTATTATTGCACCAATTGTATTGCTTGCATTTTTTTCAGCATTTATCTATAAAAAGTATATATTGTCATCATAGAGTTTGCTCTAAAGTGACAATATATTGGTCAATTAGCAGGGGTGCCATTAAGTAAATTTTAGATAAAATACACTGTTTTTTATTCAATTTAGGAGTCGAAGTGATAGATTTTCAAAACTTAGCAGATAAATATGACACACCTCTTTATATATATGATTTTGATTATATGAAAAAGCAATTTTTAGCCTTAAAAGGAACTTTTAAGGCTAAAAAATCTCTTTTAGCATATGCAATTAAAGCAAATTCAAATTTAAGTGTTATTAAACATTTTGCAGATTTAGGAAGTGGTGCCGATTGTGTTTCAATAGGTGAAGTTAGACGAGCATTGATGGTTGGAATTGAGCCATATAAGATTATTTTTAGTGGTGTCGGTAAAAAAGATAACGAGATAAAAGAAGCAATCACTAGCGATATTTTATATATCAATGTTGAGAGCATAGCAGAATTAGAGCGTATTGATACAATCGCACAAGAGATGAATAAAATATCTAGAATAAGCATAAGAGTAAATCCCAACATAGATCCCAAAACTCATCCATACATCTCAACAGGACTTAGTGCAAATAAATTTGGCGTGGATATTAGCAGTGCAAAACGCATGTATATTTTTGCTAAAAATTCTAAAAATCTTGATCCAATAGGTATTCATTTTCATATTGGTAGCCAATTAACACAACTTGAACCAATTACAGAGGCAACTATCATTGTAGCTGATTTGGTACGCTCCTTACATGCAATAGATATAGATTTAAAGTTTTTTGATGTTGGCGGCGGGTTAGGCGTAGTTTATAGCGATGAGCATGTAATTGATGTATATGATTATGTTCAAGCTATTTTGAGTTCTTTAAAAGGTTTAGATGTAACTATTGTTTGTGAGCCAGGAAGATATCTAACTGCTAATGCTGGTTATTTTGTTACAAAAGTTTTATATGAAAAAACAAACGAGCAAAAACGTTTTATTATTGTTGATGGAGCTATGAATGATCTACTTCGACCTAGTTTGTATAACGCTTATCATAAAATAACAATAATAGGTGAGCAAAGTAACCTAAGTAAAGCGGATGTGGTTGGACCAGTATGCGAGAGTGGCGATTTTTTAGCAAAAGATTGTTTATTGCCAAAATTAGAACATAATCAACTTTTAATAGTCCATAGTGTGGGTGCATATGGTTTTGGCATGGGAAGCAATTACAATACACGTGGTCGTTGTGCCGAAGTTGCTGTGCAAAATGACAAGGATAGACCGATTAGGCGCCGGGAGAATTTTGAAGATATTATAGCTTTAGAAAAAGAATATTTAAAGGCTTAGTTATGTATTTTATAGATGTTCAAGGCACGTTGATTGATGATGAAGCATATTTACCTATTAGAGGAAGTAAAGAGTTTATAAATTATTTAAATAATAATCATACAGATTATATGGTAGTTACAAATAATACCAAGCAGACAACGTCCGCTTTTTTAAATTATTTAAATAATATTGGCTTAAATATTACACAAAGAAACTATCTTGATCCACTAATGTTGCTAGAGGAAGTAGTTGATAAGAAGTCAGTAGCGGCTTATGGAACATCTAATTTTTTAACTGTTTTAACAGATATGGGATATGAATTAAATTTTAAAAATCCAAAAACTGTTTTAGTATCTATTAAAGATGATTTTATATTTAATGAATTTGAGCAGATGATAAAGTTTATCTTAAATGGAGCTAAATTAGTAGGTATGCACGGGACAACTTTATATGCTAAGAATAATAAACGATATCCTGGAGTAGGTGCAATTTTAAAGATGCTTTCATTCGCCACATCCACTAGTTATGAGATAGTTGGAAAACCTAGCAAGCTTTTTTATTATAATGCACTAAAAAAATTAAACAATAATCTATCATTTAAAGATATTATTATGATAAGTGATGACTTAAAAGGCGATTTAGTTGAGATAGCAAAATTAGGAGCTAAAACGATTTTTGTATTGAGTGGTAAATATAAAAATGCAAATGAAATTATACCTTTTATATCTAAAAATGAACAGCCAGATTTTATATTTAAAGATATAAAAGAGATGATGGAGAAGATATGAAAACATTAAAAAATCTAAAAGAGTGTAGAATTAAAATTGATCTCTTAGATGAAGAGCTTTTAAATCTTTTAAATGAACGTATGAAAATTGTTGAAAGAGTTGGTGAGATAAAACATGATTTAGGTAGTGCGATTTATCGTCCTGAGAGAGAAAAAGAGATTATTAAAAAACTCAACACAAAAAATCAAACAGATAACGGTTTGTTAAATAATTCTGCGATAGAGGCTATTTTTTTAGAAATATTTGCAGTAGCAAGAAATTTAGAATTACCTGAGAGAATAGCATATTTAGGACCAGAAGGAAGTTTCACACATCAAGCCGCCGAGAGTCGTTTTGGAGCTATGAGTAGTTATTTATCACTTAGTTCTATAGATGCCGTTTTTAGAACTCTTGAAGCAAGACGTGCAAAATTTGGTGTTGTGCCAATAGAAAATTCTCGTGATGGTGTAGTTGGAGAAACATTAGACTTATTGGCAAAATCAAATATTAAAATTGTTTCAGAGCTTTACATGCCAATTCATATGACTTTTGCTACAAAAGCGAAAGATTTACTAAATATTAAACGAATTTACTCAAAAGATAAAGGATTTGGGCAATGCAGAGAATTTTTACATGAAAATGAGTTGATAAACATAGAACAAATTCCTGTTGAATCGACTGCTAAAGCAGCAATTTTAGCAGCTAAAGATAAAGAGAGTGCTGCAATATGTAGTCATATTGCAGCAAAATTATATGGTATTCCTATTATGTTTAATAATATTGAAGATACGCTAGATAATACTACTAGATTTATCATACTTAGTGATTTTAAAAATAATATAAGCAAAGATGATAAAACTTCTATTTTAGTTAAATTGAAAGATCCACTAAAAGCAGGTGCTTTAGTCGATTTTTTACAAGATTTTAATGATGAAAAGATAAATTTATCAAAAATAGAATCACGTCCTTCAAGAGAAAAAGGAAAAATGAGTTATTGGTTTTTTATAGATTTGTTTGGTCATATTGATGATAAAATCGTACAAAAAGTGATAGCTAAACATAAAAAAGAGGTGGTATGGCTCGGTAGTTATGCTAAGGGAGATATATGAAATTTAATGAGCATGTAAATAAGATTAAAACTTATGAAGCAGGTAAACCAATAGAGTTAGTTGTAAGAGAATTTGGAATTAAACCACAAGATATCATAAAATTAGCCAGTAATGAAAATCCATTTGGCTGCTCTAAAATCGTACAAAATGCTGTACAAAAAATATTACCAAATATGTCTTTGTATCCAGATGATTCTATGTTAAAATTAAAAAATAAATTAAGCAAAAAATTTAATATTAATAATGATTGTTTAATTATTGGTGCAGGAAGTGATCAAATTATTGAATTTGTAATTCAAGCAAAAAGTTCTAAAAATAGTAAAATTTTAATAAATAGTGTTACATTTGCTATGTATGAAGTTTATGCAAGTTATGTTGATGCAAAAGTTATTAAAACATCTTCAATGAAACATAATTTAGACGAATTTTACGCGCTTTATAAAGAGCATAATCCTGAAATAATTTTTTTATGTACTCCAAACAATCCTACTGGAGATGCGATACAAGCTGATAAACTAATGGCTTTTTTGCAAAAAATTGATTCTAATACACTCGTTGTTATTGACGGTGCTTACATGGAGTATGCAAAATATAAAAGCGATTCGAAAGAGATAATACCAAAAGAATTAATTGAAAAATTTGATAATGTCTTATATTTAGGCACATTTTCAAAAGCTTATGGTTTGGGTGGTATGAGAGTAGGCTATGGTGTATCGTCACCGCAAATAATTCATATGCTATATAAATTACGACCACCATTTAATATAACAACTCTATCTCTTGAAGCAGCTAGTACTTCACTAGAAGATATGGAGTTTGTTGAATCTAGTTTGTTATCAAATCTTACTCAAATGAAACGATATGAAAAATTTGCTAAGAGCAATAATTTAAAAATAACTAATAGTTATACTAATTTTGTTACATTTTTGCTTGAAGATAAGCAAAATTCAAAAGATTTATCTTATTCTTTGCTTAAAGAAGGTATGATTGTTAGAGATTTGAGTGGGTATGGATTAAATGCTATTAGAGTAACCGTTGGTACACCATTGCAAAATGATATCTTTTTTGAATTAATATCAAAATTTTTATAGTGAGTATATATGGATTTTAAGGCACTCTTTTCACAACTTGTTGTACTTTATTCAAAATTAAATAAAAATCAACGTATTATAATTGCGAGTGCAGTTATTGGTATCGTTGCTTTTTTAATATTTTTAGTTGTATATTCATCAAGAGTGTCTTCACATGAAAATTATGCTGTTTTATTTGAAAAGCTTAGCAATAAAGATGCAAGTAAAGTTATTAAAATATTAACTAAAAATAATATTCCATATAAAATATATGATAATAATATTATCAAAGTTCCAAAAAATGTTGTCTATAAAGAGAGAATTTCAATTGCCGCTGTTGGAATTCCAAAAAATAATTCTGTAGGTTTTGAACTATTTAATACACAGAAATTCGGTGCTACAAGCTTTGATCAAAATATAGAATATTTAAGAGCACTAGAAGGTGAACTCTCTCGTACTATTTCAGCATTAGCTCCAGTTGAGGCAGCAACAGTATCTTTAGCTATTCCAAAAGCAACTCTTTTTGTCCAAAAGCAGATAGCACCAACTGCCTCTGTCATGGTGAAATTAATACCAAATATGGTTTTAACCCCAGCGCAAGTTAGAGGCATAAAGAATTTAGTAGCTGCCTCTGTACCTAGATTGATGATTAAAAATGTAACATTAGTTAATAGCGATGGTGTAATGCTTGGTGCTAATAGTAAAGCTGCTCAAATGAGTGAAGCATCTGCTGTTGAGCAGCGATATATTAATGAACAAGAAAGATTAAGAGAACAAAAAATTATTTCTGTTTTAGCTCCATTTGTTGGAGGGGTAAGTCATGTTGTTGCTGAGGTTAATATTGCATATGATTTTTCAAAAATAACTTCGAAATCTGAAACATACAACCCAAACAACGTGGTAAGAAGCGAGCAAACTGTTCAAATTAAAAGTGATGGTAGTAAGCCATCAGCCATTGGTGGTGTTCCTGGTGCTGTGAGTAATATAGGACCAGTTAAAGGAGTAAGTAGTAGCACTTCAATTGCTAATAAATATAGTAAAAATACAGATACGACAAATTATGAAATATCTAAGACTATTTCATCAACAACGGCACAATTTGCTAGAATTAAACGTATCACCGCTGCTGTAGTTGTAGATGGTAAATATAATACTAAGTTATTAAAAAATGGTCAAAAAGCAACTAAGTATTTACCTTTAAATACCACACAACTTGATGCTATAAAATCTCTAGTAGTACAGGCTATCGGAATTAATATAAAACGTGGAGATCAAGTTTCTGTGAAAAACTTTGAATTTAAAACTCTTAATAATCAGAAATCTATAGCAAAAGTCAAACAAGTGCTATCCTTTTTTAATAAGGATATTGGTCCACTTTTACCTATGCTTAAATATCTTTTTGTTATTGTATTGATATTTATATTGTATAAAAAAGTTATTTCTCCGTTTGCCAAAGAGATGCTTGAGATATCCAAAGAAGAAGAAGATATACAAAATCCAGTGTTAGATATAAATGAAGATAATAGTAATGAATTAGTTGAAAAAGCACAACAAATGCGTAAAAAAGTTGAAAGTCAATTAGGTCTTGGAGAAAATCTTAATGAAGATGAGCTAAAGTATGATGTACTGCTTGAAAAATTAAAAAGGATTACTGATGAAAATCCTGATGAGATTGCAACACTTATTCAAAATTTACTCTCAGAAGAGGTTTCTCCTCAAATTGTTAAGCCGAGGATGGAAGATTAGATGAAATTATCACGAACATTACAGGCGCATTTTGATGAGATGTCAATGGCAGAAAAAGTTGCTATTTTACTGTTACAGCTTGGCGAGGATTTAACCGCGTCAATTTTTTCACATTTAGATATTGAATCAATAACTGAAATTTCAAAATATATTGCTACAAATAAGACAATAGATAAAACGATTGCCGCTAGCGTCTTGGATGAGTTTTATGCAATTTTTCAATCTAGTCAATATATGACGGCTGGCGGTATGGAGTACGCAAGAGAATTATTGTATCGTACTTTAGGGGCAGAAGAGGCAAAAAAAATACTAGATAAGCTTTCAAAAAATATGCAAAGTTCTCAAAATTTTGCATATTTAGCAAAGATTAAACCACAGCAACTATCAGATTTTATAATTAATGAACATCCACAAACAATCGCTCTTATTTTAGCACACATGGATGCAACAGCAGCTGCAGATGTGCTTGGCTATTTTTCTGATGATTTGCGTGCGGAGATTGCCATGAGGATGGCAAAACTTGGTGATATTTCGCCATCAGTTATTAAAAGAGTAAGTGCTGTGTTAGAATCAAAACTCGAAGCTCTAGCTAGTTATAAGGTTGAAGTTGGAGGGCCTCGTGCAGTTGCTGATGTATTTAATCGGCTTGGTGCCAAGGCGTCTAAAGCAACTTTAAGTTCGATTGAACAAATTGATGAAGAGCTAGCTGCTTCGATTAAAGACATGATGTTTACATTTGAAGATATTTCAGGATTAGACAATAATGCCATTAGAGAGATATTAAAAGAAGCAGACAAAAAAGATCTTATGTTAGCATTAAAAAGTGCACCAGAGGATCTTAAGCAAAAATTCTTTTCAAATATGTCACAGCGTGCTCGTGACACTTTCGAAGAAGAGATGCAATTCTTGGGTGCTGTTAAGATGAAAGATGTTGAAACATCACAAAGAAAAATTGTTGAAACAGTAAGTAAGCTTTCAGAACAAGGATCAATTCAGATGGGTGGGTCTGAAGAGATGATAGAATAATGGATATTATAATAAATAAAGCAAAATTGGATAATCACCTAATTGATAAATATCAATTTAAAGTTCTAACGAATAAAAATATTCAAATATCAAAGCCTAAAAATTCTTTAGAAAAATCTGAGATTAAAGAGCAAAATATAAGCCATGAGATGATAATTAATACTAATTCAAAAGATGAGTTAGTAGAATCATTATTAAAAAAAACTGATGAAATGACCTCAAATTTTATAAAATTACAGATGAAATTAGAACAAAAAGATGAAGAGTGCAAAAATCAATTACAAAGCGTTAAAAAAGAAGCATATGATAATGGCATGATAGCTGGTAAAGATGAGCTAGAAGCTACATTAAAACAAAATAATGATGATATACAAGAAAGATTTATATCATCAATTAAAAAACTAGAAAAAAATGCAAATGAATATAATTTGGCTTTACAAAAAATTAAAAAAGAGTTAATTGATGCCGCATTAGATATCTCAAGAGAGGTTGTTGTTGTACAAATAGATGAAAATTCATCAAAAGTAGCTAAAACATTGGCTGACGAGCTTATAAATCAATTACAAAATGCTAGTAAAATTACTATTAAGGTAAATCCTATGGATTATAACGTATTATTAGAGCATCTAGATTCTTTACAAAAAGTAGAGATTGTGTCTGATAATGCTATTTCAAGAGGTGGAGTAGTTGCTATTAGCGACGTTGGAAATTTAGATGCACAGATATTAAATCGTTTTGAGAGAGTAAAGAAAGTAGCATTGCATGAAGATTAAAAAAATATGAAAATAGATATAAAAAATTATAATATAGAGCAGTTAAATGATTTATCTGCTGACATAAGAAAGAGAATTTTAGAAGTTGTAAGCAAAAATGGAGGACATTTAAGTTCAACGCTTGGTGCTACTGAGTTGATTATTGCTATGCACAAAGTATTTGACTCTTCTCACGATCCATTTATTTTTGATGTTTCGCATCAGTCTTACGCTCATAAACTAATTACTGGCAGATGGGATCAATTTGATACTTTAAGAGAGTTTAATGGATTATCTGGATACACAAAACCACAAGAAAGTAGCGAAGATTATTTTATAGCAGGTCATAGTTCAACTTCCATTTCACTCGGCGTAGGTGCCGCTAAAGCTATTGCATTAAATGAAGAGCAAGATAAAAGAGTACCTGTTGTTATGATAGGTGATGGGGCTATGAGTGCTGGCATGGCATATGAAGCATTGAATGAATTAGGTGATAAAAAATATCCTATGATTATTATTTTAAACGATAATGAGATGAGTATATCATCGCCAATAGGCGCAATTAGTAGAATACTTTCATCAGCTATGGCTACAGGATTTTATCAAAAATTTAAGAAAAAAGTAGAGCAATTTGTTGATAATTTTGGGGATAATGCCCGTTATCTGGCAAAAAAATTTGAAGAATCTTTGAAGTTAATAACACCTGGAATATTATTTGAAGAGTTGGGAATTGATTATATTGGTCCTGTTGATGGACATAATATAAAGCTTTTAATAGATATTTTAGAACGTGCAAAAAAGATGAAAAAACCTGTATTAATTCATGCTCAAACTATAAAAGGTAAAGGATATGAGTTTGCACAAAAAGAGCCAGAAAAGTGGCATGGCATTGGTGCGTTTGATTTAAAAACAGGGCAGGGCTATAAAAAAACATCAAGTAAATCAGCAACATCAATTTTTACAGATGCTCTTTTGCATGTAAGTGCAAAAAATAAAAAGATTGTAGGCGTAACAGCTGCAATGCCAAGCGGTACAGGGCTAAACAGATTAATTGAGTGTTATCCTGATCGTTTTTGGGATGTGGCGATAGCAGAACAGCATGCAGTAACTTCTATGGCAGCACTTGCAAAAGAGGGATTTAAACCATTTTGTACGATATATTCTACTTTTTTACAACGTGGATATGATCAGATAATTCATGATGTGTGTTTACTTGACTTGCCTGTTGTTTTTGCAATCGATAGAGCTGGTATTGTTGGCGAAGATGGTGAAACTCATCAAGGTATGTTTGATATTAGTTTTTTAAGAGCGATACCAAATATGATACTTTTTGCACCATACGATGAAAGATCTCTTCATCAAAGCGTGGCGTTTGCTTCAACATTTACTTCTCCTTGTGCTTTTAGATATCCAAGAGGTAGTTTTATACAAACAGATTTACCTCATTCGTCAGAGTTTAGATTTGCAAAAGGACAATTATTAATTAGTGAGCCCGGAGATATTTTATTTATTGGTTATGGTAATGGTGTTGGACGTGCTTATCAAACTAAAAAATTAATAGATAAAGATATATCATTGCTAGATTTGAGATTTGTTAAACCCTTAGATAAAGAACTGCTACTAGATATGGTAGTTAGACATAAGCAATGGTTTGTTTTTAGCGATAGTGTTAAAGCTGGGGGCGTTGGAAGTGCATTGTTGGAATTTTTATCACAACATGAGATTTATGATATTAGATTAATAACTTTTGAATATGATGATTCATTTATAACACATGGAAATACTGCACTCGTGGAAGAATCTTTAAATTTACAACCACAGCAATTAGCAAAAATTGTTGTATCAAAATTAGATAATATGGGAGAATAATTATGAATAAATATCACACCTACCCTCCATTTTTGATAAATGGTAAAAATAAACGTGAAGAGATACGTCAATATTTTTATAACAGTTATGAGCTTTTTGAGAAAATATTCGATCTCTTAAAAGACGATATTGTTTTTTATAAACGCTCAGAGCTAACTAGACATCCTATGATATTTTATTTTGGACATACAGCAACTTTTTTTATCAATAAACTTATCTTATCTGGAGTTATTACAAAACGAATCAATCCATTTTTTGAATCAATCTTTGCAGTGGGTGTTGATGAGATGGCATGGGATGATTTAAATGAACAAAACTATCAGTGGCCAAGCGTAGATGAAGTAAGACGATACAGAAAACAGGTTAAAGATGTTGTGGATAACTTGATCTCTACTTTACCATTATCTTTTGGCTGGAACGATCCTTTTTGGATAATTTTAATGGGCATAGAGCATGAGCGTATCCATATTGAAACATCATCTGTATTACATCGACAAATGCCGATTAAATTTATAAAGCATGTTGATGATTTTAAAATTGCTGATGATATGTCAAAAATCTTTCCAACAAATTTATTGGTAAAAATCAGTGGCGCTACTTTAAGCTTGGGTAAAAAAATAGATAACCATTATTATGGATGGGATAATGAATATGGTACGCTTACATGTAAAGTACAAGACTTTTATGTTTCAAAATTTTTGGTAAGTAATGGGGAATTTTTAGAGTTTGTTTTAGATAATGGTTACAAACAATTAGAATTTTGGGATGATGAGGGGAAAAAGTTTTTAAATCAAACAAAAGCTACACATCCACCATTTTGGATAAAAGATAATGATACTTTTAGATACAGAACATTATCAACAATTATAGATTTACCATACAATTGGCCAGTTGAAGTTAATGCTCTCGAAGCAAAAGCTTTTTGTGCTTATATATCAAAACGTGATGGTGTGTTTTATGCACTACCAAATGAAGCGCAATGGTTTAGGATGTATGAGCATGCAAGATTAACAGATAATTTGCAAATAGATGATAAAAGAGCAAACATTAATCTCTCACATTTTATATCACCTTGTAGTGTCGATAGATTTGAATTTAATGGTATTTTTGATGTTATTGGTAATGTATGGCAATGGAGTGATACCACGATTGACGGTTTTAAAGGATTTAAAGTGCATCCTGCATATGATGATTTTTCAACTCCAACATTTGATAATAAGCACAATCTTATAAAAGGTGGTTCATTTATTAGTACAGGCAATGAAGCTACAAAGTATGCAAGATATGCTTTTAGAAGGCATTTTTTCCAACATGCTGGTTTTAGATATATTAAAAAAGATAATGTAAAAAAAGCATCTCAAAAAAATATCTATGAAAGCGATGAACTTGTTTCACAATATTGTGAATTTCAATATGGTAAAGAGTATTTTGGGGTTAAAAATTTTGCTACAAAATGCATTAGAGCTATCTCGCCATTTATAGATAAAAAGAAAAAAGCTCTTGATTTAGGATGCGCAACAGGACGAGCAACTTTTGAGTTAGGTAAATATTTTGATAAAGTCGAAGGGATAGATTTTTCAGCACGATTTATTGCTCAAGGAATTAATTTACGAGATTTTGGATATTTGGCATATAAATTAAAGGAGGAGGGTGATCTATATTGTATCAAAAAAATAAGTTTGGATGATTTTGGTTATGATGATATAACCAATAAAATTTCCTTTTGGCAAGGAGATGCTTGTAATTTAAAACCAATCTTTACTTCATACGATTTAGTGATGGCAACAAATCTAATAGACAGAGTGTATAATCCCAAACTATTTTTAGATTTAATCAAAAAGCGAATTAACAAAAATGGCTTACTTGTTTTAACTTCACCATATACTTGGCAACAAGCTTCTACTGATAAAAAGTTATGGCTTGGAGGATATGAAAAAAATGGTGAGGAAGTAAAAACATTAAATACTCTAAAAGAGCTTTTAAAGGATGAATTTACACTTATTCATCTGCAAGACATACCTTTTGTGATAAGAGAAACTGCTAGAAAATTTCAACACACAATATCGCAGATGAGCATTTGGAGAAAAAATGAGATATAAGTTTGATATTTGTGCTGATAGAGAAACTACAAATGCTGAAAAATATATAAAAAGAAAACAGCTCTTTGGTACTGATGATGTAATTCCAATGTGGGTTGCAGATATGGATATAGATACTCCAGATTTTATATTAAAGAGTATAAATCAAAGATTAAAACATCCTATTTTTGGCTATGAAACCATGCCCATATCTGCTTTAACAGCTCAGGTAAAATGGATGCAAAAATATCACAATATCAATTTTGAAACAGACAATCTTTTATATTTACCATCAGTTGTTGCTGGTATGAATGTTGCCATAGAAGCTTTTAGTGATATCTCAGATAAAATTATAGTTCAAACACCTGTTTATTCTCCATTTTTTAAAAGTATTAAAAATCATAAAAGAGAAGTGCTTTATAATCCTTTAAAACAAGATAAAAATGGGCGATATACATTTGATATAGAAGATCTGATTGCAAAAATAGATGATAAAACAAAACTTTTACTTCTTTGCTCTCCGCATAATCCAGTTGGCAGAGTATGGACGAAAGATGAATTAGATAGACTAGCAGATGTATGTTTAAGATATAATATCATCGTTTTTTCAGATGAAATTCACAGTGATTTAGTCTATGAATCACATAAGCATACAACTTTTGCCAGCTTAAGTGAAAAAATAAAAAATGTAACAATAACTGCTATGGGTACTGGCAAAACTTTTAATATGGCTGGATTTGCTATAAGTACGGTAGCTATACCAAATGATGAATTAAGAGCAAAATTTAAAAAAGTGTATGATAGAATTCATTTTGCACAACCTCCTGTTTTAAGTCATGAAGCTTTCAAAAGTGCTTATAAGCATGGAGATGATTGGTTAAGAGATTTTAAAATACATCTTTTAAGTAATCTTGAGTTATTGTATCAAACTGTATCAAAACATAAAAATCTTATCTCCTTTATTAAGCCAGAGGGTACATATTTAGCTTGGCTAGATTGCTCTAAAATGGAGTTATCAGATAAAGAATTACGTGAATTTTTTGTAAAAGAAGCCAAACTTGGATTGTCTGCAGGGATTTTATTTTCTAAAGAAGGTAAAGGTTTTATGAGATTAAATTTTGCAGTTTCAACAGAGATTATGATTAAAGCTATGAAACAATTAGATATTGCATTAGAAAATTTTAATGGATAAAACATTAAATCAAATTACTACATTTTTACGTCAACATCATACGCTTTGTCTATCTACATGCAAAGACAATTTACCCTTTGCATGTACTGTATTTTACGCTTACAATCAAGAAAATAACTCTTTTATAATTGCATCAAATATAAATACACAGCATATACAAAACGGTTTATTAAATCCAAATGTTGCTGGTACTGTTTATCTTTCAACAAATATGATTGGTAAGATTCAAGGAGTTCAATTTAGAGGTAATATCTCAAAATGTAAAAATTATAAAAAGATATATTTTAAAAAATTCCCCTATGCTTTAGCCATGAATCCAACTCTTTGGAACATAAAAATAACATATTTTAAAATGACGGACAATCGACTTGGGTTTGGTAAAAAACTTATCTGGAAGTAGGATTTTTAGGCATAAAAAATGAACATTGCATACCACTATTTTGTTTTACAACTAGTGATGGAATAAGTTGAGATTTAAAACCATAAGCTTTACATCCATGTGGCTGATTTTTAATCCATGTTACATAATAATAGATACATTTTTTACAATTTATTGGTCTCATCTATGTATTATACCAATTTCCGTTTCATATCAGTTTCGTTATCAATGATACCTGTTTCTTCTGAGATACAAGGGGCATTAAAAAGATATCCACTCCACATTCCTTGCAGTGTTTTTTTAAATATCAGTAACCAAAAACTAATTAATTGAATACTTAAGATAATAGCAAAAATCTCAAAAATTTTATAACTTGTTATATGCCATAGCTGAAACGTTGCAGCCGTAAAAACCCCAACAGGAAACGTAAAGCCCCACCAACCCATATTAAAAGGCAAGCCATCTTTAAAAAATTTTAATGTAATAATCCATGCTAAAATATACCACCATAAACCATAACCCCAGATTAAAAGACCAACAATAATACCAAAAGCATGTAAATATTTTGCAAGATAAAATAGATTTGTACCCACTAAAACGGTCGTGGAAGCACTACCTAGTAAAAATAGCGATAATGCTCCAGTACCGAGCGGACCAAGTGTTAGCCAACTAGTAACTGCCATAGCTTTATCTGGAAGTTTGTGCGTAGCTAGTCTTAAAAATAAAATAACAAGAATAGACATAGCCATAGGAACAGATAATGCCCATAAAATATAGCTTACAAATAAAATAATTTGTGCCATTAAACCTGCAAAATGTGGTGCTAACACACCTCCTGCAGAAGCAGTTACTTCAGATGCAACGATTGGTAGCAACCAAATTGCGGTCATATTTTTTAATGTGTGTGATTGTTGTACTGTAAACATAAGATAGGGGATAACTAAGCCAACTCCCACCGCTAAAACGACATCTAACCACCACATATATAGAGATATTTGAAGCGATGCGCTACCAAAAAAGGAAGAACCAAACAGTGCAAATCCCTCTAATATTGGTACCATAGCCATAGGGATTGCTCCTAAAAACATGGATTGAACAGGATGTTTAAATAAAAGCTTAGTTGTGTATGGATATTTTATAGCTCTAGTTATTAAAAGAGAACAAAAAAGTAAAAAAAAGAACATATCTATAAACCAAAATATTTTTATCATAATAGTTTGGGCGATAAAAAAGTTTTTTGTAATATTATGTAATGTCAAAAAAGCGATGCCTGTACCCATATTTAAAGTAAACCAGTTTGGTGTGAAATGTCTTACTATCTCATTTAAATTTTTAGATATAAATGGTTTAATTGTCATAATATAGATCCTTAGATATTAATATTTGCAATTTTACCATAAGTTAAGATATTTAATTAAGAGGCATCTCTAAAAAACATAGGCAGCTTCAAAAAAGCCAAGAGGGCATAAAAAATTTTACCCTCTTGGCTTATCTGCTATAATAATGGATATAAAAATTTTAGGAGTACAGATGATAATATACATAAACGGTGAAATTAAAAAGATAAAAGAATGTTTAACACTAAAAGGATTGATTAAGACATTAAACTTAGATGATAAAGTTATGGCAGCGGCTATAAATATGCAAGTTATCAAACAAGATAAATGGTCAAAGCACATTTTAAAAGATACTGACCGCATTGAATTACTCGATTTTGTAGGCGGCGGATAAAAATAAAAGTACACCCCTGAAAAGTACACCCCTGCGAATGAATCTCTACTTTTTATAACTTTACTGGCTTAACGAAAAATATGCGATACAAAAGGGATAAAGATCGATGTTGTCCCTACTTTAAAAAAAGACACTATTTTAAACCCGCATTTACTTAATCGCTGCTATTATAGCCTGTAGATAGCTTATTGTTTTAGCTTGGTTTTTATATGCAATATCAAAAGCGGTGCCATGGTCAACTGACGTTCTAACGATTGGAAGATTTAATGAAATATTAATACTTTCATCAAAATATAGTGCCTTAAGAGGTGCTAATCCTTGATCGTGATACATAGCACAGATATATTGTACTTTATCTCTAAAATGAGGGGTAAAGGCAATATCAGGAACAATTGGACCAAAGAAAATCTCTTTGTTTATTTGTTTATTTACTTGTTTTATAGCTTGTTTTATTATAACTTCTTCATTGCCGATGGCTCCATGATCTCCAGCATGTGGATTTAGACCTAAAACTGCGATACGCTCATCTTTAATATTTTTATGTAAATTAGTTAAAAAAGTAACTAGATTTGATATCGTTACATGTGAAGATACTTCGCGTAGTGGAATGTGTTCGGTAAATAGTGCGACATAAAGTTTTTCACATCCCAGCATCATAATGACATCAGCTTTGAAATAATCTCTTAGCATATGAGTATGACCTTTATATTTGAGTCCAGCTAACATCCATGCTTTTTTATTGATTGGTAGTGTGACTAAAGCTTGACATTTTTTATCTGTACAAAGTCGTATAGCTTTTAAAAATGATTGATATGAATAATATCCGCTCTCTTTAGTGGTTTTAGATGGCTGTATTTCTACATCAAAATTTAATGGCTTGCATGTAAAGTTTTGTGGAAGTTCTATATTTAATAGTTTGGCACCTCTAAGAGCTATATTTTTATCGATACAATATATTGGATGACACAGTTTTGTAATCTCTTTATGAGATTTTATAGCAATCTCTAGTCCGATACCATTGATATCGCCTATACTAATTGCTATGTTTTTCATGTATTAACTCTTTCATCTGTTTTATCGCATCACTTAAACCTGTAAAAATAGAACGAGCTACAATACTTTGACCAATATTTAACTCAGTTATCTCATCTATTGGTAAAATATGTTTTATATTTATATAGTTTAACCCATGTCCAGCAGCTATTTCTAGCCCCAAATTTTTTGCCTCTTTTGCACTAGATTTTAACGCATCTATTGCCTTATCAAGTTTTGATGCAAGTGTATATCTTGGGAGTTCAAACTCTTTTATACTATGATTTGTATATTTTAGTGATGAATTTAACATGGCATATAAATTTGCAAACTTACCAGTGTGGAGTTCAACCATCTCAACACCAAGCTCTTTACTTAAAGAAATCATATCTTTTACAGGATCAATAAATAACGATACGGGGATGAGAGAGTCATGAAATTGTTCTATAATATTTTTGATTTTTACTTGATTGCTAAAAAGATTTAATCCTCCCTCTGTCGTTATCTCCTCACGATTTTCAGGAACTAATGTAACACGGTGGGGTTGTAAAGTACAAAGTATATCCACGATATTTTGGTTAATTGAACATTCTACGTTTATAGGTACAGCACTAGAGGTTATAATATTTTTAACATCTTTATCTTGAATATGGCGCCTATCTTCACGTAGATGAATAGTTATCTGATCTGCTCCAGCTTGCACGGCTGTATATAATGCCATTAAGATATCTGGATCATTCATACGTCTAGCTTCTCTTAAAACTGCCACATGATCAATATTTACACCAAGTTTCATATATTTTTCCTTCGTTTTTTATAAAATTCTTTTTTAAATTTCGTATATCTATCTTCTAAAATTGCTTCTCTTGCTTGTTTCATGAGAGTCAAATAATAATGAAGATTATGCAAACTAGCAAGTCTAAAATATGTTATCTCATGAGCGCGACATAAATGATTTAGATATGCTCTGCTATATCTCTTACATGTAAAGCATTCACATGAATCATCTATGGGGCTTGAGTCGAGTTTAAACTTTGCACCACGAATATTTATTTTACCAAAAGATGTAAAAAGAGTTCCGTTTCTTGCATTTCGAGTAGGCATCACACAATCAAACATATCTATGCCACGTTCTATGTTTTCTATCAAATCTTCAGGCGTTCCAACCCCCATAAGGTATCTTGGCTTGTTTTTTGGCATGTATTGTACTGTATGTTCAACTGTGTTATACATTTGTTCATTTAGTTCACCAACACTAAGACCGCCAATAGCATAACCATCAAAATCTAAGGCACAAAGCTCGGTTGCTGATTTGGTGCGAAACTCTTTATCTGTTCCGCCTTGAATGATAGCAAAAATATTTTGCTCTACACCTATACCATTTTTTTGTTTTTGTTTAAAATATTTTATAGACTCTTTTGCCCATTTTGTTGTTCTTTTAATAGAGAGATTTATACGCTCTTTCGTTGCTGGCAATGCTACTAAATCATCTAGTATCATCATAATATCTGAGTTAAGATTGTTTTGTATGTCTATAACTTTTTGTGGAGTAAAATAATGTTTGCTACCATCTATATGACTACGAAATTCTATACCATTTTCATCAGCTTTAGAGATATCGCTAAGACTAAAAGCCTGAAAACCACCGCTATCTGTTAAAAAACTTTTTGAATATGATGTAAATCCATGCAATCCATTCATCTTTTTTATCGTTGTATCGCTAGGACGAAGATACAAATGATACGTGTTGGCAAGAATTATATCAGTTTTAAGAATATCTATCATATCTGTCATGTCAAGAGATTTAATACTCCCAACAGTGCCAACGGGCATGAACACGGGTGTCTGGATAACAGAATGAGCTGTCTTAATTGTGCATGCTCTTGCATTTTTAGAAGTTTTTTCTAATTTAAAATCCATATAGTCTCTTATTTTTTTATGATATTTTAACATAAATTTCAGTGTTAATATAAGATTCATAGATTATAATTAAATTATGAAAATAAGAAGTAATTTATGGTTTGAAAATGAACAACATGGATATTTTGGAAAAGGTCGCGTAAAGCTTTTACAAAATATAGATAGCTTTGGTTCAATTTCCAAGGCAGCTAAAGAGATGAAGATGAGCTATAAAGCCGCATGGGATGCTGTTAATGAGATGAACACCCTAAGTAAAGAGCCTATTGTGATTCGTGTAACTGGTGGCAAAGGTGGTGGCGGTACTGTTTTGACTCAAAAAGGTAAAGAGTATATCGATATATATAATGAATTAGAAATGTTACAAAATAGGCTTTTTGCAGTGTTAGACAACAAAAGTAAGTCTTTTTCTGATTTAATTGATGCAAAAAATCACTTAACTTTGCAAACGAGTGCTAGAAATCAATATCAGGGAGTTATAAAATCTATACAAAGTTCATCGATAGAATTTAATGTTAACTTAAATATTGGAGGAGGACAGATAATATCTTCATCAATAACACATAAAAGTGCAAAATCTATGAATATTGATATAAATTCAACAATTTTTGCACTTATTAAAAGTAGTTGGGTGCATATATCAAAAGAAAAGCCAAAAAATCAATTATTAAATATTTTTAAAGGCAATATCTTAAGTATCGAAGATGATGGCAAATTTACAGAGATTGTAATAAAATCAAAACAAAACAACGAGATTGTATCAGTTGTACCATCAAAGTTTGCACAACAGTTATCATTAAAAGATGATGATGAACTTTATACCTCTTTTTTACCATCAGAAGTTATTTTAGCCATTTAAAGGTAAGTATCTATGTTATATTTCTTTAAGTATAATATTTGTACAATACGTTATATAATATAATATATAAGGAAAGACATGAAGAAATTATCTATTAGCTTATCTGTTATCATGATATTAATATCTACACTTTATGCAAAAGTACAAATCAAGAGAGTTTTAAAAAGCAATATGATTTTAGTTGATAAAGTTGTACCAAAGCAAGTAGATAGTTTACTAGATCTATTTAGCGGTGGGATTTTATATGGAAGAATTCGTACTAACTCTTTTATTAATAAGCCACAAATACAAACACTAAATAGAAAAAATACATGGACAACGGGATTTGGCGGAAGTTTAATATATAAAACTGCATATTTTAAAGGTTTTGGTGCTACTGCTGGACTCTATACCTCTCAAAACCCATGGCATGTAAACAAATTAGAACTACAATATTTAAAAGGTAATCGAGGAACACTTTCTAGGTATAATGCCTTTAAGAGCGGTAATTTTAATATGTCAGTTTTAGCGCAAGCTTATTTGGAATATAAAATTAAAAAAAGCGATATCAAAATTGGTCGCCAAATATTTGAAAGTCGTTTAACAGCTTCTGATGATACAAAAATGATACCAAATACTTTTGAAGGCATAAGCTATGTAGGTACAAATTTGTTAAAAACAAAAATTAAACTAGCATATTTAACAAAACAAAAATTAAGAGATCATGCTATTTTTCATGATGTTTTAGCGTATAATGCTTCAAATACAACTGCTTATTCACAATGGAGTCAAAATGATGATGCGGCAATGTTAAGAGGTCTAACAACAGCTAAGCTAGCTAAAAGAGGTATAAAAACAAGATTGATTATTGCACAAATTAATAATAAATCTATTAAAAATTTAAGGCTCATGTTAAACTATACATTAGTACCGCAATTAGTTAGTAGTATAACGCTTGATGCATATTATAAGATTAATTTACCAGATCAGTTTGCAATTATACCTGGCATGAGATATATGCAACAGTTTGACAAAGGTGCTGGTGTGATAGGAGGGGCTAACTTAAAAAATGATTCTACTGATTATATAAATCAAAGAAGTGTTGATGGTAAATTGTATGGCATGAGATTAGACATAAGACGTGATGGATTTTTAGGACGTTTTGGATATACCTATATTGCAAATGAGGCCGATATTATAGCTCCTTGGAGAGGTTATCCAACTGGTGGATTTACAAGAAATATGGCTCAATATAATTGGTATGCAAATACAAAATCATATATGCTACGTCTAGGATATAATTTTCATAAATTAAATGTAAATACATTTGCAAGATACGTTGTGCAGGACTTTGATAATAATAAACCAGGAGTACCAGCTGATCATAATGCAATAGAATGGGATTTAATAAAAACTTTTCCCTCAATTGCAAATCTATATTTAAAACTAAGGGTTGAGTATGTAAGTTATAAAAGTGGAATTCATGATGTATTAGGTAAAGTAAAATCTGCACCATCTTATGGTGATTATAGATTTGGAATTAATTATTTATTTTAAAGTCACCCACTCCTAAGGAGAAAGTATGAAAAGAGCTATATTATTTATTTTATTGTTAATTGGTATTAATGGATTTGCCAAAACAATCACAGTTGCAGTTGCTGCTAATGCACAGTATGTTATGCAGGAGTTATCACATATTTTTAAAAAAGAAACAGCAATTAAGATTAGAGAAGTAGTTGCATCATCTGGTAAGTTAACAGCACTGATTGAAAATGGAGCGCCATTTAACATTTTTTTATCAGCAAATATGAAATATCCTATCTATCTTTATAAACATAATTTAACTACGACAAAACCGAAAGTTTATGCTAAAGGTTCATTAGTGCTTTGGACGCTTAAGGACATTAATCTAAAAAAGAAAATTTATACTTTAAATAATTCTAATATTACAATCATTGCAATACCAAACCCAGCCAACGCACCTTACGGAGTTCAAGCTATTAAAGCTATAAAAAGTGCAAAATTATTTGTAAAAATAAAATCAAAAATTGTATATGCAGATAGTATCGCTCAGACAAATCAATATATCTATTCAAAATCAGCAGATATTGGCATTACGGCAAAATCTGTTGTTATGTCGCCAAAAATGAGAGGAGATGGTCATTATATAGATATTAATACGAAATTATATAACTCTATTAAACAGGGTGTTGTTGTATTGAAATACGCTAACAGATCAAATGAAAAAGAAACTATGCAGTTTTATCATTTCTTATTTACTAAAAAAGCTAAAAATATTTTTAAACAATTTGGCTATATATTACCAAAATAAAATGAAATATTGTGAATAAATTACAAGGTAAAATTGTAGCCATTAACCAATCAAATCTACTTACAAAAATTGAGATAAAATGTCATGATGTGAGTTTTACATCATTTGCAATAGATTTTAATAATAATAATAATAAAATAGGCAGTGATATAGCTATATTATTTAAAGAATCAGAGGTTGGTATTGCTAAAAATTTTTCTGGTGAAATAAGTTTTGAAAATCGCTTTGCATGTAAGGTGCAAAATATACAGATAGATAAATTTTTAACACAAATAACATTATCATTTTTTAAACAAAGTATCAACTCAATAATTAGCAGCACATCTGCTAGATGTATGAATTTAAAAATAGGCGATACTGTCATGGCATTTGTACAATCAATAGAGATAATCTTAATGGATAATACGCATGGGTGAAATATTTTTGCCAACAATGCTTTTGACATTTAAATTAGCTTTGATTACTACGGTTATTTTATTTATTTTTGGAGTTATGGTAGCTTATTATCTTTTGGGAACAAAATCTCGTATCAAGCCATTTATCGAAACTATTGTTAGTATGCCTTTAGTTTTACCACCGACTGTACTGGGATTTTATCTTTTAGTTGCTTTTAGCCGTGAGAATTTTTTAGGAAAATTTTTACAAGAATATTTTGGTTTTCAGCTAACATTTACTTTTGAAGGTTTAGTTTTAGGATCTGTTATATTTAGTATGCCTTTTATGATCCATCCAATACAAAATGGTTTTGAAGCAATTCCAAAATCACTTATAGAAGCTGCACAAATACTAGGAAAATCTAAAATAAATATTCTTTTTAAAATTTTACTACCAAATATTAAATCTTCACTTTTAACAGGTGTAGTCATTACATTTGCTCATACTGTTGGTGAATTTGGTGTTGTTTTAATGATAGGTGGAAATATTCCTGGTAAAACCAGAGTGGCATCTTTGGCTATTTACGACCAAGTTGAAGCATTAAACTATCACTTAGCAAACAGATATGCCCTAACACTATTTTTTATCTCTTTTATAATACTTTTATTAGTATATATTGTTAATAAAAAATATATAAAGGATGCTTAAATGATAGATATAACCTTTATAAAGCCACTAAATATGGCTTGTGGAACTGTAAATTTGGATATAAATATTAATATAAAAGAGGGAGCATTTGTTTCGCTTTATGGTGTATCTGGAGCTGGAAAGACAACTTTGCTTAGAATTCTTAGTGGTTTAGAAATTCCAAAATCAGGTAAAATTAGTGTTAATGATGAAGTTTGGTTTGATTCAAAAAAGAAAATTAATTTGCCACCACAAAAAAGAGGGGTAGGATTTGTTTTTCAAGATTTTGCACTATTTCCAAACATGACAGTTGAGCAAAATTTATTATATGCCTTAAAAAAAAACGATGATCAAAACTACGTAAAAACGATTATAGATATTATTGGTTTGCAAAAGTTGGTATCGTATTATCCATCTAAGCTATCAGGCGGACAAAAACAGCGCGTTGCATTAGCTCGTGCTATTGTGTCTAGACCAAAAATTTTATTATTAGATGAACCGCTATCAGCATTAGATGAACAGATGAGATCAAAATTACAAAATGAACTTTTAGAAGTTCATAAACGCTTTAAAATGACAACGATATTAGTAAGTCATGATTTAAGTGAAATATTTAAATTATGTAATGATGTTATTTGGATAAAAAATGGTAAAATCAAATCACAAGGTACTCCTGCGGAGATTTTTTTAAAACATAAAACAGATGATACGTTTGAATTAATAGGTGAACTCTTAGAGATAAGAAAAATTGAAATGGTTTATATTCTCACTTTACATGTAGGGCACGAATTTATTAAAACTATTGCTACTAAAGATGAGATACAGGGTTTAAAAATTGGGGATAAGGTGCGAATGATTATAAAATCATTTCACCATATCGTAAAAAAACTATAATGCTTTCATCATAATACGATTAAGTTTTATGATAAACTCTTGCGTATTATCAATTTCCATACCATTAAATAGTTTAGCTTGGTCAAGCAATACGTATGCCGCATCATTAATGAGATTTTGATCTGCTGAGTCTTTTAATTTTTTAATTAGCTCATGATTTGGATTTATCTGTAAGATAGGTTTTGGTGTAGGCATATCACCAGCTTGTCCCATCTGCTTCATCATTTGAGCCATCATATAAGCAGAATCTTCTTTATCCTCTTTAATCGCCGCAGCAGAATCTGTTAAATCAAATGTTACTTCAACCTTATTTACGCTTGCTCCAAGTGTATCTTTGAATTCCTTAACAACGCCTTCAAATTCTTTAATAATTTGCTCGTGTGCTTTTTTATCATCTTCATTCTCTTGGAACTTAGCATCAGTTACGTTGATAAGCTTATAGTCTTTATATTCTGTTACCATTGGGAACACGATAGTATCAATCTCTTCATTTAAAATTAACACATCTATACCTTTTGCCTTGAATCTCTCTAATGCAGGATTATTTTTTAACATGCTAATAGATGATTTTGCTGCGATATAGTATATCTCTTTTTTATCTTCTGGTATATTTTTTACAAATTCTGTAAGTGAGATTGTTTCATCTGAATTTATTGTCGTGAATCTCAATAAGTCTAAGATTTTTTCTCTATTTGCAAAGTCAGAATATAATCCCTCTTTTAAAACATTACCAAACTCTTTAATGAAAGTAGTATATTTTTCTTTATTATTTTTAGCAAGTTTTGATAACTCAGATAATACCTTTTTAACAGAAGCGTTTTTTATTTTTGCCATAACTGCATTACTTTGCAAGATTTCACGACTAACATTAAGCGGTAAATCAGCAGAATCAATAATACCACGTAAAAATCTTAAATATGTTGGCATCAATTCTTTATCATCATCAGTAATAAAAACACGATTAATATAAAGTTTAATTCCAGGCATATAATCAACACGATATATATCCATAGGTGCTTTAGATGGTATGTAAAATAGCGTTGTATATTCTATCGCACCCTCAGCTTTATTATGCATCCAAAGCAGTGGTTCATTGGAGTCATGAGCGATACTTTTATAAAAATCCTTATATTCCTCATCATTGATTTCAGACTTTGATATGCTCCATAAAGCATTTGCTTTATTTATTTGTTCGTTTATGATTTCAGTTTTTTCAGGCTCTATCTCTTTATCATCATCATCTTTCTTAGCTGGTGTAAAATGTTCTTTATTCATAAAAATTGGAAATGGAATATGATTTGAATATTTTTCAATAATACTAGTTATTCTATGCTCTTCTAGAAATTCTGTCTCATCATCATTTAAAAATAGTATAATGCTTGTACCATATTCGTCCATGGCAGTTTCTTCTAAATCAAATTCTCCATCACCATTACTAATCCATTTATAAGCTTTATCTTCCCCAGCTTTTTTAGTAGTAACTTCAACTTTGTGAGCGACCATAAATGTTGAATAAAAACCAACACCAAATTGACCAATTAGTTGAGAATCCTTTTTTTGATCACCGCTAAGATTTTCTAAAAATGCTTTTGTTCCAGATTTTGCTATTGTTCCTAAATGATTGATTAAATCTTCATCATTCATTCCAACACCACTGTCTTTTATTGTTAGAGTTTTATCATCTTTATTTATTATGATATCTATTTTTGGATTAAATTTAATGTTTTTATATTTATCATCTGTTAAAACTAACATATTTAATTTATCTAACGCATCAGACGCATTAGATACTAATTCTCTTAAAAATATCTCTTTATTTGAATACAAAGAGTGTATCATTAAGTTTAATATTTGATTAGCTTCTGTTTGAAATTGATGTTTTGCCATTATTCTTTCCTTTTTGTTATTAAGTTGAGTGGAAGTATATCAAAAAATACAAACATATGCAAGTGATATCAGTTTAATTGAGCGAATTAGACTAAAGCTCCAGTTTTATCTCATTAAAAACTTTATTTATTTCATTAGTAAAATTAATATGCGCTTTGTTATACTTTGATTTATAATTATTTATAATTATTTCTCTGTATTGAGTGGTAATTTTAGCTAATTTGTTTGCACCAATGCTTGCTGCCAAGCCAGAGATATCAAGTAAAATATATAAACTATCTTTTAAATCATTTTTTACTAAATTATTATATAATCTTTTATTTATATCTTTATACAAAGCTGTAAAATCATGTAAAATATCTTTATATAATTTTTTATCTCCGCCACAAATTTCAACACCATCATGTATATTTAAACAACTTGATTTTTCCTCTTTTATTATGGTTATTTGTTTATCTGTATAAGAGTATAAAACTTTAAATAAGTCATATAATCGTAATGGTTTTTTTAAGTTCTCTTGCATACCAGCTTGATTCATTTTTTTTATATCGTCTATCGCAATATCTCCACTTAATGCCACAATTAATATATTATCAAATTTTTTATTATTTTTTATTATTTTTGAAGCCTCCAGACCATCCATAATAGGCATTCGAACATCCATTAATATAATTGAAACATTATCTTCTTCATCTAAAATATCTAATACTTCTTGACCGTTATCTGCTAGTTTGATGTCGATACCAGAATTTGCTAGTAGTCCTGTGAGTACCTTTTGATTAATCTTGTTATCATCTGCTATAATAATTTTTAATCCATTAAATATTTCAAAACTTTTTTTGGTAATTTCAAAAGATTCATTAAATATACGTTTTTTAGGAATTATGGTATATTGAAAGTAATTATCCTCTTCCTTTTTTAAAGCATTATTTTCATTATTATTTATTTTTTCTTTAAAAGAGTTATGTTTGTTATCTTGGTTTTTTCGCTTGACAATAAAATAAAATAAAATAATTATAAATAAAATGATAACAATAACTATATCAGTAAAATAAGTTAAAATAAATTGTCCAATCTGATTCATTTTTTTTATCCTTTTTTAATAAAACTTAAGAGATCTCTTACTTAATTATACCAAGTTTACTTTATAAACCCTCAAGTAAAATGCTCCATAATATAGAAATTTCATCATCGGTAAGAAAAAAAGATGATTGATTTTGTAATAATTCATTAATTGCTATATTGTTAATATATAATTTATTGGAACAAGCTGGATGTGTTGGCAAAAATGCCCTTATTATAGCAATATCATTACCCAGTTTTTTACTACATAAAAAACATATATTATCTACATGTAAACGACCTTCAAATCTTAAAAGTTTTACATAAGCTTCAATAGCAACTCTTTTAACATTTTGTTTTTCTAATTTTGTAGCAGCTTCATCAATTAAATTAAAATAAAATATATCAATTTCTCGTATTTGTTTGAGATGGTTATAAAATAGAGCGATAAATCTTTGCCAACATCTTAATTTGTCATGGTTATACATCCAAGAAAAACTAAGATGCATAACATCTTTTAATCTTTTTATAGAACTTTTTAAAGAAGCTTGAAGTTCAAAGTCTATTTTAAAACCAAGATTGATAGTGCCATGTCGCGCTCCGTAAAAACGGTAAACTGTGTATAAATAATTTTGAGTTAAAATAGTTACTATTAAGTCTTCATCTTTTACTCTGTTGATATTTATAATATATCCTTGCATAAAGCGTTTCCATTTTGCACAGATTTCTAATCTTATTTTAGTATATCATTTTTTAAAACTGTTTTTAAAACTGTTTTAGATAAAATGAAATCCATCAATTTCTAAATATGATAAATATCTTTAAAAAGAGATTAAATTTATTGATTTTTTATTATATTATGATGCGATCAAGGAGGTATTATACATGAATAAATATAATGATTTATTAAGGTCATACAAAGATAACTGCGGTTTTGGAATAGTTGCAAATATTAAAAACCATGCATCTTATACTATTTTAGAACATGCAATAACCGCATTAGAACGAATGATGCACAGAGGTGCAGTTGCCGCAGATGGTAAAACCGGGGATGGTAGCGGATTATTGCTATCAATGCCAAAAGAATTTATGTATAAGATTGCTCTTGAGCAAAAAATTGAATTGCCATCACAATTTGCTATCGCTTCCATTTTTACTAAAGAATTATCTGCATTAGATACTGTAAAAAAGATATGTAGCAATAATGATTTAAAGGTTGTCTTATCACGAGAAGTGCCAGTTAATACAGATGTCTTAGGCAAAGAAGCACTAAAGTCATTGCCACATATTAGACATCTTTTTATTGTTCCAAATTCTATTGTTTCTTCTGAGCGTTTTAATGGCTTATTGTATCTTAGTCAAAAAGAGAGTGAACATGCTCTAAATGATGATAAAAATTTTTATATTTCCTCTATGTCAACATCTGTTTTGTCGTATAAGGGACTGGTTATGCCATTACATATAAAAGAGTTTTATAAAGATTTACAAGATAAAGATTTTAAAATTTCATTTTCACTATTTCATCAAAGATTTTCTACTAATACTTTACCAAAATGGAGATTAGCACAACCATTTAGAAATATCGCTCATAATGGTGAAATTAACTCAATTGAAGCAAATAGAATTAATGTTTCTATAAAATCTGAACATATTAAAAGTAATGTTTTTACTGATGAAGAAATATCCAGAATTTTACCTATTTTACAGCCAGAATCTTCTGATAGTGCTAGCTTGGATAATTTTTTTGAATTTTTACTTGTAAATGGTATGGATTTTTTTAAAGCTGCTCGAGCTGTAATTCCTAGTGCATGGCAAAATTCACCTCACATGGATCCTGCACTTCGTGCTTTTTATGAATATCAATCAACCATTTTTGAAGCTTGGGATGGTCCAGCTGCTGTATCTATGACTGATGGAAGATATATTGGATGTGTTTTAGATAGAAATGGGTTACGTCCATCAAAATATATAATTACAAAAGATGATATATTTTTAATTGCTAGTGAATATGGTGTTATTGATATTGATGAAAATAATATAAAAGAACGTGGACGACTTCAATCCGGTGAGATGATTGGGCTTGATTTAAAGTACGGTAAAATATTAAAAGATGAACAGATAAATGATTATCTTAAAAATTCCAACACTTATATGAAGTGGCTCAATGAGCATATGATTTATCTACAAGAACACACAGAAGATCAATATAAAAAACAAGAAACTATCGCTAAAGATGATTTAATTAATAAACAACGATATTTTAATATCACACAAGAGATAATTGAACAAATTATCGAACCTATGATGAGAGATTCTAAGGAAGCCGTAGGCTCCATGGGCGATGATACTCCATTGGCAGCTTTTAGCAATAAACAACGCTCGTTTACTGATTTTTTTAAACAAAAATTTGCACAAGTTACAAATCCTCCAATAGATTCAATTCGTGAAAAAGTTGTCATGAGTTTAAATACTGGTTTTGGAGAAGTACACAACATGTTAGGTGAAGTACCTTCACATGCACATAGATTAAAATCAGTTTCACCAATTATAACTTATGAAAAATTATTAGTTTTAAAATCATTTGGAGATATACAATCACCAAGTTTTCAAGATTTTTATAAAAATAAAACTTTTTTTACAACATATCAAACAGATCTAAAAAAATCCTTAGATACTCTTATTGACTCTATTTTAAAAAGTATAAAAGAGGAACATGTAAGAGTTGTTCTTTTAGATGATATACAATTAGATTTAAATAATAAAGTTATACCAATGGCTATGATAGTAGGACGTTTAAATTTCATTCTCTTAGACGCCAAACTTAGGCATTTGATTTCCATAGTTGCATTAACTGGCGAAGTTGTGGATTCACATAGCTGTGCTGTTTTATTGGGTTATGGTGCTAGTGCAGTTTATCCAAGATTATTTTTTACAACAGTGGCAAACGAATTTAAAAAAGATAAATATAAACAAATATCATCTTATGAGATTTTAAAATCGGCGCATGTTGCTATAAATATTGGCTTATTAAAAATAATGTCTAAAATGGGTATATCAACTATTGCATCATATAGAAATAGTGGATTATTTGATATCATAGGACTAAGTACAGAGATAACAGAGGATTGTTTTAAAAGCTCACATGTATTAATTCCAGGTCTCACATATGATGATATTGATAAGAGAATACAAAAAAATCATAATGAGGCATTTAGTCGCGTTGGTTTTGATACTATATTTCCATTAAATATTGGTGGTTTTTATAAATTTTATAATAATCGAGAATATCATGATTATGGACCAAAAGTTATACATGCAATCCATAAAGCTGTTAAGTCAAAAGATTTACAAGATTTTAATGAATTAAAAAATCTTATAAATAATAGGGGCTTAAAATTTATTCGTGATTTTTTTGAGTTAAAATCTGATAAAAAATCTATTGATATAAGTGAAGTAGAGCCAAAGGAGGCTATTTTTAAACGTTTTTGCTCAGCTGCCATGAGTTTAGGCTCTATCTCTCCAGAAGCACATGAAACAATTGCTGTGGCTATGAATAGTATTGGTGCACAATCAAACTCTGGTGAAGGAGGAGAAGATTCAAGGCGTTTTGGTACTGATAAAAATTCTAAAATTAAGCAAGTTGCATCAGGTCGCTTTGGTGTAACTCCAGCATATCTTCGCTCAGCAGAAGAGATTCAAATCAAAGTAGCACAAGGTGCAAAGCCTGGTGAAGGTGGACAATTACCAGGTCATAAAGTAACCACACTAATTGCGTGTCTTAGAAATACAACTCCAGGTGTTACTTTAATTTCGCCACCTCCTCATCATGATATCTATTCTATTGAAGATTTAGCTCAGTTAATTTTTGATTTAAAACAAGTTAATCCAAAAGCAAGAATTACAGTTAAGCTTGTATCAACGGCTGGTGTTGGGACTATTGCTGCTGGTGTTGCTAAAGCCTATGCAGATAAAATTATTATCTCAGGAGGAGATGGTGGTACAGGTGCTGCACCTCTATCATCTATAAAATTTGCCGGAAATCCTTGGGAGTTAGGTCTCAGTGAAGCTCACAATGCCCTAAAAGTAAATAATTTGCGTGGTTTAGTAGAACTTCAAACAGATGGCGGACTTAAAACTGGGATAGATATTATCAAAGCTGCTTTACTTGGCGCTGAAAGCTATGCTTTTGGTACGAGTGTTTTAACTATTGTCGGATGTAAAATGCTGAGAATTTGTCATTTAAATAGATGTTCGACCGGTATTGCCACACAAAATGAAACATTACGTGAAGAATTTTTCAAAGGTAAGGTCGATGAAGTTATAAATTATTTTACATTACTTGCTGAAGATGTACGCTCCATCATGGCTAAACTTGGATACAAAACTTTAAATGAATTAATAGGTAGAAGCGATTTGTTACAAGTTACAAAAGATGAATTTGCGAATAAGTTTGATTTTTCATCTGTACTTCATCGTGAAAATGGTGTAAATACATGCCAAACATTGCATAATAAACCATTTGATAATAATACATTTGAAAAAAAGCTTTTAAGTGAGGTTATGCAAACTATTGAGCGCCCAGAAAATCCAATTAAAATAACAACAAAAATTAGAAATATTAATAGAAGTTTTGGTGCTATGATAAGTGGAGAGATTGCACAATATTATGGAGATAAAGGCTTAAAAGAGGATACAATTAAAATTAATTTAACTGGAATTGCTGGTCAGGCATTTGGGGCATTTTTGATTAATGGAGTATCTTTACATCTAAATGGTGTTGCTAATGATTATATCGGTAAAGGAATGCATGGTGGCAAGATTATCATAACCACAGCACAAGGAGATGGAAATTTTAGCGCTGGTGGAAATACCTGCTTATATGGTGCAAGTGGTGGAAAACTTTTTGTTTGTGGAAATGTCGGAGAACGTTTTGCGGTAAGAAATTCTGGTACACTAACTATTGTCGAAGGTACTGGCGATAATGCATGTGAATATATGACAGGTGGTGTTGTTATCATTTTAGGTAAAACTGGTATAAATTTTGGTGCTGGAATGACAGGTGGTATCGTTTTTGTGTATGATAAAGAGCATAATTTTATAGAAAATATAAATAGTGAATTAATTGAAGCTCATAGAATAGATACAGATAGTGGAGATGAAGCAAGACATTATTTAAAACGTTTATTAAAAGAATATGTTGTACAAACATCAAGTAAAACGGCTAAATCAATTTTAGAAAATTTTAGAGTAGATATAAGAAACTTCTGGTTAGTTCATCCAAAAAATTTAAAAAAATTACCATTAAATGTGGATAAGGGAGATTAAGATGCAAGAATTTGTAAATATTAAACGTAAAGATCCAGAAAAACGTTTGGTCGTAGAGCGTGTAAAAGACTTTAAAGAGATTTACAAGCGTCTTGATAAAGATGATGCAACCCCACAAAGCGAAAGATGCATTCAATGTGGTGATCCTTATTGTTTAAATAAATGTCCATTGCATAATTATGTACCACAATGGTTAAAAAGTATTGCAGAAAAAGATCTTGCATTTGCTTTTCGTTTATCTAATGAACCATCACCATTTCCTGAAATCATGGGTAGAATATGTCCGCATGATAGACTATGTGAGGGTGCGTGTACTCTAAATGATGGGCATGGGGCTATTACCATCGGTTCAGTTGAAACATATATAACTGAAGAAGGTTTTAGAAATAATTTAAAACTAGATTATCCAGGAATTATAACTGATAAAAAAGTAGCAATAATTGGTTCTGGTCCTGCTGGACTCTCATGTGCTACTTTTTTATTGCGTGCTGGTATCGCCGTTACTATGTATGAGCGAGATGATTTAGCTGGTGGACTCATGATTTATGGTATTCCAAGCTTTAAATTAGATAAGAAAGTTATTAAGCGAAGAATTAAGCAACTAAAAGATGCTGGTATGACTCTTATTTTAAATACCGAAGTAGGTAAAGATATAGCATTTGATACAATTGCTGATACTCATGATGCAATTTTTATTGGTATTGGTGCAACAGTTGCAAAAACAGCAGATATTGCTGGAGAAAATGCACCAAATGTTTACAAAGCCATGGATTATTTAAAAAATATTCAGCGCAAAAATTTTGAATTATCTTATGATAAAAATTTTGATTTTAAAAATAAAAATATTGTTGTAATTGGTGGTGGTGATACTGCTATGGATTGTTTAAGAACTGCTAAACGAGAAAATGCAAAAAGTGTAATCTGTTTATATAGAAGAGATTCGCATAATATGCCAGGAAGTAAAAAAGAGTATGAAAATGCAGTAGAAGAGGGTGTTGATTTTATGTTTCATGTATCGCCAAAGAGTATTATTTTAAATGAAAATGGTGAGGCTATTGCTATACAAGTTTGTAAAACAACACTAGGCAGTAAAGATAAAAATGGTAGAGCAAAAATAGAGGAAATTAAAGGAAGTGAATTTCGAATAAATGCCAATGTTGTAATTATGTCTTTAGGATTTAATACAGCTACCCCATCATTTTTAGCCGCTAATGGTATAAGTACTAATAGTTGGGGTGAAATTATAGTTAATGAAGATACACATGAAACTACAACTTCTGGTATATATGCTGGTGGGGATTGCTATCGTGGAGCTGATTTAGTAGTTACTGCTGCATACGATGGACGAGAGGCAGCACGTAATATAATTAAAATATTGCTACCTTGATGATAAGTAAGAAAGCATAAATTTTTCATCTGTTACAATTGTAGAAAAGCCATATAATGATGTACTCATTAATACAAAGCATATGCTTTTTTTGGTATAATTCGCATACATTATGTTCAAGCTAGTCCATTTTTATGCAAGAAGTCTATGATGAACACCTCTAAAAACCCTAATATTTTCGGAGGTGTTCTTCTTATGTAAATTATTTAATAAGGAAACTTAGTGAATCTTTTTAATATTTTCAACTCCAGTTCTAAAAAGCAACAAGCTACAAAGCAAGAAGCGCCCGCTCATTGGGTAAAATGTAATTCTTGTCAGTCACTTACGTATTATAAGGAGATGAAAAAGCAGAATTATGTATGTCCAAAATGTGGTTTTCATTTACGTATAGATATAAAAAAACGTATAGAATTATTAATCGATATAGATAGTTTTGTAGAATATGATAAAGATTTATCTCCAGTAGATCCTTTAAAATTTGTAGATAAAAAAAGTTACGCTAAGCGTATTGAAGATGGATATAAAAAAACATTACGTAAATCTTCTGTTGTAAGTGGAGAATGTAATATACATAATATTTTATGTGAATTAATAATTTTTGATTTTTCTTTCATGGGTGGTTCATTGGGTTCAGTTGAAGGCGAAAAAATTGTCCGTGCGGTTAATAGAGCGATTGAAAAAAAAATTGGTTTAGTTATTGTAAGTGCTAGCGGTGGTGCTAGAATGCAAGAATCGACATTTTCTTTAATGCAGATGAGTAAAACAGCAGCAGCGTTAGCTACTTTAGATGAGCATAATTTACCATACATTTCAGTACTTACTGATCCAACAATGGGAGGCGTTAGTGCATCTTTTGCAATGCTTGGAGATATTATTATTGCTGAACCTGGTGCATTGATTGGTTTCGCTGGTCAACGAGTTATTAAGCAGACAATTGGGACTGATTTGCCTGACGGTTTTCAAAGAGCTGAATTTTTACTTGAAAAAGGTTCTATAGATATGGTAGTAAATAGAAATAATCTTAAAAAAACATTAGCTGATTTATTAGATATTTTAGTAAAATAATAGATGCAACTTTATGCACTTTGTGATCAAAACTTATTAAATGCTCATAACATAACTTTACATGAGTATTTAAAACATATTAGTAAATATAAAATTAAAATACTTCAATATAGAAATAAAGCTTCTAATATAAATTACATTAAACAGCAATTAAAGATTATACGTAAGACCTATAACGGTTGTTTGATTATTAATGATTATGTAGAACTGGTACCATTTTGTGATGGATTGCATTTAGGGCAAGAAGATTTATATAAAATTAATTCAAATGCCATAAAAGCTATCTCATGGTTAAGACAAACTTTAGGGTACAAAAAAATCATAGGTCTTTCAACACACAATAAACAAGAGGTGATAAGTTCAAATAGCCTTACAATTGACTACATAGGCTTGGGTGCATATAGAAATACAAATACTAAAGAGATAGACAATATTTTAGGCGATATGATAGATGAAATAGCTGCAATATCAAAACATAAAGTAGCTGCTATCGGTGGAGTAAGGTTAAATGATAGATTTCAAAATATTACGTATCTTGTTCTAGGGCGTGGACTATTATGAAGATAGAAATACTCTCAATTGTAAAAAAACAACACTCAGATTATGATTTGTTGTATCAAAAATTATCAAAAATGTCCTCAAGATTTGTAGATATACAAATTAAAACTTTATTTAACAAAGATATTGCAAAAGCTCAAACATTAAATTCAAATAAAGCAAAGGCCTCTTACAGCAGGGCTTTTGAGCCTTATATTGATAAAAGCTATAAGATTGCCATGCATCCTGATGGAAAAATAATCAATAGTTTTGAATTTAGTAAGCTAATTAATGATAAAATGTCGATAAATTTTTTTATAGGTGGTGCGTATGGTTTAGAAAAAGGCTTTTTAGATAAATGTGATAGTGTTATTAGTTTGGGAAGAATAACTATGAGCCATAAGATTGCACAGCTTGTTTTATTGGAGCAGATTTATCGTGCATTTTCTATTTTATCTGGACATCCATATCACAAATAAAATTAAAAAAGGAAGAATCAGTGAGACAAAGTGAGTTAGAATTTTTTAGAAAAAAACTTGAAACAAGAAAAATTCAGATATTAAAAAATCTTGATGATGTACAGTCTTTAATAAGAGACAGAAGTTTAGATACTTTAAATGATGATGCAGATTATGCATTAATGGATAGTAATAATCTCATTGAAATAGCAATTGGCGAAAAACAAAATCATGAATTAAGGGAAATTGAGATATCATTAGCCAAAATGTCAAATCATACGTATTGTATATGTGAAATGTGCGAGGAGCCTATTAGCATATCAAGATTAAAAGTAAAACCACACGCAAGATATTGTATAGATTGCCGAGAAATAGCTGAAAAAAAATAAGTTAAATTAGGAGATAGAATATGTATATAAAGCGATACACTGTAGCAGTATTAATATTTATCATGTTGGCAGGTTGGTATATATATGCATTTGTATCAGCTCAAAGTATTACACCAGTATTTTTTAAGATAACACTACCGTCTTTACCTATTGCAGTTTGGGTATCTATTTTATTATTATTGGTTTATTTTATTAGCTTATTGCATTTTTCATATTATTCTATAGTTGGTAGCTTAAGATTAAGAAAATATAAAAAAGATCATGATAAATTAATTGACTCTATAGCCGCTGCTTACTTAAAGCAAGAAAATCGTAGTTTTAATTACAAAACACCAAGATATAAACTTTTAGGAGAGATAGTACAAGAGAGTTCTATGTATTTTGATGGCGATGTATCAAATGTAAGAGATAGTAAATTAGAACCTATACTTAAGGTTTTACAAAAGATTAAAAATCAAGAGCCTGTTGATTTAAAAAAATATAATTTATCACAAAAAAATCCATTTGTGATTGCAAATAATTTTAATAAATATAAAGCTAAAAACCTAGAGCCAGAAGAGATACTTAAAAAATCAGATTTATACTCCATGGATCTTTGCATTTTGGCATATAATGATTTATCAAAAATTGCATCTTATGATACCATTTTAAAATATAAAAATTATGTCAACAAAGATATTATATTTATAATTTTACGTCGAATGGATGCTAAGGATAATAAATTAAAACTATCACAAGAGCAATTAATAGACATTATAACCTTTATTGATTTAGAGAAAAAAGATTATATTGAAATTTCAAAAATTTTATCTTTAAGTATGCTACCAGAAGATCGAATTAGCGTATTTGAAAAACTTAGTGAAAAAAATGAAAAAATTATGCCAGCATATTTATTTACATTATTTGATCTTGAGATGCTAAGTGTTGCAGATGAGGTATTAGAAAATACACAAGATAATGAATATGAGTCTTTTAAAGCATATAGAGCCTTAAAATTATGTAACCAAAATTATAATATCTCTTTATTTACTTAAGATTTTTCTTGTTATGCAGGAGAAGATTTCATTTAATAAGCCATTGTATGTTTTAGCACCACTAGCTGGCTTTACTGACCTTCCTTTTAGAAGTGTTGTTAAACATTTTGGAGCTGATTTGACTGTCAGCGAAATGATTAGTTCAAATGCACTTGTTCATTCATCAAAAAAAACAGAACATATGCTCATTAAAAGTCCGAATGAAAATCCATATTCTGTACAAATTGCTGGTGCAAGCGTTGACGTTATTAAAGAAGCTGTAAATATACTAAATGATAAGAGTGGTATTGATGTTATCGATTTAAATTGTGGCTGTCCTGTTCCAAAAGTAGTAGGTCATGGAAGTGGTAGTTCCCTTCTTTTAAATCTTTCATTGATGGGAAATATTATTGAAACTATAAAAAAAACTTCGAATAAAGAGATGACTAGTGTAAAAATTCGTTTAGGTTTTGAAGATAAAAATCATATAGAAATTGCTAAAGTGGTTGAAAATAGCGGGGCGGATTTTATAGCAGTTCATGGAAGAACTCGTGCTGGAAAATTTAAATCAAAGGTAGATTATAATGCTATCAAAGAGATAAAAGAAGCTGTGAGTATCCCAGTTATCGCTAATGGCGATATAGATTCTTTTGATAAAGCACGTAAAGTTTTAGAATATACTAAGGCAGATGGCATTATGATTGGACGTGGTGCTGTTGGAGCTCCTTGGATTTTTTATCAATTAAAAACTGGTCAAAATAATGTTTCATCAATGATAAAGCATAAGATAATATTAGAACATTTTGATAAAATGATAGAGTTTTATGGTGCATATGGAGTGAATTTATTTAGAAAACATACTCATGTTTATTGTAAAGGCTATAATGGGGCATCTGTATTGAGAGATAAGGTTAATAAAATTATAGATGTACAAGAATATAGAGAAGTAATAGATGAATTTTTTAAAAAAAATATCTCCATTTTATGATAGTTGGGAAAATAATGTTTCAGATTAATGATTCAATTGTTAATTTAAAAGAAGATGATATTGCTGATAATTTACTTTATTATAAATATAATATAAACCATTTATTATCACTCATTCAAAAAAATGTTGCACAAGATGATACTAGATATATCAGTGCATATAGATCGTTCGAGGGAGAAGTTTTTGAAAATTATATGTATGAAAAATTATTGATATATGCACAAAAAGAACCAAAAATTGAAAAATTTCTTTTAAAAGGCCATCATCAAAATAGAAAATATAATCATGCAAATACGCTTTCAATAAGTGAACATTCTCAGATTATTTACAGAACAAAAACAAGAGAAATTAATGAATTTGATGCCATGATGTTTACAAAAAATAAACTATATTTTGTTGAAATCACACTAGTTAAATCAGTAGCAAAATTAAAAAAAAGATTAAGAAAGAAAAAAGCTCTCTTAGAGGCTATTTTTCCAGATTATGAAATCAAAGCATTAATTGTTTTAAATGAAGGAGTAATGGGAGTAAAGCAACTTCCAAAATACTGTACAGTTTGGATTACAAAGCAGTTTTGTGCAAAAAATATTTTAGCACATTTAATAGATAAAAAACAGCAACCAAAACAGCCAAAACATTGTTTTACGGATAAAAAATTTGTAGAAGTGTATAGATTAAAAATTTTTCCATTTAGATATTATAATGTTTTATTTTGGCTTACAAAAATGATACGCTCAAAACAATCTTGCTTGATTGATATTAATTTCTTATTAGAAATTAAAACACAAAGATACCATGATCTGTTCGGTAAAATATATCTAGGCTATATGAAAAGTTTAGAATTTCAAAAATTATATAATTTTGATTTAAAAGATGATCAGGATATAATTGTTGCATTAGAGAAAAAACATGACAACAGCTTTGTTATATCTTATTATATTCAATACAGTAGAAAGAAATTAGATTATATTTCATTTAATAAAGAAAATATAATACAGATAGAAAAAAAGGATCCTTATGGCATTACAGTTACAGAAGTTTATCATATAACTAAGATGATTAATTCAACATATTTGTTAAATCAAAATGATATCTCATCTATTTTAACACTTTTATAATGCTTCGTCCAAATTGTAAGCTATTGAAGACGCCTTTTCTTTATATGCTTGAAATGGTTCTTCTGTCTTTTGTGAATGTAATAATTGCTCTATTTCTTGAGTGTGTTCTTGTAAAATTTTATCAAAATGATTATCTGTAATGGGCTGATTGTTTTCAAACTTGTCTAGTAAAACATTAGAAGTTCCATTTAAAATTAGATAATTAAAATCACCATAATCAAGCATCGTAACAGTTGTATTTTGATCAATTTTTTTTGTAAATCTTACATGTACATTTTGATTTTCATCTATCTTTTCTTTAAAAAACCAATTATTTTTTGATGATTTTATAGATTTTTTATTATCATTTTTTTTAGATATTTTTCTTTTTAATATTAATAAAATTATCACTGCTATAAACAACAAGGCGATAACAATATAGTAGCTATTTGGAATATCTAAGTTTTGCTTGGTTTGTAATGATGAAAAATTAATAGATTTTTTATTATTTAATATATTTTCTGTTTTTGTAATTACTACTTTTGGAGTAAATCGAAGACGTAAGCCATAGTTATCCGCAGTTTTTGATACACTAAGTATTGTATTTTGTGATGCATAAGCAACTATTTGAGTATATCCTGGTAGAGGTGTAATAATTAATTTTGAAATTAATACAGAATTGATAAGTTTTATTTTCGGGGCATTGATAGAAAGATTATATAATTTTAAAATTATTTTAGAATGTTTACGAATCTCTTTTATGGCACCTTGATAAGGAGTATTAAAAGTAAACATGGCATCTACTCTATTTGTTCTATTATAAATATTATAATTTAATATATTTGATGCAAACAAGATGGTTGCTATAAGAGGTAATAAAAAGATTTTTTTCACAATCTTTCCTTTGATAAATAATATAAAACAGCACTAGAATTTAAAATTTCATTGATTCTGATTGCTAAATTTTTTTCATAAACCATAACTTCGCCCTTGCCTAAAATACGGCCATTCACATAAGATTCTACACTCTCGCCAGCTGGTTTTTTAAGATCAATTACTGAACCTTTTTCCAGTTTTAATATCTCATCAATCGTTAGTTCTGTTTCACCTAAATCTGCTTCAAATTCAACTTCCATATCTAAAAGACCATCATAATTCATCCATGAAAGTTCTTTGGCTGCGTCAAAATTATTTTCATTCACTTGTTATGTTCCTTAATTGCTATTGTTAAATATTTATTTTTTTGATTTAGACATATCTTTTGTGTATGCAAATAATTAAATATTTCATAATTTATAAATCGCGGTATATCTATGACAAAATATTCTATCTCTTGTGCCATAGTCTTTGCATGTCCTACAATCATATTTACAGTTTCAAGTAGCATATCAATCAAATCATTTTGAGATGGATGCTCATCATCTTCAAAAAATAAATGATATATATCTTGCAGTAATTCTTTGTTTATACCGATATATATTGTATGCTTAATATCAGAGATTTGTACATTTATTGATGAAATAAATTGCTTACCTAGATATTCATTATCTATATTTATACATTTTTGTTGCAATTGTTGTGTGCAAAATTCCATGGCCGAACGTTTTATTAGTAGAAGCATCTTTATCCATATAATTAATTAATCGTTCGATTATGCCTTATTAGTCATTAACATTAAATTAAATAACATTAAGTTGTTTGTATAAGTAACACTTTGATATAATTTTATCTAAGTTTTTATAAAATTTGTAAGGATAAGATATAGATGATTAAAATATACGGCGCACGTGAAAATAACTTAAAAAATATATCATTACAAATACCAAAAAATAAACTCGTCGTTTGTACTGGTTTAAGCGGAAGTGGTAAATCGACTTTAGCTTTTGATACTTTGTATGCAGAGGGACAACGTCGCTACATAGAGTCCCTCTCGTCTTACGCAAGACAATTCTTAGATCGTATAGGCAAGCCAGATGTTGATAAAATAGAAGGTTTGACTCCAGCTATTGCAATTGATCAAAAAACAACTTCTAAAAATCCACGCTCAACTGTTGGAACAATTACTGAAATATATGATTACTTACGTTTACTATTTGCACGCATAGGGACACAATATTGTCATAAATGTGGTAAAAAGATATCTCAAATGAGTGCCGAAGATATTATACAAGAGGTATTAAAATTACCAAATGGTGCAAAAGTAATTATTTTGGCACCATTGATTAGAAATAAAAAAGGCTCATTTAGCGATATTTTAGAATCACTTGTGCAAAAAGGATATGTTAGGGCTATGATTGATGGAGTTATGACAAGACTTGATGATGAAATAGAGTTAAGTAAGACAAAAAAACATACCATAAAAGTGGTTATTGATCGTTTACTTATAAATGAAGAAAATAGAGATAGAATTTCACAAGATGTTGAAAAGGCATTAAAGCAAAGTTATGGCGAAGTTGAAATCGATATTTTAAACTATAAAGATGTTGATATATATGAAGGACATTTGCATTATAGTGAGCATAATGCTTGTTTTGATTGTAAGATAAGTTTTGATGAGCTAGAGCCACTCTCTTTTTCATTTAATTCACCTAAGGGTGCTTGTCATGAGTGTGATGGATTAGGACTTAGATACACACTTGATTATGATAAAATCATAAACTCCAGCTTATCTGTTGACAAAGGTGCAATAAAAATTATTTATGGATTTAATAAAGGCTATTATTTTACTTTTTTAAAAGGTTTTTGTGCTGCTAATAAAATAGATATAGCAACTACTTTTTCATCACTACCAGAGCATCAAAAACGAGCTATTTTACATGGAGATATTGATGAAGTAGAATTTAAATGGAAGAATCACAATATTAAGCGTATTTGGCCTGGTATTATTAAAATAGCTTATGATATGTTTAAAGATGATAAAGATTTAGCAGATTATATGACTGAAAAGATTTGTAATGTTTGTGAAGGACATAGATTAAAACTCGAGAGTTTAGCTGTTAAAATATTAGATTATAATATAGCTTCTATACTAGATATGCCTATTACAAATAGCTATAAATTTTTTGCTGACAATAAAAACTTTTCACATCTGCCTTCAAAGCAAGCCATGATTGCCACACCTATTTTAAATGAGATTAGAGAGCGTTTATATTTTTTATATGATGTAGGTCTTGGATACATCACTTTAGGTAGAGACGCAAGAACAATTAGTGGTGGAGAAGCACAACGCATACGTATAGCTTCACAAATTGGTAGTGGATTAACTGGCGTTATGTATGTTTTAGACGAGCCTAGCATTGGCTTACATGAACGTGATACATTAAAATTAATTCGTACACTCAGAAATCTTCAAGAAAAAGGCAATAGCGTCATAGTAGTAGAGCATGATAGAGAAACTATAGAAAATGCAGACTTTATTATAGATATTGGTCCAGGAGCTGGACAATTTGGAGGAGAAGTGGTTTTTGCTGGTACATTTAAGGAGCTAAAAAAGGCTAAAACATTAACAGCAGATTATATAACTAGGCGAAAAAAAATAGAATATTTTTATAGACGTCCACAAGAAAAATTTTTAGAGATAAAACATGTAACTGTAAATAATATAAAAGATTTAAGTGTAAAAATTCCTTTGCAAAACTTTACATGTATAACAGGCGTAAGTGGGAGCGGCAAAAGTTCTTTAATTTTGCAAGCATTGCTACCAACTGCTAGAGAGATACTAAATCATGCGAGAAAGATTAAAAAGATCTCTGGTGTTGAAATTTCTGGTTTAGAATTGGTTGATAAGGTTATTTATCTTGACCAAAGTCCTATTGGAAGAACCCCAAGAAGCAATCCTGCTACTTATACAGGTGTTATGGACGAAATACGTGGTCTTTTTGCAAAAACAAAAGCAGCCAATATTCGCGGTTATACAATTTCAAGATTTAGTTTTAATGTAAAAGGTGGACGTTGTGAAAAATGTCAGGGTGAAGGTGAAATAAAAATAGAGATGCACTTTTTACCAGATATCATGGTTAAATGCGACTCATGTCATGGCGCAAGATATAATACGCAAACGTTAGATATTGCATATAAAGGTAAAAATATTTCTGAAGTTTTAAAGATGAGTGTTTCAGAGGCTTTGGAATTTTTCAGTCAAATTCCTAAAATAAAAGCTAAAATGCAAACATTATATGATGTTGGTTTAGGCTACATCACACTTGGTCAAAATGCAATAACACTCTCAGGCGGAGAAGCGCAACGTATAAAGTTAAGCAAAGAGTTAAGTCGTAAAGATACTGGTAAAACATTATATATTTTAGATGAGCCAACAACAGGTTTGCATTTTGATGATGTAAATCGTTTAGTAAAAGTGTTACATAATTTTGTAAAATTAGGAAATAGTGTACTAGTAATTGAACATAATTTAGACATGATAAAAAATGCGGATTACATCATTGACATGGGGCCTGAGGGTGGAAATGGCGGCGGACAAATTATTGCAGTGGGTTCTCCAGAAGAGCTTGTAAAAAATTATAAAAAAAGTGGTAGTTATACTGGTCAATATCTTTATAAAGAACTCGAAAGTTTTTAGAGATACCATCATAATGAAAAAATCACTAGAAAAATTTAATCATCTTGTTGAGTGTTTAGAAGAGTTGCCATCAATTGGTAAAAAATCAGCCCTTAGAATGGCATACTATATGGTTATGCAAGATAATTTTTCTGCTATGAAAATAGCCCATGCCATTGAAAATGCAGTTGGAAGTTTGCGTAAATGTTCTTCATGCGGTGGTATGAGTGAAGATGAATTATGTGCAATTTGTAGTGATGATTCTAGAGAAAAAGAGATACTTTGTATTGTTGAAAATGCAAAAGATATTTTAACACTTGAAGACAATGGACTTTTTTTGGGTAGATATTTTGTTTTAGAGAGTTTAGATAAACTCGATATTTTAAAATTAGAAGAAAAAATTATAAATGGAGTCATAGAGATTATTTTTGCATTAACACCATCCATTGCTAGTGATTCGATTATGTTGTTTATAGAAGACAAGTTGGCAAATTATAATCTTATTTTTACAAAAATTGCACAAGGAGTGCCAACAGGTGTTAGTTTGGAAAATATAGATATTTTATCATTAAGTCGTGCATTAAAAAATAGAGTTAAAGTATGATTGGTTTTTAAGCCAATTTTTACTATTATAAAGTTTTTAAATAAATAAAAATGGATAAATATGCTTGTAGATATATCATTAAAAAAAATTATAGATAATTCATATCAAATCTCAATTGATAAACTTCAAAAAAGATATTTTGATAAAAAAGTTGCTATTATTACAAATGCAAAAATAGCAGGATTGCATCTTGGTTATTTGTTAAGTTATATTACTGCTAAAGAGTTATATGTTATTACAATTACTGATGGTGAAGAGTATAAAAATCAAGACACCATCGATTTTATATTGCAAAATCTTTTTAATCATCGCTTTAATCGTAGTTCATTGTTAATTGCCTTTGGTGGAGGAGTTGTGGGCGATATGACAGGCTATGTGGCTAGTATCTACCAAAGAGGGATAGATTTTATACAGATACCAACAACTCTGCTTTCTCAAGTTGATGCTAGCGTGGGTGGTAAAACTGGTATAAATAATCAATTTGGTAAAAATTTAATAGGAGCTTTTCATCAGCCATTGCATGTATATATTGATACATATTTTCTAAAAACTCTACCATCTCGTGAATTTAGTGCTGGAGTTGCTGAGATTATTAAAATGGCAGTAACTTTTAATAAAGATTTTTTTATATGGCTTCAAAATAATAATTTAAGCCATGAAGAAAGCTTAAAAATTGCAATTTTTAAAGCTATTAAAACAAAAGCAGATGTTGTGTCACAAGATGAAAAAGAAAGAGGTATTCGTGCAGCTTTAAATTATGGTCATACATTTGCTCATGTTATAGAAAAAGAGACTAATTATACAACTTATCTTCATGGAGAGGCAGTGGCAATTGGCATGGTTATAGCAAATGAAGTAGCACTTAAATTATTGCTTATAACAAAAGAGGAGAGTTTACAAATTAAACAATTATTACAAAAATATAATCTTCTTATATCTTATAAAATTAAAAATATTGAATCTTTTTATGATGCTTTTTTTCTTGATAAAAAGAGTACAGACAACAATATAAAATTTATTTTACCAAAAGGTATTGGTAACGTTGAGATACGAGATGATATTGAGAAGTCTATTATTTTGGAAGTTCTTAAGCTTTTTAAAGCCTCTTGATGGAAGATTTAATGAAAAAAAAAGTTTATTTTAAAACATTTGGATGTAGGACAAATATTTTTGATTCTCAAGTGATGATGCAAAATTTACAAGATTTTGAGATAACTGAAGATGAAAATAAAGCAGATATTGTTGTTGTAAATTCTTGTACAGTTACAAATAGTGCTGATATTAGTGTGCGTTCTTATGTGAATCATATCAATAAAAAAGCAGATACAAAAATATATTTAACTGGATGTGGAGTACATACAAAAGGTGAGAAATTATTTGAAGATAAAAAAGTATTTGGAGTTTTTGGTCAAAGTGAAAAACAAAAAATCAATACTTTATTAAAAGAGCAAAATTCATTTTATGAATTAGGTGACTTGAATTTTATAGATGATAGTATTGTAGATGAGTTTATTGGTAAAAGCAGAGCATTTATTAAAATCCAAGAGGGATGTAATTTTAGATGTAATTATTGCATTATACCATCAGTTAGAGGTAATGGCAGAAGTTTAAATGAAAACCAAATTTTAAAACAGATTTCTAATCTAGCCTCTAATGGATTTGGCGAATTTATCTTAACTGGAACCAATGTTGGTAGTTATGGAACTGGCACTAATACCAATATCACCAAGCTGATGAAAAAAATAAGTTTAATACGTGGCGTTAGGCGTATTAGAATCGGAAGTTTAGAGCCTATTCAAATAAGCGATGAATTTAAAGAGATACTTGATGAGCCATGGCTAGAGCGTCATCTTCATATCGCCTTGCAACATACCTCACCAATAATGTTAAAAACTATGAATAGACGTAATCGTTTTAAAGATGATATTAAATTATTCGAATTATTAGCAGATCATGACTTTGCACTTGGAACTGATTTTATAGTTGGTCATCCACAAGAAACTAGCGACATTTGGCAAGAGGCTATGATAAATATTGACATGTTGCCTCTCACGCATATTCATGCATTTACATATTCCAAGCGTGATGGTACAGTCTCAGCAACCATGAAAAATGAAGTAAAAGGAGATATTGCAAAGGAACGTTTACATCAACTTGTATCAAAAGTAGATAAAAAAAATATTCATTTTAGAAAAAATTGTAAAAAGAAACTTCAAATTTTAATAGAAAATAAAAAAGAAGATGGTATATATTATGGATTAGACCAATATTTTAATAAAATTGCGGTAAAATCAGAGGAAGATTTAGTAGGTAATTGGATTGAGAGCGATAATTATGATGTAGGAGATACTTATAACTATGTTAAAGTCTAAATATAATAATATTATTATATATATATCAGCATTTATAGTATTAGTGCTGATACTTTTTGCTTTTTTACGAAACAATGCTGATGATATAACTTTAAATCAAGCAAAACAGTTAGTACAAAATAATAAAATAATAAAAATAGTAGCAACACAAGAGTATGTATATCTTGATACTAAAGATGGTTATTATAAAATTGCTAGCTCGCAAGTTACTCCAAAACTATTTGCAAATTATTTAGTACATATTCAAAACGATAAAGATCCTTTGTTGTATATCTTAATTATTATCTTGACACTTGGTATTGGTTCGTTTATTTTTAGAATAATTCAAAAAAAACAAATTATTTTCAAACAAAAACAAAATGTTCAAATATCAGATGATACAATCTCTGAGGTTCCTATACAAGCAGTAAAACCAAATATCTCATTTGATGATATCGGTGGGCTTAGTGAAGTTAAAGTTGAATTAGAAGAGATTGTTGATTTTATGAAAAATCCTTTAAAGTATCATCGTTTTGGCGCAAAATTACCAAGGGGCGTTTTGCTAGTTGGTCCTCCTGGAGTTGGAAAAACTATGATAGCAAAAGCACTAGCTAGTGAGGCAGATGTATCATTTTTTTATCAAAGTGGTGCTGCCTTTGTACAAATTTATGTAGGAATGGGAGCAAAACGTGTTCACGAGCTTTTTTTAGCTGCTAAGAAGAATTCACCAGCAATAATTTTTATAGATGAGATAGATGCAGTTGGTAAAAAGCGTGATGGAATAAATAATGATGAGCGAGAAGCTACTTTAAATCAACTCTTAACTGAGATGGATGGTTTTGAAGATTCAAGCGATATCATTGTAGTTGGTGCAACTAATAAAATAGATGTTTTAGATAATGCGTTATTACGTTCAGGGAGATTTGATAGACGCATATTTGTTGATATTCCTACAAAACATGAACGAATTTTAATTTTATCAAAGTATCTCATCAAGTTACCAAATGACGTTGATATCGAACAAATTGCAAATACAACCATAGGATTTAGTGGGGCAGCCTTAGCAACTCTCGTTAATGAAGCTACATTACTTGCAATACGTAAAAATTTCTCACAAGTTGCTACGGAACATTTTTTACAAGTAAAAGATAAGGTAATTTTTGGTAAACGTAAGTTATTGATTTTAAATGAAGAACAAAAAAATCATCGTATCTGTTATCAGGCTGGCAAAGCAGTAATCGCAACATTTTTTGATATTGATTTTGAAAAATTATTGCTATCTAATGACCATATTACTCCTCCAAATAATGCCTCGGTATTAAAACATGAACTTGAAGTTAGAATTAAGATGCTTTTAGCAGGCATTGCGGCCTGCGAATTACAATTTCAAGAACATTCAAATAATTCACAAAAAGATTTAAGTGAAGTAAAAAAACTTATTTTTGACATGATAAATAAATTTGGAATGGGTCAAAAATTGTACCCATCTAAAAATGAAGAGCAAGAACTGCTAGATGTTTTCTATCAAGAGACAAAAAAAATTTTAATACAGCTTAATAAAGTAGTGCAATATGCACAGATAACTTTATTAGAATATGAAAGTATCACAAAATTAGAAATAAGTGATAAGATTAATGCCTTTTTATAATGGATTTTCATTGCGAGGGGAGGAGATATTTTTTAAAAAATATCTTAAAAATAGTAAGTATTGTGTTAGTGGATTTAGTTATGGTGCTATTAGAGCATTAAACTATGCACTTACATGTACGCAAAGAGTGGATACTATACAACTTTTTTCTCCAATTTTTTTTCAAAATAGATCAAAAAAGTTTAAAGATATCCAACTTGTTGCATATAAAAAAAATAGCGATAGATATTTAAAAAATTTTATCACTTCATGTTTCATGCCTTTGCATGTAAAAAATATTTTACATGCAAAGCATACTCTTGGACAACTTCATGAGCTTTTGTATTATAATTATGATATTAATAATTTAAAAACCATTATAAAAAAAGGAATCAATATTGAGATTTATTTAGGCGAATATGACAAGATAGTTGACTCACATGAAGTAAAAGAATTCTTTTTACCATATGCTACAATATATTTGATAAAAAATGCTAATCATTTTTTACAAACTAATTAAAAATGGAGAATATATGAATATAAAAATAGGTGTAGTTACTGCTAGTGATAGAGCTAGTGCTGGTATATATGAGGATATTTCAGGTATCGCAATTCAAGATACAATGAAAGAGTATTTAGTAAATGACTTTGAGATTGTGTATAGATGTGTAGCAGATGAACAGGAGATAATAGAAAAAACCTTAAAAGAATTATGTGATAAGGATAAGTGTTGTTTAGTTGTAACGACTGGTGGAACAGGACCAGCACCGCGTGATGTAACGCCCGAAGCAACACAAAATGTATGTCAAAAAATGATGCCAGGTTTCGGAGAATTAATGAGACAAGTTAGTTTGCAATACGTCCCAACAGCAATCTTATCTCGCCAAACAGCTGGTATTAGAGGTAAATCACTTATTATTAATCTACCAGGAAAACCAAAATCTATACGTGAATGCTTAGATGCTGTATTTCCAGCAGTACCTTACTGCATAGATTTAATAGAAGGTCCGTATTTACAATGTAATGAAGATGTCATTAAAATATTTAGGCCTAAAAACAGTTAAGGGTACCTTTAAAAACTCTAGCAATTCTCAGCATAAGAGAACATAAATAAGTCAATAAAAAGAGAAGTCGTAAGATTAAAGAAAAATTCTTTAATCTATAAAATTTATTGGTGTAACATGATGTTTTAATCCCAGTTCTTCATAAGAACATCCAAGGGCTAAACCTATCATCTGTTGCATGTGTAAAACAGGCAATGATACATCTCGACCTATTGCTTTTGAAGCATTTTTTGTTTGAGTATCTAATTTTAGATGACAAAGCGGACATGGTGTTACCATCCAGTCGGCATTATTATCCATAGCACCAGCTACCGCATTCCCTGTTAATACGGCTGCTGTGTGGGGTGCTTGAAGTTCAGCATGAAAGCCACAACATTTATTTTTTTCATAATAATCAACATTTTTACCACCACATGCAATGATAAGATCATCAAGAGAAGTTGGATTGTATGGGTTTTCAGCTGATTTGTGAGATTCATTTTGAAGTTCAGATGGACGTATATTATGACATCCATAAAATGGTGCAATATTAAATTGACTAAGAGGCCTTGTAACCATCTTTTTTATTTTATCTAACCCAAAATCATCAATAATCGCATATAAAAAATGTATAACTAACGAAGTGCCTTTATATTCTAAGCCAACTTCTGCCAGTTTTTCATTAACCTTAGCTTTTAAGTCAGAATCTTTATCTAGTCTATGCTTTGTCATAGCACTATTTAATTGACAAGTGTTACAAATAGTAACCATAGTTAGACCATGTTTTTCGGCATAAGCTATATTTCTTGCATTTAAGACAAGAGATAAAAAATCATCATAATCTTGCAGATGAGAAGCGCCACAGCAAGATGCTTCAGTTAATTCTATTAATTCTATATCTAATTTTTTTGCAACCGCCATAGTTGACATCATCTGCTCAGGCGTACTTTCTTTCGCAGTACAGCCTGTAAAAAGTGCATATTTTAATTTTTTTGACATTATTTACTCCTAATATTTAACAGTCGACGATGATTCAACAAGTTTTTTAATTTCATCTAATTTATCAGCTTTTGGCATTTTCCAAGGTAGAATTATCTTACCTTTTTTAAACATTTTAAGTGCAACTGGAACATGTTTTAAGACTCCAATATTTCCTTCGCTGTAACGAACTAATTCCCCTTCGTCAAGAAGCCCATGTTTTTTAATTGAGTGAGCAAATCCTGCGGCATGACGTGCTGCTACACCATTATTTGCCATATTTTGTTCAAATAGCATATTGTGAAGCTTTGTAATTTTTTCAATTGGATTAATATCTTTTGGACAAGCTTCTTGACATTCATAACATTTAACACAATCCCAAACTCCTTGTTTTTCTTCATCCACAGTTTGAAGTCTTGACGTCCCAGCTTTATCTCTAACATCTGCTTCAAAACGGTATGCCATAGCAAAAGCAGCAGGACCGATAAAATCATCATTAATAGCAACAGATGGACAAGCATAATGACATGCACCACATTGAATGCAAACTTCAGAATCAAGCAGTTTATCCATATCTTTTTGTGATACTAAATGTTCAGTTTTAGGGTTTTCATCAATCTCATCTACTAGATATGGAGTAACTTTTTCATGCTTTTGCCAAAAATCAGATTTATCAATTATGAGATCTTTTACAGCCCTTTTTATACTTAAAGGCTCTAATGTCATTTCATGACCAAAAAGATTAATCATATCAACCATACGTTCTTTACATGCAAGCGTAGCGCGACCATTAACTTTAATAGCACATGCTCCACAAATCCCATGCCGACAACTTCTGCGATAGGAAAAACTTCCATCATGCTCCCATTTTATTTTATTTAAAATATCTAATACAACATCTTCGGATGTAACTTCAAGTTCATACTCTTTATGATACGGAAGATAGTCCTCATCAGCATTAAAGCGAAATACTTTAAACTTTACTTTTTGTGTAGTTACTTTTTCTTTACTCATATTATCTGCCTTTAATAAGTTCTTTCTTGTAGTTTGTGTTTACCAAGAACTACATCCATATAGTCTAATGTCAAGTTACCACTTTTATCCATATAAGCCATTGTATGTTTTAAAAAATTCACATCATCTCGTTTATCAAAATCTTCTCTAAAATGAGCTCCACGACTCTCTTTTCTAGCAAAACCACTCTCAACAATAAATTTTGCATAATCTAACATATGTCCAAATTCTAATGCTTCTTGCAATTCGGTATTAAAAACTGTTGATTTATCATCTATGCGGATATTTTTATGTCTTTTTCTTAATTCATTAATTTTATCTATTGCAATTTGTAATGACTCAGCAGTTCTAAAGGCACCGGCGTTGTCTGTCATAGTATCTTGTAGCTCTTCGCGTAAAATAGCTACTTTTTCATCTCCGTTATTATTTTTTATCCAATTTATTTCATTAATTGTTACCGTAGCATCCTCTTTTGTAACCGCTCTTAATTCTATATTATCTACTTCATTAGTCATAGTTTTGCCAACGAATCTACCAAATAAAAGTGCTTCTAAGACCGAATTTGCTCCAAGACGATTTGCTCCATGAACTGATACGCATGAACATTCGCCAGCGGCATAAAAACCTTCAACAAATTCAGTATTATTTTTACGAACATGACCTGCAATATCTACTGGAATTCCACCCATTGAGTAATGAGCTGTTGCAGATATCAAAATAGGTTCTTTAACCATATCTAAGCCTAAAAATGTGATAGCTAAATCGCGTAGCTCGGGAAGTCTGTTCATAATCAAATCTTTACCTAAATGCGTAACATCAAGATATACAGCATCTTTTCTTGGGCCAACACCACGACCTTCACGTATCTCATTTACAATTGCACGACTCACCACATCACGACTTGCTAATTCAAGAGCATTTGGAGCATATTTTTCCATAAATCTCTCACCTTTGGAATTAAAAAGCTTACCACCTTCTCCGCGCGCTGCTTCAGATATTAAAACGCCATTTCCAGATAGTCCAGATGGGTGAAATTGAACAAATTCCATATCCTCAAGCGGTAAACCATGACGTGCTACAATTGAGAGTCCATCACCAGTATTTGCATGCGCATTTGAGCTGATTTTAAATGTACGGGCATATCCACCAGTTGCAAACATAACAACTTTAGAGTTAAAAATAGCAAGTTTTGTATCTCTAATATTAAAAGCTACTACGCCAGAGATTTTACCATCTTTATAGATAATATCAGCCACATACCATTCATCTAAAAATTTTACACCAATGCGAGACGCTTGCTGATACATAGTTTGTAATAAAATTAATCCAATTCTATCCTTTGCGTAGCATGCACGGGGGGATGATTGTCCACCAAAAGGGCGCTGGGCTATTTGCCCATCTTCTTTACGACTAAAAGTCGCACCCATACGCTCAGCCCAACGAACAGTTTCAGGCGCATTTTTACACATAAATTCAACCGCATCTTGATCAGCTAAATAATCTGATCCTTTAACAGTATCAAACTCATGAAGGTCTATACTGTCTTCTTGACTTAATGCAGCATTAATGCCACCTTGTGCAGCACCAGAATGGGAACGAAGTGGATGAAGCTTGGTGATAACCGCTACATTTTTACCTGCAGTTTTTAGCTCTCTTGCAGCTGAACAACCAGCAAGACCAGAGCCAACGATAATTGCATCATAAGTATAAATAGGAATACTCAAATTAATCTCCTTGAATTATAATATTTTATGATTGTAGCTAAATATATCTTGAATTAGTTATAAAACATGATAATTTTTGCATATTTAATTCCCCACACTACAAAGAGTAATAGCCAAGCAGAAAATGAAATATCAAATAAAAAATTTAATCCCCAAGAATATGCTACATTTACGCTATATAAAGCTCTTGTAATAACTAAAACTTGTGTAAAATAAAATATATAGGTTGTCAATTTATCAGCAGTTGGGACTCTTCTTGCATGTCCAAGAGCAACTCTTGTTGCAAAACCTATAAGCACGGTTGTTAAAAAACCAAGAGCCAGCATGTGAATACCCAAAAAATAAAAATATCTGCCAGAGATAACTTCTATGATTAAACTAACAGCAGAAAGAAAAAATGCAGTTGGTAACCAAAATAAGCCTAATTGTAGAATCCAAACGATAGCTGGAGATCGTAATGGATGGAGTTTCCATCTTAAAAATTCTCGTAATGTGTAAAAAGTAAGTAATAAATCAATTATAATTGTGCCAGATTTAATATTTATGATATTAAAAAAAGTTAAAGCAAAAAATAGTATAAAAATTACTTGAATAAATTTTGGATTTTTTTGTACAAAAGAGTTTGAAAAAAATGGAATCATTCTTTGCCCAACACTAAAAGCAAGAAAAATAAGATACATGTAAAAAGCTATGTTTACAGCACTTGCTTGTAATGTTTGAGAAAATAGTTCACTTATAATAAATAAAACATTTGCAATAAGACCAAAATAGTTTGCAATTAATATCCAAAAAGAATCATTTTTATCAGTAACTGTGGAGGTATTATAAATATTTTTTAATTTTAAAATTGTCAATATTTGAGATATCAAAACCAATATCATTGCTGTAATAATCATAGCTAAGGAGACAAAAGAACCAATTAAAAACAGCAATGAACTAATAATATTTATATAAAAAATTCTTGTATAAAACGTTCGTTCAATCATCTTGGTTTGGTTAAATCTTGGAAAAGTGGTAAATAAAAATCCTATAAATAAATTAGTAAAAACTAGATAAACTAGTGAGTAAACATGAAAAGTAACAATGCCGGTATCTAAAATAAAAATACCTTTGTAACTTAGTGCAAAAACTAACATCATGATAATCGCATTAAAAATACCGAGAATAAAAAAAGGTTGATGAGGCTGTGATAAAAAATAATTTTCTTTGTTCATAATGTTCCTAAATTTTTTTATGCAAAGTATAGCATTTGTTAAAAAAAGGTTTGTTGATATCTGTCAAGATAAGTAAGAGGCACCCTTACGTTTAATCAAAAATTTCAGAATGATGTTTGATTTGAATAATTCTATTACCACCTTCTGTTTGTGCATCAGTTAGTAATTCTTTCGCTTCTTTTATAGTTTCTTCAAGTGTTTTATTTCTTAATTTTAAAATAAATCCGCCACTTAATGTGATAGTAATTTTTTGTGATTTAGACGGCTTAAACATAACCTCTTCAATACTTTGCCTAATAGCTTCGCACTCCTGAAATGCTTTATGTTTACTATCTCGTGATAAAACCACTATAAATTGATTATAATCAGTTCTTGCAATCACATCTGTTGTTTGCTCATAAAGAGACATAATAAATGCCACCTTTTTCAGTATAGTTTGTAAAAAATCTTTTGATAAATTATTATAATTACTAAAATTATCTATTTCAAATAAACAAACTGTTGTAAAATTCTTCTCTTTGATACCTTTTTTATCAGCATAGGCATGCATCATTCCCTTGTAATTTTTTATCTGCGTATTTGGGTCAATCATTGAAGAATTATCTGCAACTATCGGCTTTCTTATCATTCTTACCTTGATGGCATCTGCTTCTTTTGTTAATGTAGGAATTTTATTATTACTTATATTAATTCCATATAACAGTTCGATATCTTGATAAATGAGTCTGAGTCGTTTTTTATAATGTAGTAGAATAAAAAATGATAGTAAGAAAATAAAATAAACTAGCCATTGTAATTTACTAAAAATTTTATATTGATTTTTTGTATTATTTGTTTGTATGTTATTTATTTCATTAATAATGCTCTCTTTAGCCATCACAATATCCATGAGATATCGTTTAACATTTTTATTATTTGACTGTAAATATATTTTTAATAAATTTGAATAGTTTAGACTCAAATTTTCTAATTTTTTTATATTATTTAAATAAACTTTATTATATCCAAATATTTTAGAGATATAATCATCTTTAGAAATATCTTTTAAATGGGAAAATTCTTCATCTAATTGCTCCGTCAAACTATTTAATATAATGATAGAATAAGCTACTTGTGTCTTTTTTGGAGAATCCATTTTATTTATAGTATTTTGAATTGATTGTAAAGTATTTAATTTTTTAAAGATTATATGCTGTTTAAAGGTAATAAATGATAAAAAAGCTAGAAAAAATGCTACTATCAGCAGCAAAATCAACAAGTTATTAAAGACAGATTTGATAGAAAATTTCATAACTTATCACTTTATTGGTTTTTAAAGGTACTCTGTATTTTATTATCAACTTCTTTAATATTTCCTTAATCAAAAATCATATAAAATCATAAACATGAATTTAGAAGATTATTTTATATCTAATTTTAATATAAAAAATAGCTTTATTGGCGATGATGGAGCTTTAATAAATGGCTATGTTTATTCAAAAGATGCGTTTTTTGAAGATATTCATTTTAAGCGTAGTTGGATGAGTTTAAACGATATTGCAAGTAAGGCTATGACAATAAATATTAGTGATGCGGTTGCTATGAATGCAAAGCCATTATATGCTTTACTTTGTGTGGCTATGCCAAAAGATATCACTAAGGCACAAGCTAAAAAATTAGCATCTGGTTTCATTTTAGTTGCAAAAAAATATGGTGTTAAAATTATTGGGGGTGATACAATTTCAAATACAAAGTTAGATATAACAGTTACAATAATATCCAAAACAAAAAAACCACTTTTTAGAAAAGGGATGAAAAATAATCATCTCTTAGCTTATACTGGCAAAATTGGAGATTCTAAAAAAGAGCTTAAAAAATTACTTAATGGTGGTAAGATTGATAAGCAATCAAAATTTAAAAATATTATCTTAAGAGATAAATTTATATCAAAAACTCAAAAATATCTATCAGCAGGACTAGACATTTCAGATGGAATTTTTAGTGATTTGGGTAAACTTTCAACTATTAATCATTTAGGGTTTAAATTTTTACAACATATACCTAAAGATATTGGTTGTAGTGGTGAAGAGTATGAGATGTTGATTGCATTTAGCCAAAGAAATAAAAAAGCTGTGCTAAGACGAGCAAAACAGACAAGAACCCCACTTACAATTTTTGCTAAAGCAAAAAGAAAAAGATATACAAATAGATGTAAAGCAAACCATTTTTAAGAGGCAATTATGAACCGTTTTTATAGTATGAATCATTCTAGCATAGACTTTGTTTTTAAACAAAACGCTAGAGATTTTGTGGTCGATGAGATACCACTTTATGAGTTTAGTGGTGAGGGTGAGCATCTAATTTTACATGTAAGAAAAAAAAATCTTACAACATGGGAGATGATAGATATTTTTTGTGTTTATTTGGGTATTAAAGCTAAAGAGATAGGGTATGCTGGGTTAAAAGATAAACTTGCTATGACAAAACAATATATCTCAATTAATAAAAAATATGAGCAACAGCTAAGTCGTTTCTCCCATTTTGATATTAAAATTCTTTCATCAACATATCATAATAATAAAATAAAAACAGGGCATTTAAAAGGTAATAGATTTTTTATACGCTTAAAAAAGGTTAATCCAACGAATGCAAAAAAGATTTTTTCAACTCTTAAATATATTAAACAGTATGGTTTACCAAACTTTTTTGGATATCAACGCTTTGGGCGAGATGGGGACAATTATATACAAGGTGAAAAAATTGCTTTTGGTGAAATAAAAGAACGTAATCCAAAGATTAAAAAATTATTAATAAACTCATATCAAAGCCATCTTTTTAATCTTTGGTTGAGTCGAAGACTTGAGATGAATACACTTATTGACAACTTTAGTATTAAAGAGTTAGAACCTATGCTTAACTTACAATCATCTACTTTAGAATACATGAAACAACAAAAACATCCATTTAAGTTAATAATTGGCGATATTATGGAACATTATCCACATGGTTGTTTGTTTGATTTTGATGGAAATGAGTTAGATACTCAGAGATTATATGAGCATAAAATTACAGTTACGGGACTTTTGTGTGGTAAAAAGGCATGGCTTGCAAAAGATGAGGCAAGAATTGTAGAAAAGGATTTTGATAGAAAAATTTTAGCCAATGGTACAAGGCGTTATGCATGGATATTTCCAGAAGATGTTGAGGGGCAATATAAGGACAGTGATGCTTGGTTTGAACTACATTTTACGCTTCCAAAAGGCGCATATGCTACTGTTTTACTCGAAGAGATAGCAAAACGAAAATTAGGAGAGAAATTTGAATAAACATATAACGAGTTTAATATCACAATATTTTGGTAAATTTGCATCATATCAGTTTACTCCATCGCTTCAAAAGATTATAAATAAAAGCTATGTGTATTTTATGGGATTAGATATGAGTGAGTTTAAAGACCCAGTGCTTTATAAAAGTTTAAATCAGCTTTTTACACGTCATTTGCGAGAAAAAAGATATTTTAGTTTAGATGGAGGTAATTTTATTTCGCCATGTGACTCATTAATTACAGATTGTGGTACTCTTGTGCACGAATATGCGCTTCAGATCAAAGGCATGAGATATAAAATAGATGAATTACTCGGGGTTAATTTTACACAAGAAGAAAAAGAGCGTTTATATAATGGTCAGTTTATAAATTTGTATCTTTCACCAAAAGATTATCATCGTTACCACGTACCTATAAATCTAAAGATTTTAAAAGCTGTGCATATTCCTGGAAAATTATATCCTGTAAATATACCATCTTTGAAAAAAAGATTAAATCTTTTTGTTGAAAATGAGCGTGTTGTCGTACAATGTCAAACAATAGAAGGAAAATTTTTCTATATTATTTTAGTTGGCGCATTAAATGTTGGTTGTATACAGGTATCGTTTGAACCAAAGATCCAAACAAATACAGATGTTTTTACTCAAAGCGTTTATGAATATATAGACTTGTATCTAAATAAAGGTGATGATTTTGGATGTTTTGAGATGGGTTCAACTATAGTTATAATCAGTGAAAAGAATATGCTTGATATTTTAGTCAAGAAAGACGAGCATGTGAAGTATGCACAAACAATAGCTAAATATAAAACAGGCTAAAAGAGCAAAAGCCTCTTACTTACTTTTCATTTAACCTTTGTTCTAATCCAAAAGCCCCATCAAAAAGTACTTGCTCATTATAAGCGTTTGCTATGAATTGTAGTCCTATTGGCATACCATTATTCGCATTTGATACAGGCAGTGAAATAGCTGGTAATCCTGCTATATTCACAGAGATAGTGTAGATATCGCTAAGATACATTTGTAATGGATCGTTTAATGCTCCAAATTCATAAGCTGTTGCAGGTGCCACAGGAGATAAAATGAGATCAACATCTTCAAAGATTTTTGTATAATTATTTTTAACTAAGTTGCGAACTTTTTGCGCTTTTACATAATAGGCATCATAATATCCAGATGATAAAACAAAATTTCCAAGCATAATACGTCGTTTTACCTCATCACCAAAACCTTTGCTTCTTGTTTTTATATACAAATCTTCTAAATTTTGTCCATCTTGTCTATTTCCATACCTAATGCCATCATATCTAGCAAGATTTGTTGTAGCTTCGGCAGTTGCTGTAATATAATATGCTGAAATATCATATTTTGGATTCATCATCTCTTTTTCCATGATAGTATGACCCATATCTTGCAATATTTTTATGGTATTTGAATATGCTTCTTGTATATCTTTGCTCGCATCTTTTATATACTCAGGTAAAATTGCGATGCGTAGTTTTTTATTTGGATTTAGTTTGTCACTTACTTTTTGATACGCTACATCAGCACTCGTTGAATCTTTATCATCATAACCACTGATTATATCATATAATATTGCTGCATCTTCAACATTTTGTGTCATAGGACCTATTTGGTCAAAACTTGAAGCGTAAGCACTAAGGCCATAGCGACTGACACGCCCATAAGTTGGTTTCATGCCAACTATTCCGCAAAACGCAGCTGGCTGTCTGATAGAACCACCGGTATCACTTCCAAGTGCAGCAATAGCTAAGCTGGCAGCTACTGCGGCTGCACTACCGCCACTGCTACCACCTGGAACACAGTTATGATTTTTTGGATTTAAAGTTTTACCATAAAAACTACTTTCAGTGGTTGAACCCATAGCAAACTCATCCATATTTGTTCTACCAAATGGACTAAGACCACTATCAATCAATTTTTCTATTACGGTTGCATTATATGGTGCAATATATCCTTGTAAAATATTAGAACCGCAAGTCACAGACCAATCTTTTACTTGAATGTTATCTTTTATAGCAATCGGAATTCCATCACCAATATTTTTGACATCAATGTATGCATTTAATTCAGAATTATTTTTAATATCTATTTTTAATTGTTTTTTAAAATTATTTAATTCATCTATATTTAAAGCTAGTGCTTCTTTTAATGTAATCATTCATCTTCCTTTAATTTCTTAACAATATAGATTCCAACACCTGTTAAAGCAAAAATTATACCTATGGTTATAAGTATAAAATTAAATGTAACAGGTCGTGTAAAATCAGGCATGCAGTACCTTTTGACACCGACTACAAACTTCACCCTCTATACTAGCTTTAAACTTCCAACATCTCGGGCATTTTATATTTTGTGTTTTTATAATAATAAATTCATCTCCATCAACACTAAAATGAGCTAATTCATCTTGATAAATATCTTTTTGATTTATACTTGATACAATAAACCAATCTTCAGCTTCTGTACTTGGCATATTAGACAAAATTTCTGAGCTTGTAGATATCTCTACTTCAAGAGTATTTTTTATCTTTTTATCTTTTTTTAAGATATCGATTGTTTCAAAAAAAATATTTCTTGCTTTTAACATGTATTCTTCATTAAAATCTAATGGCTCTACATGCAAAGGTACATACTCTAAATCAAAAATATCTTTTGCATCTTCTTTTACCACTGCTGGTGCGTGTTGTAGTATTTCGTCAGCTGTATATGTTAGTATTGGTGCTATGATGGTAAGCAGAGATTTTGCTATGATTGCCAAAGCGCTTTGTGAAGAGCGTCTATGTTTATCATTTTGTCCATCGCAATAAAGTCTATCTTTCATAATATCAATATAAATTCCACTTAAATCATTGACAATAAAATTATTAAGCTGTGACATAGCTTGAACAAAATTATACTCTTTAAAGCATGCAGAAATATTGCTAAAAACTTTACTTGCTTTTTGTAAAATCCATCTATCTAAAATATTCATGTGATTTACATCTATAATTTCTTTGAGGTCATTAATATTTGCAAGTATAATTCTAAAAGTATTTCTTAATTTACGATAATTTTCTGCTATTTGTTTTAAAATTTCATGTGATATTTTAAGGTCACCTTGATAATCACTTGATGCTACCCAAAGTCTTAAAATTTCAGAGCCAAACTCTTTTAAAATTTTATCAGGGGCTATCACATTTCCTTTAGATTTACTCATTTTTTCACCTTTAGCATCAACAGTAAATCCATGTGTTAAAACAGTTTTGTAGGGAGCTTTGTATTGTATTGCCGAGCTTAAAAATAGTGAAGATTGAAACCACCCACGATGTTGATCACTTCCTTCAAGATAGATATCTGCTGGATACAAACCCGCGTCATAATTTCTTGATTTTAAAACTGCATTCCATGTTGAACCACTATCAAACCAAACATCTAAAATATCTGTTACTTTCTCGAGTTCTTGTGGTTTATAACCGCTACCTGGATAGAGCAATTGTTTTATATCTAGTGAGTACCATGCATCACTTCCTTGCATCTCAAATATCATAGCGATAAAATTTAAAACTTTTTCATCCAATAGCACCTCACCTGTTGCTTTTATTTTAAAAAATGCAATAGGTACGCCCCAGTCACGCTGACGTGAAATACACCAATCTGGACGATTTGCAACCATTGAAGTTAAGCGATTACGACCAGACTCAGGATAAAAAGAGGTCTGTGAAATACCGTCAAGTGCAATATCACGCAATGTTTCATTTTTATTGTCAGGCTTATCATCAACTGAGATAAACCACTGTTTCGTAGCTCTATAAATAAGCGGAGTATGTGAACGCCAACAATGTGGATATGAGTGAGTAAAACGGCTTACATGTAAAACATTATCGCCTAAAAGTGTAATAATGTCCTCATTTGATTTAAAAATATGACGACCAACAAACTCTTTGGCATTTGGTATTAGATTTAATTTTACGATAGTTTCATCATAACACCCAGTTTCACTAACTGGCATAATAACATCAAGATTATATTTTAACCCTATTTTATAATCATCCTCTCCATGTCCAGGTGCGGTATGAACACAACCTGTGCCATTGTCCATTAATACATGTTCTCCTAATACAATAGTAGATTCTCTTGAGTTTAGTGGATTGATTGTTGTTTGATTTTCAAAACTTTTTGCTTCAAATATCTTCGTTTTATCACCTTTTATGATTCCTTGCTCTTTTAAAGAATTAAACAGCTTGTCTGCAACGATATATCCATCTGATGATAAAACATATTTTTCATCAGGATTAAGAGAGATAGCCGTATTTGCAGGTATAGTCCAAGGCGTTGTTGTCCAGATAACTATCGCTGCATCTGTATTTATGTTTAGTTTATTTTTTAATCCATCACTTAGTTCAAAAGCTATATAGATAGAATAATCTTCTTTATCTTGATATTCAACTTCAGCTTCAGCGAGCGCTGTTCGTTCAGCCCAACTCCAAAAAACTGGCTTTGAACGTTCAATTAGAAGTCCTTTTTGTGCCACATCGCATAAAGTTCGATAAATATTTGCTTCAAACTTATAGTCCATTGTAACATAGGGCTTGTCCCAATCACCTATTATGCCCAACTGTTTAAATTCATTACGCTGGATATCTACAAATTTTTTGGCATGCTCACGACAAAGTCTTCTAATATCAGCTATTGGAAGTAATTCTTTTTTTTGTTTGCCACCGAGCTTTTTTTCTACTTGTTGCTCAATTGGCAAACCATGACAATCCCAACCTGGTGTATAACGTATATCTTTACCATAAAAATAGTTTTGTTTTATGATAATATCTTTTAATATTTTATTTAAGGCATGACCGATATGTAGATGACCGTTAGCATAAGGAGGACCATCATGGAGTGTGAAAATCTCTTTACCTTTACGTTTTTGTTTCATTTTGTTGTAAATATCTTTTTCGTACCATGATTTATATCGTTTTGGCTCATTTTGTGGTAAATTTCCACGCATAGCAAAATTTGTAATAGGCAATAAGAGTGTATCTTTATAGTCCATTTAGACCTCATTATATTTTTTTTGCATTTTACCTTTAAAGTGTTTAAAACATACTGATATGATATAATCCAATTATATTTTTTAAGGCGCATGGAGAATAGTATGAAAACAGCTCTAATATTTGTCGGCTCTAAGTTTGTGACTAACCTTTCCTTACGCAGGTATATTATCAGGCGTATAAATAAGAAAATCAACACTTTGTATTGTATCGTTGATTTTAAAGAAAATGATAATTCGTTTTTTTTATATTTAGAACGTGAATTCTCACTCCAAACAAGACTAATAATTGTAACAACAAAAAATAATTTTACTGTCATTGGTAAGCTGTTATGTACAATAACTGCTGACAATCAAGTCTTAAAAGATGATATGTTAATCCCATCTATGAGTACTTTATTTGAGGATAAAACATATTTTCTTTCATATAAAGATACTCTTGTAAATGTTTTACAAGCAGACGAAGATAGTTTATTTCCAACACTTTTGCTTGAAGATGATAATTCAAGTGCTGTCTTGCATCTCTTTAATGAAGAAAAAGATAGTGCCCAGATTTTACTTGAGTCACTAGCTAAAACTAATGAAGTAGATTTTGAGATAACAACTTTGATAGATGGTTGGTTAAAAATTGATATTAAAACTAAAAAATATGGAAATATTGCACAGTTTATCACTGCAGCTAAACAATTGCTAAGTTCTAAAATAATAAGTGCCACCAATGTTGTAGCGTTTATTATACAAAAATTAAATGAAAAGCATCAAAAAATTACTTTTGCTGAGAGTTGCACTGGTGGACTTTTAGCATATACATTTACAAAAGAGAGTGGAGTATCGCAAGTTTATGACGGCTCTTTAGTTACGTATTCTAATGCTTTAAAAGAAAATTGGCTGGCGGTTGATTCAATTATCTTAGAAGATTATGGAGCTGTTAGCGCTAATGTTGTTGAGCAGATGAGTGAAGGAGCGCTTAATGTGAGTTATGCTGATTATGCAATTAGCATAAGCGGAATTGCAGGACCTAGTGGAGGGAGTAAAGAAAAACCAGTCGGTACTGTGTTTATTTCAGTTAGGAGTAAAACCCATCAAATAGTTGAAAGATTGTATTTAAATGGAGATCGCAATTATATACAAGAAAAAACTGTTTTACATGCAATCAAAATGTTATTAGATGTAGATAAAAATCTTTTTTTTAATAATTAATCAAAAAATTACTTGACAAAATCACACAATTTACCTATAATTTCGCCCTCATAAACATTTATGAAAACCTTTTTGTCTCGTTAGCTCAGCTGGTAGAGCACGTCACTTTTAATGATGTGGCCGTTGGTTCAAATCCAACACGGGACACCATTTTTAAACTAAAATAAGCGGTGGTAGTTCAGTTGGTTAGAATACCTGCCTGTCACGCAGGGGGTCGCGAGTTCGAGTCTCGTCCACCGCGCCATTTTTTATTTGATTTAAATAAAAAAATAGGGCGCTTAGCTCAGCTGGTAGAGCGCTACCCTTACAAGGTAGATGTCACAAGTTCGAGTCTTGTAGTGCCCACCATT
>CAYYRS010000004.1:0-72150 GCA_964474335.1 uncultured Campylobacterales bacterium
AAAAGCTCCTCTTCTGCGTAACCAGATATTTTTATAAATATCTTATTTCCATATGTAATCTTACCTTTTGTATCAGTTTTTGAAACTATAAAGTCCTCTACTGCTAATACTTTTTCCTCATTTTTTGGTACAGGTCTTGACATGTATACTCCTAAATATTATGTTTTATAATTCTATCCTTATAATGTTAAATAACCTTTAAAGCAGGCACCTTACGACTTAATTTTTTTTATCATCTCATAGGCGGCGTTTATCTCTTGTGTTTTTATGGTTGCTTCTTTTATATAACTATCAGATTTTCCTTGTGCTTTGATGATATCTGGGTGATGTTGTCGTACAAGCTTTTTATATGCTTTTTTTACTATTTCAAGTGAATCATTAGGCGATACCTCCAAGGTTTTATAGGCATCTTGTACTGAAGATGTTGGTTGATTATTTTGTGATATAGATTCAAATTGATCAAAGATTTTATGATAAACATCTGGATCAATTTGTATAGTTTCGGCAATACTTATTAATACTTTTTCTTCAGATTTTGTAACTTCGCCATCAATAAATGCCAACTGAATTAAAAATCCCATCATTGAAATCTGCTTATTTAAGTCATGACCTAGTATATTTTTTAAGTTTTGTGCAAGCTCTATGGTATTTGTTTGAATATCTTTTTGTTCATTAAAAATTTCTTTTAAAATATCTTTAGTTTTTTGAGGCTCTGGAAAGACTTGTGCGACATCACTCAGCATATTACTAATTAATTCTGCTTCAAGAGTATCTATTTTGCCATCAGCTTTTGCAACTTTTGCAACAAGTGCTACAAAAAGACCAAGCTCACTATTTTTTATCGCTTCTTTTGATGTAGAGAAGTTTTTAAACTGTTCTTTGTAGTTGTTGTTATATTTTATATATCCTTTTGACAAATAGGTAAATATGGCAATCACAATAATTATTAAAACAATGATGTTCATAATGTTCCTTGTAGGTATTTTTTAAAACCATAAAATTATACGCTCTTTAGATATAATTTCGCTTATGAAATCACAAAAAATAGATATCGGTGTTAAATATATGCTTTTTGCATCTTTAATGTTCGCATTAGTAGGTGTATTTGCTAAGCTCGCAAGTGAGTCTATGAGTTCCCTTGAAGTTGTATTTTTTAGAAATATTTTTGGTGTGATTTTGATTGGCGCTATGATACTCAAATCGCCTATGAATCATGTTGGTGGTAAATTTTTACTTCTTATATTTAGAGGAACGATAGGGTTTTTAGCTCTGCTCGCATTTTTTTATAATATTGCTCATATATCCTTAGGCGAAGCGATGACATTTTCTAAAACTTCACCAATTTTTACAACTATTTTTGCATGGATATTTTTACGCGAAAAGTTATCATTCAAGGGCTGGATTGCAGTTTTTATCGGATTTATTGGCATGCTTTTTATCACTCAAATTACAGATATCAAATTTAGCATATACGATATTTTAGGACTTTTTAGTGGTGCTGGCGCTGGACTGGCTTATACTTCTGTACGTGAACTTAAAAAATATTATGATACACGTGCCATTGTTTTGTCTTTTATGAGCGTTGGAACTATTGGACCTATTGTTTTATTTTTTATTTCACTACATTTACATGTAAGTGAATTAAATTTTATGTTAGGTAAGTTTGTTGTACCTAATGGAATCGTATGGTTTTATATCTTAGCACTCGGTGTTTTCGCAACTTTAGCACAAGTTTACATGACAAAAGCTTATGGTGCTAGTCAAGCTGGCATAATTGGTGTAGTTAGTTATGCCAGCATTTTGTTTTCTATCATAGCTGGATTATTTTTAGGTGATAGTTTGCCAAATATAAGCATGATTATCGGAATATGTTTAATAATACTAGCAGGGGTTTTAGTCGCAAAAAGTGGTTAAAATTGTGCTATAATATCTTTTAAAAAGTAGATATATGAAACTATTAGCTGGTCCTTGTGTTATTGAGAGTGAAACAAATATTTTTAAGATAGCTAAAGCATTAGAGACGTACCAAAAAAACTCTAAGATAGATTTTTATTTTAAAGCTAGTTTTGATAAAGCAAATCGAACATCTCTTGAGAGCTTTCGCGGTCTTGGGATAGATGAGGGGCTTAGAATTTTGCAAAATGTTAAAGATGACTTCGGATATAAAATAGTAACTGATGTGCATGAGTCAATTCAAGTACCAATAGTATCACAAGTGGTTGATATGCTTCAAATTCCAGCATTTTTATGTCGTCAAACGGACTTGCTTGTGGCGTGCGCAAAAACAGATAAAGAGATAAATATTAAAAAAGGTCAGTTTATTAATCCACCTGATATGAGATATTCTGTTTTAAAAGTACTTAAAACTCGTGGATGTGATGAGGTAAATTTTAAAACTGCTAAAGAACATGGTGTATATTTGTGTGAAAGAGGAAGCTCTTTTGGATATGGCAATATCATAGTAGATATGCGTTCATTGGTTATCATGAGAGAGTTTGCTCCGACTATTTTTGATGCAACGCACTCTGTTCAGATGCCAGGTTCACTTAATGGTAAAACTGGAGGAGATAGTAAAATGGTACCATATTTAGCATCAGCTGCCGCTGCTGTCGGTGTTGATGGTTTTTTCTTTGAGACTCATTTTAATCCAGAAATTGCTTTAAGTGACGGCGCAAATATGATAAAATTAGACGAATTAGCACAACTTATTCAAAAAATTCAAAAAATTCAAGAGGCATAGGTTATGAGATTAATTGAGGGAAAATTAAAAGTTACTAATGGTAAAAAAATTGCATTGGTAAGTACAAGATGGAATCATTTTATAGTTGATAGGTTAGTTGAGGGTGCAAAAGATGCTTTTGCTCGACATGGTGGTGATGATGATGATTTAACACATGTTTTAGTACCTGGTGCATTTGAGATTCCAATGCTAGTTGATAAGCTTTTAGCAAGCGGTAAATATGATGCAATCTGTGCTTTAGGTGCGGTTATTCGTGGTGCAACCCCACATTTTGATTATATATCTGCCGAAGCAACTAAAGGCATAGCGTCTATGAGTTTGAAATATCAAAAACCTGTTGCTTTTGGACTTTTAACAACTGATACGATAGAACAAGCAATCGAAAGAGCTGGAACAAAAGCTGGAAATAAAGGCTTTGAAGCTATGACAACAGTAATTGAGATGCTTGATTTATATAAAGAGCTAGATTAATGGCAACGCGTCATCATGCAAGAATGGCGGTTGTTAGCTTGCTGTATGCTTATGATTTGGGTAACGGTGATATTGTAAATTTTTCAAATGAAATTTTGGAAAGTAAAAAAATACGTAATAAACAACGTGACTTTGCCTTAACGCTTTTTGATGGTGTTTTAAAATATTTAGATACAATAGATAAAATAGTTATAAAATATTTAGTTGATTGGGAATTTAATAGACTAGGTTCACTTGAGAGAGCGATTTTACGACTTGGAGCTTATGAGATACTTTTTACTGATTTGGATTCTGCTGTTATCATTAATGAAGCAATAGAAGTAGCTAAGGCCTTTGCAACAGAACAATCTCCAAAATTTATAAATGGTGTACTTGATGCCATTGCAAAAGATAAAGATCAATTGTTAGATATTAAATAGGAGTTTAAAGATGAAAAAAATAGTATTATTATCAGTTATTTGTTTGTCACTTTCTGCAAATAATATAATTATTAAAAATAGTAAATGTAGCGTAAATCAAACTATTAGGAATATAAAACATATTGTTTTAGCAAAAGGTTTTACAATATTTGCAATTATTAATCATCAAAAAAATGCACAAAATGTTAATATGAAGCTAGCACCAACAAAAGAGATTATTTTTGGTAATCCGCGACTTGGAACATTGTTTATGCAACAAGATATTACGACTGGACTTGATTTGCCAATTAGAATACTTGTTTATAAAAACAAAAACAAAAAAGTTAAAATAGCTTATCGTAATGGTTCAACATTAGCGTTGCAACATAAAATAAAATTACCTAAAAAAATTATAATGATGAATAATGCATTAAATAAAATAACCAATAAAGCAGGGCAATGCAATCAAGACTAACTAAACAAGAAGCATTACAACTTATACGTACGGCTGATTTAAAAGAATTGGGGCGCTTAGCAACACAGAAAAAAAAAGAACTACATCCTGATGGTATTACTACTTTTATTATTGATAGAAATATTAATTATACAAATATCTGTTGGGTTGATTGTAAATTTTGTGCATTTTATCGTCATGAGAAAGATGAAGATGCTTATATTTTAACATTTGATGAGATAGATAAAAAGATAGATGAACTGCTTGAAGTAGGTGGAACTCAGATACTTTTTCAAGGTGGCGTGCATCCAAAATTACAAATTGAGTGGTATGAAGATTTAGTTTGGCATATCCACACAAAATATCCAACCATTACAATTCATGGATTTAGTGCCATTGAAATAGATTTTATCGCAAAAGTCTCGCGCATAAGTGTTACACAGGTGTTAAGGCGTTTACATGCAAAGGGCTTAGCTTCCATTCCTGGTGCCGGCGCCGAGATATTAAGTGATAAAGTTCGTGACATAATAGCACCAAAAAAGATAGATAGTGAAATTTGGGTAGATATTCATAGACAAGCCCATAAATTGGGAATAAAATCAACTGCAACTATGATGTACGGAACAGTTGAGAGTGATGAAGATATCATAGAGCATTTTGATATGGTGCGTAATTTGCAAGATGAAACTGGCGGTTTTCGTGCATTTATCATGTGGAGTTTTCAAGGACAAAATACAAAGCTTTTAGAATTAATGCCAAATATGCAAAAACAAACACCAAACAGGTATCTTCGCCTTTTGGCAGTCGCACGTCTGTTTTTAGATAACGTACCAAATATTCAAAGTTCATGGGTAACACAAGGTCCATATATTGGGCAACTAGCACTTAATTTTGGTGCAAACGATTTGGGTTCAACCATGATGGAAGAAAATGTTGTAAAAAGTGCAGGAACTGGTTTTAGTATGGCAAAAGATGAGCTAATCCATCTAATTCGTGCAAATGGAGATATCGCTGCTGTGCGAAACACCGCTTATAAAACATTAGAGATATTTAGCTAAAATGAGATTGTTTATAACTATATTTTTACTAGGACAGATATTAATGGCAACTACAATTAATTATATTGAAGTAAAGGGCATTAAAATTCCCTTAATATTCAAACAAGAAAAGCGTTTATCTATTGTTTCTATGCAGTTAGTTTTCAAGACTTCAGGGAGCGTGGTTGATAAAACTCCAGGACTCTCAAAACTTAGTGCAAAAATGATGAATGAGGGAACTAAGAAGCTGGGTAGTGTTGGTTTTGCACAAAAATTAGATGCAAAAGCGATTCATATGAGCTTTCATACTGGAGTTGAAACTTTTGTTATGGAACTTGGATGTTTAAAAGAGGAGTTTAATAGTGCGACTATTTTAATTTCTGAAGTACTTAAAGAGCCAAATTTAACGCAAAGTACTTTGATGAAAGTAAAAACTGAGATGATAGGTCAACTTAGTGCAAAAGAGAGTGATTATGATTATGTTGCTTCAAATCTTTTAAAATCAATTTTATTTAAAAATACTCCATTAGCATATCCAACAAACGGCACAGTAAAAAGCATAGAGAGCGTCAATCTAAAAGAGATACAAGAGTTTTTAAATCAACATTTGACTTTATCTAATTTAATTATCGTAATGGGTGGGGATATCTCATTAAAAGAGGCAAAACAAAAAGCTAAGATTTTAGCGCAAGATTTATCAGTGGGGGTTTCTAACAAGCTTGCATATTATAAAGTAATAAACAAGCCTACTGAAGTTATTTTAAATCGACCTGCTACTAAGCAAGCTTATATGTATTTTGGTTCACCATATAATTTATTGTACAATAGCAAGGATTATTATAAAGCAAAAGTAGCTACTTTTATTCTTGGTGCTGGTGGTTTTGGAAGTAGATTGATGGATAATGTGCGTGTTAAAAAAGGACTAGCTTACTCCGCGTATGCTTCTTTACATGTGAGTAGATCTAGTTCGTATTTAAGTGGGTATTTACAGACAAAAATAACCTCTTTAAAAGAGGCACAATCTATAGTTAAGGCTACTTTTGCAAAGTTTGTAAAAGATGGTGTAACAAAAAAAGAGCTAGATCAGACAAAAAGATTTCTTTTAGGCAGTGAACCTCTACGCGTTGAGACGCTGTCACAAAAATTATCACGTGCATTTATGCAATATTATAAAGATCAATCTCAGGACTATTCGCAAAAAGAACTTAAAATGATTAGTGAGTTAACTTTAAGCGAGTTAAACAGTTTTATTAAGCAACATAAAGAGATTTTGGAGCTATCTTACGCCATTGTTACAAAATAAAGATGATGAGCAAAAATTTAAAAAATTAGGCATATCGTCTATTTTAGATTTAGCGCTTATTGTACCATCTGCTTATGAAGATTTACGTCTTTGTAAAGATTTACATGCAGATTCTTATGGAATAATTGATGCAACTGTTAATCACATAACGCATACTCCAAAATCAATTCAACTTCAACTTTATTCACATAACGCAAACACTGCACTAAAAGCCGTAATATTTGCACCAAGACCTTATATGTTAAGGCAATTGCTTGTTCATGAGAGATATTATTTATATGGTAATATTAATTATTTAAATGGACAATACACCTTACTTCAGCCTAAAAAAGTAACTAATATTGGACAAATTACACCAAAATATAAAACAAAACTGCGTACTGATGTTGTACAAAGACTCATGACAAAATATCTCACACATGATAATCTTAAAAACGAGGGTTTAAAAGAGCAAATAATTGTAAAAATTTTTGAGATTCATTTTCCTTTACAGCAGATTCCAAAAAAGAAAAATATAGGTTTTTTACCACAATATATTAATACTTTAAAATATCTTGAACTTTTTAATAATCTAAAACAATTTCAAACAAAAAGACGATATGCACCATCAAGATATAAATTAACTTCAAGCTACAAGCGGTGGCAAGCAACGCTCCCATTTGATTTAACTGATGAACAAATAGAAGCCATAAAAGATATCAAAAATGATTTAGCTAAAGACGTGGCAGCTAAACGTATGATAGTAGGAGATGTTGGAAGTGGTAAAACTATGGTTATGTTTGCATCAGTTGTTGTGAGCTATCCACACAAAGTAATTTTAATGGCTCCTACAACACTTTTGGCAAATCAATTATATGATGAGGCTTTGAAATTTTTACCAAATATTAAAACCATACTTGTAACAAATAAAACATCAAAAGTCGATCTGAGTATTTATGATTTTATCATAGGCACTCACGCTATTTTATATCGAGATTTACCTAAAGTTGGACTTATTATGATAGATGAGCAACATCGTTTTGGGACAGCTCAGAGAAATTTACTTAATAATTTAGTTGGTATGGATGAAAAAAAAGCACATTTTTTACAATTTAGTGCAACACCAATTCCAAGAACGCAGGCTATGATATATTCCTCATATATTGATGTGAGTCTCATAAAAAAAACACCATTTAAAAAGGATATTAGCTCTCATATAATACATAAAAATGATTTTTCAGCTCTTTTAGTGCATATAAAACATGAGATAGCACAAAAACATCAAATTCTTTTGGTTTATCCATTAGTTGAACAAAGTGAAGCATTTATGTATCAAAGTATTAATGAGGCACGTTCATTTTGGGAAGATAGATTTAAAAATGTTTATATCACTCATGGAGGTGATAAAAATAAAGAAAAAGTATTGTTAAGTTTTCGAGAAAATGGCGATATTTTAATAGCCACAACCGTTGTTGAAGTTGGCATCTCTTTACCACGTCTTAGTACAGTTGTTATAGTTGGTGCTGAACGCTTAGGACTCTCAACTCTTCATCAGCTCCGTGGTCGTGTTAGTCGCACGGGAATTAAGGGATACTGTTTTTTATTTACATATCAAAAAAATTCTGATAGATTAAAACAGTTTTGTAAAACAAAAAGTGGTTTTGATATTGCTCAACTTGATTTGAAATTTCGTAAATCAGGAGATATTTTAAAAGGTATAAATCAAAGCGGCTTGGAATTTAAATGGATAGATTTAGGTGAAGATGAAGATATTATTAAAGAGGTAAAACAAGATTTGAGTGCCTTGCATGTAAAAAGTTATTAGGCCTTTTACAAGATGGCTATACATGCTTTAATAAAGTCCAAAACGTCCATCATTTCTTTTATAAAGTACGCGTGTTTTACTTTCATTATCAAGGAAAATTTCAAACATCTTATTGCCTGCCTTTAAATCTTCTAAAACATCAGCCACTTCGCGTGGTTTATATAAATTAAGCTCTACTGGAACAATTTCATCTTCATCATCTTGTCTTGTTTTATCTATACCAATATTTGCTTGTGCTTTTACTGCGTTTAAACCAACATTTTGATGATCTGTTTCACGTTCATGGATTCTACCGAGTGCTTTTTTCGCACGCTCAATGGCGATATCTATGGCAGCATATAAATCATCATCGTTTTGTTTAATTATTACAGAATTTTTTGCAGCCAAATTGATAGTAAACTCAACACTAACACCATATTTGCCTCTTCTTTCGTTTGCAGAGGTTACAGCAGTTACTGAGATGATATTTACGTTAAATTTATTTAAAGTCTCAATTGAGTTGTTTAGATGTTGTTTGATTGCGTCTGTTAATTCAATATGCCGTCCTACTAATGAGATATTCATAAAAAATCCTTTTGTTAAAGATGCCCTCTTATTTATAGGGTTTTTTAATTATATCATATAAAGATTACAATTTTTGTAAAGTACGTCTAAAATATCTTATAGGTTCAACTGAAGTTCCAGATGTTAAAGTTACGGTTGTATCTATAAGTACTGAGCCATTTGAATCCGGCGTAGTGATACTTGATATATAGTTTGAACCATTTTGACAGTTTAGTCCAATATATCTGATGGTAGTATTAATATCAAATATTGGACTCGTGGCATTTGGGTAAACCGCATTTACTTGATTTAAGCAGTTTGTGTTTCCTTTTGCACCTCTGTTGTGTCCAGATATCTCAAGCAGTGCCAATTCAGTAGCACTTTTTGCTAAAAGCACGGCTTGTTCTTTTAGATATAGATTGGTTGTGTCTTTTGTAGTCTTTCGTGTAAGAGTGAGCATAATAGCCATAATAGTTGATAACACAACGATAAGAATTATTGCCATAATCATAGCAAATCCACTACGTTTGGAAGAATTTAAAATACTGTTTGTTCTTTGCATATCGAATATCCTCCATCTTTTGAGATATTTTCATCTGAGATGCAGAGTTGAATCTTTATAAGACTACCAATTGCTTGATATCTAAATGTACTAACATTATTCATAAGTACAGCATGCTTTGTTGTAGGGCTTAGATAGGTTTGACCATTCCATGGCTGAAAATTATAATAAAGCGTTAATGTGCCACCGCCATTATTTTTAAAAGAGCTATTATTTTGCATTACCTGTGCTCTTTGTCCATCAATGGATGCTCGTATGGCTTCAATTTGTTTTATTACATTTGCTTCTTGTGCACTGTTTTGTACACCAAAAAACTTAGGAATTGCAATAGCTGAGAGAATACCAATGATAACTATTACAAAAATAAGTTCAATCATAGTAAAACCATTTTTATGACGCCATATCATCTTGTGAGTCCTTTACAAATTGCACCTGTGGTAGGCGATGTTGTATTACATGTAAATGTGCCATTGCTCGAATTATATGTAAATTTAATATCTTTTTTATCTAAATGAACGGTATATGTATTAGCGGCTGTTTTGCTCCACTGTCCATTTTGGATACCAGATCTTAAGCCATGTGGTAAAACAGCATCAAATAATATTGGTGGATTAGTGCTGCTATTTTTATCAAGACTACTTATATATGGTACTCCATTTGAACCATTTGCCCCACTATATACAAGAGCGTAAGCACTCCATGCTAATTGGTAAAATTCATATACATTTTGATTTGTAAAATCATTTGGTGTGGCAAATTTTGATTGTAAAATATCTACGTTAGCTGGATTTGATTTTATTGGGTGCATAGTCTTGGTTTGATTTGTTATTGCACCACCCCAGCCAAATCCATTGATATTTGTATCCCCACCAATAAAATAGATTGCAGAATCATTTATATCAGATGATCCATTTGAGAGTGCTTGGATGGTTTGATTTTCTCTTGAAGTGTTAGTGCCTAGTGAAATTAAATTTGATGATGTGTGAGCTGGATTGTTTAAATCTATAAATCCGCTCCAGTTTGGGACATTGATTACACCGTTACTATCTCCTTGAAGACCTGCATTATCGTATCCTATCCATTCTAATATAGTTTCATGTCCATTATTTTTTGCATCTGCTAATGATCTATAATTTGTAGCAAAGTTAGGATTGTTGTTATCTCGCACAATTACCGATGGCTTGATGCGATATGCAAGGCGATTTGTTACCTCTTGAAGCGTAAATGCTGTTTGAGATTGAAGTCTATTTTGTACAGTTGAAAAGATGTAATCGTCATAAGCTTTTATAAGCATCTCGATACCAAACTTAGCAATTATTCCGATAATTACAATAACAAAAATTAATTCCATCATAGTAAATGCACGACGCTTCATTAATATGTCCTTGAAGCAAAATCGGTCTCACCGATATTTGCAGTGTATGATTTTAGTACAACTAAAGATTTTTGCGTTTGATAGTTTTTTATAGTAACAGTAACTAATTTTATATTTGTTGGTGTTGTTGTTTCTCCAGTTGCCGCAAATACAAAAATTGCATTTGCATTGTTTATATCTGGTATATAACTAATGGTTGTTACTGTTTCATAAGTATTTTTATATCCTGAAGCTGTTGCACCATTATTAATAAACTGAGATACTGTACTTTTTTGACATAACGGATTTGGATTTGTAGTAGTTAAAGATGTAATGTTTGCATCTAAAGAAGTATAACTATGAAATCTTCTATGTCCATTTTCTAAAATATTACCCACTCTAAAACTGCCATTAGTATCATGTGTGCCTTGAGAATTATAATATCTATTATAAGCAACTGTACCATTAGGTATTGCTACAATTTTATTGTATGAGCCATCGCTTGTATTTGAGTCATTATCCCATGGATAACTAAGATTTTGCATGATAGTAGCTGATGTACTAAAGATTGCTTCTTGTATGATATTTGCCTCCATAGCCTTAGAATTAGTTCGCATGAGCATAGGCATAGAGATAATTACTATAGACATAATAACAATAGCAAAAATTAACTCTATCATCGTAAACGCATGTCGTCTTACCATAGAACCCTCTGATTTGTAATGATTGAAGCATTTGAATTAGTCGAGGTATTGGTGTCTTGAACACCTGTCCACTTATTTGTACTTTTATAAAATCTAACACTAAATTGATTTGTTTTGATAGCATTATTGTATGGATTATATATCAACCACCCAGAAGGGTTATTTTGCATGGTGGTTTGATATGGATAATCTTGTGTACCATCATAGTTTAGTGTAAACGGCGTTGGACTTTTAGTTGTATTGATTGAATTTAATGTTACATGTGGAGGAATTGTTTTTTCAGTAACAAGCCCTAATGTACCATCCTTTGTTGCTATATGATAAGCATTATTGTACCAATTAATTCCATCCACACTAACTTTTGTATTTATACCATTTGGTAACAATACTTTTGTTGATGCGTTATTGTCATAAACCTCATAATATATAAATCCACTGCCACTACTTCCTTTAAATTTATAATTTGGCGCATGAGTCCTGCCATAGTAAAATGTAACTGTTTTGTTTAGATTTAGTAGCCCTGTCGTATTTTTATCCTTTAAATCTGCCTTAAATGAGCAATTTGACGGAATTTGACATTGTGCTGTATAGTTATGAAATGTAATCTTTTGAGGATTTTGTGGCTTTGTTTGATCTCTATTAAAATTGAGATTTAAAATTGTTTGCATCGCTCCTTTTAGTTCTTTTGTAAAATTGCCATCATTAAGTACAATTGGTATTTTGGTGTTATTTAAATCTCCACTTGTGCTTGATATTGTTTTACCACTCGCATTTAAGTCATGAAACATATACATAAAAGCTGGTGGAGTCTTGACCCCTGTTTTACTAATATTTAAATCAATAGGCTCGGCGTAACATTTGGTGACAAAATTACTCAATATTGCATTATTTTTTCCCTCCGCCCTAACTTGACCATTTAGATGAAATGACATGTTTTCATCATTAAGAACTGCTAAATCTGACATATATACAAATGAATTTTTAGTACCAAAATCAGAAGTATTATGATTAAGACCAATGGACGGTATTACAGTAGTAAGGTCAAATTTATATGGATGAAAAAGTACATTTATATTGTAATATTTGATATTTGCGTCTGTATTGTTTTCATCACTACTGACATCACAGCCATTGATGGCATTTGCATTTATAGACTGCGTTATTGAACTATTTTTTATACAATCTGCACCAGTTTTAAAATATTGACCAGTGTGATGAGCCATATAAGCAGGATTATGATCCACATCTGTCCATGTTGAATCAAGCAAGCTTAATTTGTATTGTCCAACTTGTGATATTGATGTGTTCATATCGGCAATACCATTACTAAAGCTTACGTTAATGTCATGGTTTGTTACATCATTACAGCCAGCAACAAGATGATTAGCTGGTTTCCACGCGTAGCTTGCATTATTATCTAAAATATTGTTTAAAGTTGTATAAAAACTAGGCGAAGCATTATTGTTTTGATGGTTTGTTGCTATAACGTGTAAATTGTAGTTGTATCCAGCAGCTAAATTTAAAATTGGTGGTGGATTTGTGCCCCTAGCTATAGATATTTTATTTATTGAATTTGTTTGATTTTGGTCATTAATATCTATTAAAAATGCTTCTGGACGAATTGCAAAATTATCACGTGAACAGACGAATCTAGTAGCTTTACCATAGATACATTCCATACATTGTGCAAGTTGTGCTTGCGTCATGCCACTTTGTCCACTACCGCTACCATTACTACCACAAACAGATGAGACAGTAGTTTGTGTACCTGTATAAGTTGGGCTACATTGTTGTCCTCCATATGCAGGAAAATTTGTTAGTTTATAACTATTTGTTCCTAGTTTTGTTACACCTATTAATGTGCCATTGCTATCGGTATTGTAAGAAACTCTAAATGCAGCATTACGTCTAGCTTGTTTATAAAAATCATAACTATTTTGTAATGTTGTCATATTGTTATTTATCGCATTTTGTAATGCCGTTTTTGTAAAAGGAATATTATCTGTATTGTCTACTATCATCCAAACTCTAGGACTTATTGCACTATCTGGTTCATCACACGAGGCATTTACATCATGAAAGGCTTGAGCATTTATCATGTCAACTGCGATTACAGTTGAGGCTGGTTTTAATGTATCCAAATTCTTAGGGTCAAGTGAAATAACTTTGAAATTACCATCTCTGGATGTCACCTGCGTTGGAATATTGTAATACCTTGGAGATGCATTCACAGTACTATAATAGCTATTATCTACAATATCAAAAATACCCTTAGCAGGAGTATAATTAAAATCTCCGTTAGAACACATTTTAATTTTTGAACCTAACGCAGATGAATAAGGTATAGTAGATGAACCAATATGTAAATTATAATTAGCAATTACATTAATAGAGGTATTAAGATCCGATTTTTGCGGATTTAGATTATAGTAAAGATAAAAGTAGCCTTGCGCTGGTACCGTACCTACTAAAATATTTTTAACAAAACTAGGGCTCTCTATAAGAGGGGGAGATGTTAGAGTTTGTGCAAAAAGTGAATTTGGTGGCGTAAGTTTAGTTGTACCCGAGATATATTTTACTTGCGTAGTATTTAAATCCATAACACTAAGATTTAAATCAGTTATATTTATATCAGAATTAATTAAATTTTTCAAAAATATTTTCATGACAATTGGTTGTTGTGATACCACACTGCCAACTAATCTAGGATCTTTTGTACCATCATTTTTTTGTGTAAAATAAACTCCATTTTGACTATATGCATAATCATAACAAAATTTTGGAACATATAATTGTGTGGCTAAGGCAAACATGTTTAGACTGTATCTATCGCCTTTAGAGGCAATTGTAATTGTTGTACTTGTTTGTAGATTACTTAGATTATTAACCTTCATTTGATGAATATCCATGCCTATGACATTTTGGAAGTTAGGATTTGCTAATGTCGGATCACTTGTACGATATGTTGATCTATATATACCATATGTTGATATAGAGCCATTAAAAACATCGTTTGGATTATTTGATGCTGTTACAAGCGAAGAGGGTACATTATTTTTATTTGTAATAGTTGCAGTATTATTTAAACCAGCTTCACTTTCTCCTGTAAAAGTAATAAGGCTTGCATCAACATTTCCAGAACGCGGTGTTAAAAAGTTATTTGCAACTATACTGACAGAATGGGGGTACGATCCACCATTATAAACAACTTTAAAACCATCATAAACGCTAATGTTTCTAAATTTTCTATTACTATTTTGTACTATTACAATAAGCGACCAACCGGCAAAAGTATTTGTTCCGTCTGAAGAGTCTATACCACCAACATAATACTCTCCACCTCCTGCGTTTTTAACTGCACTTGTAACATCAGCCATACATCCATAATCAAATACATATCCATCATCATACCAATTATATTTATTTGGTACTGAAGTGTATTTTGTATATGACTTTGCATGAGGAGTTCTCATATAAATGACTGGTGCATAAGGATGATCAGTAGAAGAAGAATAAATTCTCGCAGACCAATAAAGTCCAGCCCAAATAATCTTATCACCAAGTTTTAAATCAAGTCTTGCCATAGAGTTATTTTGTGGAGCATTATTTGATGTATCAATTCTAACTTTGTGCTGAAAGATATCATTATTTGTAGCTCCAATTTTTGGTTGCTCACATTTTGCACCATCTTCGTCGTTTTGACATACTAATTGATTGCCTATTACTAAATCATTACCATAAATATTTAAATTATCTGTATTATTTATTAATAATTTAGTAAAATTTCTTGTATTGATATCTGGATTTAGTTGATATGTTACAGTATAGTTACCGACAGCATATTGGTATCCTTGTATTTTTACATAAAAGGTTGTTTTCTGTTTTAAAAAATAAGGTTGTGAATAAGGTGTATATCCGCGTACATCATATATGTATTGATTATTATATGTACTATTATCATTGTATATATATCCGATACTATTAAAGTTACTCTTAATTGAAATGAGAACATGTGTATTAGCTGGAACAATAAATTTAATCGCATCTAGATCATCGTTGGACGAAATCCTCCCTTTAATAGTACTACCTAGTTTTACTTGAATATTCGTTGGAATTTTATTTGGATAGTCAGGGTTCTCAGCAAGGACAAGAGTGCATATAAAAACAATAAGAAATAATAAACGCATAATAACGACCTCTTTAGTTAATTTTGTGTACTAAACACAATTTGAACATAATTTTATATTATAAACATAAGCAAGCTTAAAACAAAGTAAAGTAATGATTGTCTGACCTTGTACACTTTTATAAAATATTGGTATAATGAGTATAAAAAAAGAGTTTAGTCATGAAATATAGATATATTGGAAGAAGTGGTCTTCGCGTTAGTCCTATTTGTTTGGGAACTATGACTTTTGGATTGCAATGTGACGAAAAAGAGGCGTTTAGGATTTTGGACTATGCTTATGATAGGGGTATTAATTTTTATGATACAGCCGAGCTTTATCCAGTACCACCAAGCGGTGAACTAGCCGGAGTGACTGAACAAATAGTAGGACGTTGGTTAAAAACAAAGCCACGCGATAGTATTATACTTGCTTCGAAGGTTGCTGGTGCGGCTTCTGGATGGTTTGTGCCTCCCATCAGACATGGACTCACAGCAATTGATAGATTTCATATTCAGCACGCAGTAGAAGGCTCACTCAAGCGTTTAGGAGTTGAATATTTAGATTTGTATCAAATGCACTGGCCAGATACTATTGTTCCAATCGAGGAATCTATGCGTGCTTTTGATGAGCTTATACAAAGCGGTAAAGTGCGATATGTTGGTACATCAAACGATACAGCTTATGGTACATGCAAGGCTTTAATGACTTCTAAATATGAAAAGCTTACTCGTTTTGAATCTATTCAAAATAATTTCTCACTTTTAAATAGAAGATTTTTAGACGAATTGGCTTTGTTGGCAAAAAAGGAGCAAATCTCTTTGCTTCCTTATTCTCCGTTAGCTGGTGGAGTACTTAGCGGTAAGTATAATCAAACAAAAGAGGGCAAAGGACGGTTCTTTGATTATAAAAATTCTAAAGATTTTCGTCAAAGAGCTATGGCAACAAGATTTTTAAATGATAAAACTCTTGTTTCAACACAAAAATATCTTAAAATTGCTCATGATTATGAGATTCATCCAGTAACTATGGCAATCGCTTGGTCAAAACAGTTTGATTTTGTAGCTTCTACCATCATAGGAGCTACAAATATTAAACAGTTGGAGCCCTCGCTCAATGCTATGGAACTCACATTAAATAAAGAGATTTTAAAAGCTTGTGATAAAGTTCATCAAGAGATACTTTATCCTATGGGTTAAGTATGATTAAGCATATAGCTATACTGGCTGTAATGTTAATATTTAGTGGATGTGCTATTAGAAATTATAAGATAAATCAAGCTAGCATTGTTATCATAAAATCTCCACATCTAAAATATGCAGATATTGGATATATCAGACATAATCTGAATGCTGTTGAGTTACAATTGTTTGAGGCTGGAGTACCTATACAAACAATTAAAATTAATCATTTGATATGTATTAATAATGGATGTATGACAAAAGATATGTTTAATCAAAGATATTTAACACCACAATATCCAACTAATATTTTAAAAAATATCATCTTAGGCAGGCCAATTTTTAAAGCAATAAATATTAAAAAACTTCCTAATGGTTTTACACAGACCATCAAAGAAAAATCATTAAACATACATTATAGTAAAATAAATAATATGATTAAATTTATTGATAAAAAAAATCACATTTTTATAAAGATTTCTTCAGAAATTCCTTAAGGGCACCTCTAAAAATCCTAATGTTTTTATTATTATGGTCTGGTACTTAAGCAAGAGAGGATAAAAGTAAACATTTGCTATAATGTCAAAATGTATAGATTAAGGATATAAATGAAATATGTAGGAGCCCATACATCGACAAGCGGCGGAGTGTATAATGCTGTGATTAACGCACAAAATATAGGTGCAAAAGCGTTTGCTCTTTTTACAAAAAATCAACGCAGATGGGACGCTAAGCCACTTCAAAGCGAAGTAATTGATAAGTTTAAACAATTATTAGACGAGAGCGGGATACTTCCATGTCATGTATTACCTCATGATTCATATCTTATAAATCTTGGTCATCCAGATGAACAAAAAAGAGAGAAATCTATAAATGCTTTTATTGATGAGGTTCAAAGATGTGAGATTTTAGGGCTTGATAGATTAAATTTTCATCCAGGCAGTCATCTAAAACTTATAAGTGAAGATGAGTGTCTTTTGCGTATATCTGATGCGATGAATATCACATTAGAAAAAACAAAAGGTGTTACTTTAGTGCTAGAAAATACAGCGGGTCAGGGTAGTAATCTTGGTTGGAAATTTGAGCATTTAGCACAAATTATTGATAAAATTGAAGACAAGAGTCGCGTTGGTGTATGTATCGATACTTGTCACATGTTTACAGCAGGTTATGACATAAGGACACGCGCAACTTATGACATCTCAATGGCACAATTTGAGCGCATTGTTGGGTTTAAATATCTTCGTGGCATGCATATAAATGATTCTAAACCAGAACTTGGTTCACATGTAGATAGGCACGATAGTATTGGTAAAGGCAAAATAGGTCTTGATGCTTTTAGATTTATTATGAATGATGAAAGAATGGATGACATTCCTCTTATTTTAGAAACTATTGATGAGACTATTTGGCCACAAGAGATAAAACTTTTGTATTCATTGATTGAGAATTAAGAGTATTTCTAAAAACTATATGAAGGATTATTAAATATGGTTGAAAAATTAAACTATATATATTCAAATTTTTATGAGATGATAGTAAATAATGCTCATGCTTATCCAAATAAAAAAGTTATATTGATTGATGATTTAACTATCACAAATAAAGAGTTGCTAACGCAAGTAGATACTTTTGCGTATTATTTAAATGCCCTTGGTTTTAAAAATGGAGATAAAGCAGCACTTATTGCACCCAATTGTGATGAGTTTATTGTTTGTATCTTTGCTGTTTGCAAATTAGGAGGAGTAATAATTCCTTTAAATAACATGTTAAAAAAAGATGAATATAACTATATTTTAAATGATGCACAGGCAAAAATTTTAATTACAGCAAAACAATTTCAAGATGAAGTACAAGATTTAGATGTGAAATCTTTAAAGCATATAGTTTGGTTAGATGAGTTGCCACAGCAAAAAGAAGCCTATCTACTCTTTAGTGATATGCAAGAAAGCGTAAATGAAACATCTAGCTTACATGTAAATAAAAAACTTGATGAGATGGCAGTCATTTTTTATACATCAGGTACAACAGGCTACCCTAAAGGCGCTATGCTTAGTTATCGTAATATTTTTTCAAATATGATTGGTGGTAGCGAGCTTTTTAAAATTAGAAGCAAAGATAGATTTATTGTGTATCTACCTATGTTTCATGCCTTTACTTTTAGTATCATGGTTATGTTACCAATTTTAACAAATTCTTCAATTTTAATTATTAGAAAATTACATCCATTTAGTAATATTATTAAACAAACGCTTTTAAAACGTGTGACTATTTTTTTAGGTGTACCAGATGTTTATAATGCACTAATTCGCGCAAAATTACCATGGTATTTTTTATGGTTTAACTCCATTCGTATTTTTATTTCTGGTGCATCAGCATTAAGTGAAGATACATTAAATAAATATACAAAAATTTTTAAACGTGCAAAAATGCTTGAAGGGTATGGACTTAGCGAATGCTCACCTGGTGTGGCTGTTAATTCTTTAACAGATCAAAAACCATACTCAGTAGGTCGTCCTTTACCAGGATATGAGGTTAAAATAGTTGATGAAGAGATGCTGGAAGTACCACGTGGTGAGGCTGGGGAGATTTATGTTCATGGCGATTGTGTTATGATGGGATATCTCAATAACTTACAAGTTACTAAAGAAACCATCATAAATGGATGGCTAAAAACTGGTGATATTGGCAAGATGGATAATGATGGATTTATTTATATAATTGATAGAATTAAAGATTTAATCATCGTAAAAGGTATCAATATTTATCCTCGTCAAATTGAAGAGGTTCTTATGCATTTGCCATATATTAAATTAGCCGCAGTTATCGCAAAACGAGATAAAAATAATGGTGAAATGCCTATTGCATTTGTAGAACTTGAAGATAATATTAAAAATGACTCAATAACGCAAATGAAAGTTAAAAATGATTTAAAAGATAAGCTTGCAAATTTTAAAATACCAAAAGAGATATATTTTACAAAAGACCTACCAAAAACAGCAACAGGCAAAATTTTAAAGCGTGTACTTAGACAAAGAGTAAAAAATTGAAAAATGTAATAGAATTTATTAAAACAAAAGAGGTGCAAAGTACTGCTCTTTTTTTGCAATTAAAATGCAGTACACAAGAAGCAAGAATCTTACAGTATATTAGTCAAAAATTTATTGAAGGTAGTGAAGATATTGTAGTATTAGAGGCACTTCAAGATATTTATGGTGCTAATGCATATGTATATTTAAATCATCTTCAAGAGATAAAAAGATTATTAGAATTAGGCTGGATTCATCAAAAAAGTTTTACACCAGTTAAGATTTCTGACGTAGCTACTTTGGAGTTATTAAATGCTGTAGTTTCACCTACTTCATCATTTTTAAAAGTTTTACAAGAGGGTAGCTTAGATGTAGAGCTCCCTGAAATAAAGCCATATACCGATCATTTAGAGTATCTTCAAGATCAATTTTACAAAATTGAGTTGTACCAAAAAATAAGTACAATCAGACATAACATTCATGAAAATTCACTCAGTATCGATAGAATGCATACAAAGCTAGAGATGCTTGAATCAAGAATTAATGACAGAATTGCTCAAACTTCAGAAGATATTGTATTAGATAAATTTTTTAAACAAAAAAAGCTAGACCCTAAAGAGGAGATCTTATTTTTAGCGCTTTTACGAGAAGAATATAGTGCATCTGACACCTCTTTGCGAGACATGAATGCTCTCATTGATTTAATATCATTAGATGAATATGAGCGTATTAAAAACAGATCTTTACTTGAAGATGGGTCAAGATTAATTAGTAATCAAATAATAGATTACGAAGAGATGTTAAATCCATTTGGTGGAATATCAAGATCTTTTTTTATTTCAGAAGAGATACTACAATCTATCATTCATCCTCAAAAGAAGAAAAAAGCAACAAAATTAAAACTAAATATTTTAATTAAAGAACAAGATATTTTTGAGCTTATAGACCCTGAAACAACATTAGATGATGTTGTGCTTCACGTAAAAACAAAAGCAACTCTAGAAGCACTAATAAAACAAGTTGATAAAGATGTAGTTGCACGTCTTGTATCTTGGGGTATTAAAGATAAAAAAAGTGGAATTGATGCTAGAATTATTTTCTATGGACCTCCAGGCACTGGTAAAACTTTAACATCATATTCGCTTAGTAAAACTTTAAAACGTCAAGTGCTTAGCTTTGATTGTTCTAAAATACTTTCCATGTATGTAGGCGAGAGCGAAAAAAATGTGCGTAAGATTTTTGATACATATTATGAACTCATTGCAAAATCAAAAACAGAACCAGTTTTGCTTTTAAATGAAGCAGATCAATTTCTAGGTGCAAGGATTAGCGGTGCAGGCGGTGGTGCAGAGCAGATGCATAATCAAATGCAAAATATATTTTTAGAACAGATAGAAAATTTTAAAGGTATTTTGATTGCAACTACTAATTTACTTGAAAACATTGATACAGCATTTTCAAGGCGTTTTAATTATAAAATAGAGTTTAAAAAACCAGATGAAAAGCAGCGTAAAGAGTTGTGGCAAAAAATGTTACCAAAAAATGCAGAATTTGAAAAAAAATTTTATTTACAAGAACTTGTAAAATACCCCTTGACAGGTGGACAGATAAATTTAATTATAAAAAATACAGCATATAATGTAGCAACAAAAACGACACCAATTTTTACTTTACATGATTTTAAAGTTCAAATTGATAAAGAACAGACTGGTAATTTTGATAATGATAGATTAATGGGATTTTTAACATAAAAGGCTGTTACAAATATACACTTATATAGTATTTATCTATAAAAAGTATTACAATTTGTAACGTTTTATTATCTTTTTGCTTAATAATTTATCACTTTAATAAGATTTTTGATATAGTGCAAAATATATTTTTTTAGTTTACTATTTATTTCCTAGTAATATTGAAAATAAAAAAGGTGAGATTCGTATGGAACATATTAATAATACGCATATATATTTCGGTGCATTTATATTGTTTGCATTGACTTTTGGAATGTTTTTTGCAACAACGGTTATTGCCCGTTTTGTAAGTCGCGCTTTGGCAACCAAAGATACTGAGAAAATAAAACTTTCTATTTATGAATGTGGACCAGAGGTTACAAAGCAGCCAAACAGGCTTTCTCCACAATTTTATTTATTTGCTTTGTTATTTATACTGTTTGATGTTGAAATTGTTTTTATGTTTCCTTGGGCAGTTGATTTTAGATATTTAGGTTGGTTTGGATTAATTGAGATGATAACATTTATCTCATTGCTTGCAATAGGTTTTATTTATGCTTGGGAAAAAGGAGCTTTACAATGGCACAACATAAAGTAAATTATACTCAAGATGGTGGCTTACCAGTCGCATTAACGACCATTGATAAAGTAGTAAATTGGGGACGTTCAAACTCTTTATGGGCGTTAACATATGGTCTTGCTTGTTGTGGGATTGAGATGATGGCATCTGGTGCTTCAAGATATGATTTTGATAGATATGGTACCATTTTTAGAGCCTCTCCGCGTCAATCCGATGTTATGATAGTAGCTGGAACGCTCACAAAAAAACATGCTGAATTTATTAAGCGTTTATATGATCAAATGGCTGAACCACGATGGGTAATTTCAATGGGTTCATGTGCAAATACAGGTGGAATGTTTAATACTTATGCGACTGTTCAAGGTGTCGACCGTGTTATTCCAGTTGATTTATATCTTCCAGGATGTGCTCCACGTCCCGAAACGCTTCAGTACGGTGTCATGCTTTTACAAAAAAAGATACGATCTCAAAAAGCTGATAAATCTCAAAAAGCAAAAAGGTTGATATAGTGAGAGCATACACCCCAAAAGATAATGTACAAGCAAAATCTTATTATACAGATAGATATTATGTGTCACCTCAAGTTCCTAAACAAAAAGTACAAAGTGATGAAATTTTTGCTTTAGATTTAGCTGCTGTAGCTGAAAAATTTGAAGTTCTTGACGCTTATATTCAAGTAGGACAATTGGTGGTTATAGTTAATGCTAAAGATAATTTTGAGATATTAAAATTATTAAAAGAGAAGCAAGAATATACTCAATTATCTGAAATGAGTGCGATTGATTGGCTTGCTAAAAAAAATCAATTTGAAATTTTTTATCAACTTTTATCTATGCAAAAAAGAAAACGTATCCGTATAAAATGTTTTATAGACAAAGATGAAGCTATAAATAGTGTAGAAAAATTGTTTCGTAGTGCAAATTGGTCAGAGCGTGAAATGTATGATATGTTTGGCATTAAAGCTAATAATCATCCGTTTTTAAAGCGAATTTTGATGCCTTATGATTGGGAAGGTCATCCTTTACTAAAAACTTACCCATTAGAGGGCGATGAGTTTGCTGCTTGGTATGAAGTTGATAAGATTTATGGTAAAGAAGCACGTGATATCATCGGCCCTGAGATACGCGATACTGCAAGGGTCGATAGATACGATAGTGAACGTTTTGCAAGACTAGGGCATGAAGTACCAAAAGGAACAAAAATTACAGGTGATGAGCCTAAACAACCTCTTGCTTATCAAGAAGATGGTGGTGTGTTTATGATTGATAAATTTGATGAAGAAAAATCAGTAATTATTACAAATAGAGATAGGTAAAAAAATGCAACAAGCAAATAGATTAAGACCATTTTTTGAAAATATAACGTTTGATCGTGAAGATAATGAAACCATTTTAAATTTTGGGCCACAACATCCATCGGCACATGGACAGTTGCGTCTTATGCTTCATCTCCAACAAGAGATGATAGTAAAAGCCCATCCAGATATCGGATATTTGCATCGGGGTATGGAAAAGATGGCCGAAAACATGATTTATAATGAGTTTATGCCAACAACTGATCGTATGGATTATATTGCATCTAGTTCAAATAATTATGGCTTCGCATTAGCGGTTGAAAAACTAATAGATGTTAAAGTGCCACGTCGTGGTAAAGTTATTCGTATGCTGCTGTTAGAGATAAATAGATTGATATCTCATATTTTTTGGCTAGCAACTACAGCCTTAGATATCGGTGCTATGACCGTATTTTTATATGGTTTTCGTGAGAGAGAGTATCTTTTAGATTTAATTGAAGATTATTGTGGGGCTAGATTAACTCATGCTGCTATCCGTATTGGTGGGGTTCCACTTGATTTACCAGATAATTTTATAGCAGATTTACGTAAATTTTTGGCTAAATTTCCACAAGATATTAAAGATTATGAAGATCTACTTGATCAAAACCGTATCTGGCTTATGAGAATGGAAGATGTTGGAGTTTTATCAAAAGAGATGGCAATCTCTTGGGGATGTACAGGACCCATGCTTAGAGCCAGTGGAGTTGCTTGGGATATAAGAAAAGAGGAACCCTATGAGCTTTATGATGAGATAGATTTTAAAGTTCCTTTTTCTGATAAATGCGATAATTATGCAAGATATCGTATTTACATGCAAGAGATGCGACAATCAGCTCATATACTCTCTCAAGTCGCAGATATGTATGAACAAACAGTTAAGAACAATCAAACAGAACTCATGGCTCATGCACCAAAATATATTTCAGCGTCAAAATTAGATATTATGACTCAAAACTACTCTTTGATGCAACATTTTGTACTTGTTACACAAGGTATGCGACCACCAGTCGGAGAGGTTTATGTAGCTACTGAGTCACCTAAAGGTGAACTCGGATTTTATATAAATTCACAAGGTGGTCCATATCCATATAGATTAAAAATTAGAGCACCATCTTTTTGGCATACTGGTGTTTTAACTGATTTATTACCAGGTCATTATATACCTGACGTTGTTGCAATTATTAGTGCTACTAATATTGTATTTGGCGAGATTGATAGATAAGGAGATAGATAAATGTTACGTTATGATTTACGCCATTTAAAAGATAATTTTGAGCCTAGAATGAAAGAGATTTTAAATTCTCATCCAAAAAAACAGACTGCTATTTTTTTATTTGAGATAGGCGATTTTACTCCAATTCAGCGTTCAGCAGATTTAGTAAAACAAGCAGGTTGTGAGTTATTAAATTCATTAAAATTTAACGAAGTCGATTGGACTATCGCGGTAAAAAAAGATTAGGAACAGATTTTGAGTAAAGTATATTTTTCCACATGGAATGGTGAATTTATCAACAATATAAATAAGCCAGATGAGCAGTGGGAAGAATCGGCATATAATCTGCCAGCTATGTATGATGATCACCGAGAATCTAAGGCATTTATAGGCTGGGATGGTGTTGCTATTTTTAATAAAGATATAGATGTTATTCGTTTAGCAACAGAATATGCTGCACAATATCAGATCTATTCAGAGGCTTGTGGACGTTGTGCCCCTGGTAGATGGGGTGGCAAGATACTTTATGATATGCTTGACAAAATTGCAAGAGGAGATGGCGAGCTCTCAGATTTAGAACATTTAAAAGAGATTTCAAAAACTATGCAAATGACATCAAAGTGCGAAGTTGGTAAAACTGTACCAAATCCTTTGTTGGATATTATGGAGCATTTTGAAGATGAGTTTATGATCTGTATAAATAATTCCCAACCATCAAAGCATTATGATGCAGATATAAATTATATCGCTAAAATCACTGCACCTTGCACCGATGCTTGTCCTTCACATGTAGATATTCCAGCCTATATAGAAGGTGTGCGGGATTTGAGGTTCGATGATTCGCTAAAAGCAACACGTCAAACCATGCCATTAGCTCATACATGTGGACGTGTTTGCCCACATCCATGTGAAGATGCATGCAGACGAACAAATTTAGATGAGCCAATCTCAATTATGGAATTAAAACGATTGGGTGCTGATTATGAAACAGATCATGGTTTTTCTTTTTTCCATCCAGCTGAACAAAAGCCAAAGATTGATAAAAAAGTTGTAGTAATTGGAGGCGGACCAGCTGGGCTTACCACTGCTTATTATTTAGCATTAGAGGGTGTTGATGTTGATGTTTATGAGGAGCTTCCAGTTTTAGGTGGAGAAGTGGCTGTTGGTGTGCCAGAGTATCGTATGCCAATTGAAAAATATAACAAAGATATAGAGTGTGTGCAAAGTTTGGGTGTAAATTTTATAACAAATACTCGCGTTAATAGACAGATGATGAGAGAATTTGAAAAAAATTATGATGCTATTATGATAGCTACAGGAGCTAGAATTTCTAAAAAAATTCGTTGTGATAACGAACGTGAAGAGATAAAAGGCTATTGGAGTGCTATTGATTTTCTTGATAAGGTTAATTTGTTTGAAAAATATGGTTATACAATATCAAAAAAGCAACAAGATATCAATCTTTTAACTACTGATTATGTAGATTTAACTAATAAGGTCGTTGTTTGTGTTGGCGGTGGTTTTACATCCATGGACGTTGTTAGATGCTCAATTAGAGCAAATGCTAAAAAAGTGTATATGATTTATCGTCGTGATGAAAAAACCATTGTACGCAATACAACTTATGAAGAGTATCACGAAGCTGTTGAAGAGGGTGTAGAATTTTTATTTCATTCTGCGGTAAATAAGATTACAACAGATGAGCATGATAAAATTATATCTCTTTTGATTGATAAATTTGAATTGATTCCAGATCCAGATGGTGGACGAGCAAAATTAGTAAAAATTGAGGGTGAATCTTATACTTTAGAGGCAGATTATCTGATTCCAGCAGTTAGTCAAAGTGCTGATTTGGATCTTTTGCCACAGGAATGGGAGCTTGAGATGACATCTTGGGCAACTGTTAAAACCAATGGTAAAGATTATATGACTTCAAAAAAAGGTATTTTTGCATCAGGTGATTGTGAATATGGACCCATGACTATCGTAAATGCGGTAGGTCAAGCAAAACGAGCATCTTCAGTTATGCTAAGATATATACAAACAGGCGAAATTAGTTTGAGTGATGATGAAATTATGGAAGATCATCTAAGAAAATTACGTGTTTATGATAAAAAAGAGAAGATAAAAGGTTGGTTACCAGGACTTCCACGTGAAATTAGTGTTAAACTTGATGCTAATGTGCGTAAAGATAACAATAAAGAGGTTAATTTAGGTTTTACACAAAAAGAAGCATTTGATGAAGCTGAGCGGTGCATGCGATGTTATTATATCGCTATGACTGCGATTTAGAGGTGCTGTATGAGTAAGATTAAATTTACAATTAATCATAAAGAAGTAACAGCCACGCGGGGCGAGACAATTTTAACCGTTGCACGTCGTTACGAAATTTATATTCCAACTATGTGCTATATCTCTAAAACTACTCCTTGTGCATCTTGTCGCTTATGTGTAGTAGAGGTAAAAGATACTGATGATTTTGTACTCTCGTGTAATACTTTAGCAATAAATGATATCGAAATAACAACTAGTAGTAGTAAATTAGAACTTGAGCGTACAAATATCATGAAACTTTATGATGTCAATCATCCACTAGAGTGTGGTGTTTGTGATAAATCTGGTGAATGTGATCTGCAAAATAAAACTTTAGAATTTAATGTCGCTCAACAAAATTTTGCTACAAAAGATAAACCAAGAAAGATGGAGCATTGGGGACTTTTAAATTATGACCCTGCATTATGTATTATGTGTGAAAAATGTGTACATGTATGCAATGAAGTTATAGGTGATGATGCTATTGAAGTTTTATTTGGTGGATACAATTCAAAAATCATACCTAAAAATGCAGATACGCTAGACTGCACATTTTGTGGCGAATGTATCGCTGTTTGCCCTGTCGGCGCATTTACTAGCAGTAATTTTCAATATATCTCAAATGCATGGGAGTTACAAAAAATTCCAGCTACATGTGTTCATTGTAGTGCTGGATGTCCTTTAGAATATGAGATCAAACATACTAATATCGCAGATAAAAAAGAATCTATTTATAGAGTAACAAATAACTTTGAATTTTCTTCACTTTGTGGTGCTGGACGATTTGGATTTGATTTTGATAATAAAGCTACAAAAGATACAGAAGCTTTTAAACATGCGATAGTAGCATTAAAAAATACAAAAGCCATTAGATTTAGTTCTTTAATCACTAATGAAGAAGCTTTGATTTTAAATGCCATAAAAAAACAATTAAATATTAAGCTTTTTAATGAAGATGCACGATTATTTAGTAATTTTATGGACTCATATTCTAGTGCTAGTGGCAAAAAACATTACAGTGCAAGTACAAAAACTCTAAAAAAAGCTGATGGAATTATTATAATAGGCTCTATGGTTGCAACAGATAATCCTGGAATTAGATACGCATTAACCATAGCCGCAAAACATAATGGAGCAAAAATAATTTATGCCCATCCTATTGAAGATGATTTAATGCAAAATATTATTACGCAATTTTTAAAATATGAAGTTGGTACAGAAGAGGGCGTAGTCGCGCTACTTGCAAAATATATTTTAAAAAATTATGATTTAAATCCTAATGATCAAGAGTATTTTAATAATCTTGATGATGGATATTTAAGTGCAGAAAGCAACATTGGTGAAGATGAGTTAGAACTTATGATGAAATTTTTATCAAGAACAAAGAATAATGTTTTAGTTATTGGAGAAGATATTATAACTCATGCAAGAGCTTATAATATTGCAAAATTAGTAGCAATTATAGAAAAATATAGTAATTTTAAAATTTTAATTATTCCAAAAAATGTCAATACATTAGGTGTTAGTTTGATATGTGACTTAGATATTGATGATGATAGTGATGCTGTTGGATATCAAGATAATGGTACTTTTTTGATATCTAGTTTGCCAAATGCTGATTTGGTAGTTCCATCATTAAACCAGCAAGAGGGAACATTTGTGAGCGTTGATAAGCAAGTTGTCCCAACGAATGCCGCTGTTGGTTTTGATGGTTATGAGCTACTTAATATTGCTAAAGAGTTTGGAATAAGCAAAGAACATACTATTGATTTTACCAGCGAGCTACCTTCTAAAGAGGGATTTAAAAATATCGAATTTGATAAACTTTTTAATTTTTTATCTCCACTAGGTGAAGATATTCGTGGGTATAATTTGGATTTAGTTGATACTGAAATATCTTATAAAATAGAAGATATTGATGATTTACCTGAATTTAATGGAACAGTCATTTACCATGTAAACCCTGTGTTACAATTTAATAATTATACAAATTTAACAAAACAACTTCCAAAAGATACAACATTAAGAGGCTCAGCTCAATTTGCTGCTGCTGCAAGAATTAATGATAATGATAAAATAAAAATCAAGACACATGGGCTAACCTTGATACGTATTTTTAAACAAGATGAAACATTAAAAGGCACAATAGCTCTTAATCCAATCTTTGACCTTGTTGAATCTCCAAAAGGGTACAGGTTCCAAAAATCTAAAATTACAAGAGTAAATAATGAGCAATAAAATAAAAATAAACATTAACAATCATGAATTAGAAGCAACTGAGGGAGAGTATATTTTAAATGTTGCTCGTGCGCATGATATATTTATTCCAGCAATTTGTTATTTAACACGCTGTAGTCCAACTTTGGCATGTCGTCTTTGTTTAGTCGAAGCAAATGGTAAGCAAGTGTATGCTTGTAATGCCAAAGTAAAAGATGGAATGCAAATAATTACATCAACTGAAAATATTGAAACTGAAAGACGCTCAATTATGGAGGTTTATGATGTAAATCATCCTCTTCAGTGTGGGGTTTGTGATCAGTCTGGTGAATGTGAACTTCAAAATTATACATTAGAGATGAATGTTGATTTTCAAAGCTATAGCGTAAAAGATGTTAAAAGAAGTGCTAAAGATTGGGGGCATATTCATTATGATCCAGGTCTTTGTATAGTTTGTGAGAGATGTGTTACGGTTTGTAAAGATATGATTGGAGATAATGCTTTAAAAACTGTACCACGCGGAGCCGATGCAATTGATAATGAATTTAAACAAAGTATGCCAAAAGATGCATACGCTATGTGGAATAAATTAAACAAGTCCTTAATTGGTACTACAAGCGGTAGCGAAATGCTTGACTGTACCTCTTGCGGAGAATGTGCTGCGGTGTGTCCTGTTGGCGCATTAGTGGACACTCATTTTATGTATGAATCAAATGCATGGGAACTTAAACAAATTCCAGCAACTTGTGGTCATTGTAGTGCAGGATGTCAAATAAACTATGATGTAAAACATACAAATATAGTAAATTCTGATGATAAAATTTATCGTGTTATGAATGAATGGAATTATGTTTCACTTTGTGGTGCTGGAAGATATGGATTTGACTATCAAAATGAGGTTAAAATAAAAGACACAAAGGCCTTTTTACATGCAATAGATGCGTTTAAAAAAGCAGATACTATTAGTTTTACATCAATGATAACAAACGAAGAGGCTTTAATCTTACAATCTTTAAAAGAAAAATTGGGATATAAATTAGTAAATGAAGATGCAAGAGCTTTTAAACAATTTTTAGATGAGTATAGCAAGATTAGTAAAAAATCTCTATATAGTAGTGATTTAAAAAAGGTTCACTCAAGTAATTTTGTAGTATCAGTCGGTACTGCCTTAAAAAGTGATAACCCAGTTGCTAGATATGCTTTTAATAATTCAATTATCACAAATAAAGGTGTGGGACTTTATTTTCATCCTGTTAAAGATCCTGTGATTGAGGGTATAGGTAAAAATGTGATGAGCATTAATTATTCTCCATTAACCGAAGAGGCGGTATTGTATCTACTGCTCGATTTGTTTGCAGATAAAATAAAATTACCACAAGAGATAGTAGAATATTTAGCATCATTTCATTCTAAAAAGGTTATAACAGTTAAAGAAACTATCAAAGAAAAAGTAGTTGAAATTGTAAAAATTAAAAAGATAAACGAAGAAACTGGTGAAGAAGAGGAAGTAGAAGAGAAAAAAACAAAAATGGTTCCTAAAAAAATCTCTAAAGAGATAGAAGTTGATGATAACAGACTTTTAGCTATCATAAATGCACCTGAAGATTTTACACAAACATTGGAGAAATTTTTAAAGAAAAAAGATACTTTTTCTTTGATAGTTGGAGCTGATTTATATACTCATCCAAATTCAAAAAATTTGGCAAGACTTATTGCATTAATTGAAAAATATACGGCTTTTAATCTAGTTATGATACCAGCTTCAACAAATACATTAGGCGTTTCATTGATTTGTGATTTAGATGAGAGAGTTGGCGAGTTTACAATTGGCTACAATACTAAAGGAGATTTTCAGCTTTCATCTCTTGGTGTGGGCGATATTGATATGCCAGCAATTAACCAACAAGAGGGTACATTTACAAATATTGATAAACGTGTTGTACCAACTAACGCAGCGCTACCGTATAGTGGTTATGAATTAAACGATATAGCAAATGCACTTGGTTTGTATGAAAAGCTTACGATAAATTACACACAAAAATTGCCTACATGCAAAGGCTTTGAATCGATTGCTTTTGATAATTTAGATAATTATTATAAAAATGATGGCACAGAAGTTCGTGGTTTTAAACTAAAAATAATCGATATTACATCAGATGAGAGTGAAAAAGTAGAACGGTTTGGAGATACAAAGTTTCAAAACGATATAATATATCTAGCAAATCCGGTTCGCCAATTTAATAATTTTACCAATAAAGCGACAAATTTAGATGAAAAAAGTGGTGCATATATCAGTGAGGCTTATATGATAAAACTTAATCTAAAAGATGGAGATGAAATTATTATCAAAACTAAAAATCATGATTTATCGACAAAAGTGGTTGCAAGCAATAAGATTGATGGTGAGATAATTTTGCTTCCAACATTTGATTTAACTTTAAATTCAATAGCTCTTTTTGATAGATATAGGTTTATTGAAGCCATAATACAGGGGGTATAAAATGGATACAGCATATTTAGTAGCAACAATATTGAAGATAGTCGTAGTGATGTTACTTTTTTCCGCATTAGCAGGTTTTGGAACATATTTTGAACGAAAAATTTTAGCATTTATGCAACGTAGACTAGGTCCTATGAGTGTTGGACCTTATGGGATATTGCAAATCGCAGCTGATGGAATTAAGTTATTTACAAAAGAAGATATCGTACCATCTAGTACGGTAGCAAAAATCTTTAAATTAGCACCAGTTATTACAGCATCAACCGCATTTATGGCGGCAGCAACGATACCGTTTTGGCCGACATTTACTGTTTTTGGTTATACAGTTCATCCGATTATATCTGATAGTTCAGTTGGACTATTATATGTTATGGGAGTCATGGCAATTGGCTTGTATGGATTACTTTTAGGCGGAATGGCATCATCAAATAAATTTTCATTAATCTCTGCGGCACGTTCATCTGCAGTTTTTATCTCTTATGAGGTTATTACAGGATTAGCACTTTTAGCACCAATCATGCTTGTTGGTTCGCTATCATTGATTAATTTTAATGATTATCAAGTAGGAGGATTTACTCATTGGTTAATCTGGAAGCAACCACTAGCATTTATATTGTTTTGGATAGCAGCCTTTGCTGAAACAGGTCGTACGCCATTTCATCTAACAGCTAATGATCATGAGATAATTGATGGTTTTGGTACTGAATATTCTGGTATGAGATGGGGACTATTTTTTATTGGTGAATATGCTAATATGTTTTTTATCTCTTTTGTAATAACTTTAGTATTTATGGGTGGTTTTGGTGATGGGAGTGTGCTTAGTGCTCTTTTATTTTTAGCAAAAGTTGCATTTTTCTTTTTCTTCTTTTTATGGACAAGAGCCGCATGGCCTGATGTAAGACCAGATCAACTTATGTGGCTGTGTTGGAAAGTGCTTATGCCATTAGCTGTAATAAATATAGTTATTACAGGCTTTGTGTTGATGTTTTAAGAGAGGATAGTTATGAGTATAGAAGAGTTTAATAATAGAAATATATCAGAAGATTATTTTGTAGTCGAGATTAAAGATTATCCGACTACAAGTTTAGGGAAATTTGCAAGAGTGCTAAGGCGAACATTTAAAATAGAGTTATTTATCGGGCTTTGGGTTGTAATTCGCGAAATGTTTAAATTTAATATTCATACAATCCAATACCCAAAAGAAAAGATGCCTATTGGACCCAGATATCGCGCTATTCATGAGATGAAAAGATTATGGGAGTCTGGTACTGAGAGGTGTATAGGTTGTGGACTTTGTGAAAAGATTTGTATATCTAATTGTATTCGTATGGAAACAAAAATAGATGAAAATTCACGTAAGGAAGTTAGTGAATATAGTATAAATCTTGGTCGTTGTATTTTTTGTGGTTATTGTGCTGAGGTTTGTCCAGAACTTGCAATTACGCATGGAGGAAGATATGAAAATGGTAGCGAACAAAGAGCACATTTTATTATGTACGATGACATGCTAACACCTATGGATATCTTAAAGGCTAATCAACAAAAAGAGTTTGAAGGTTATGGTGCTATTACACCAAATGAAGATGAGCGTATTAAAAAAACGCCTTTATCTTATTAAGGAGAAAATATGTTTGACGCAATAGCATTTTACACATTTGCAATATTAACAATTATAATGTTTTATATAACAATTAGTACAAAGCAGCCTCTATATGCTTTAACTGCACTAGGTGCTGGTATGATACTTGTTTCAGGATTCTTCTTTATGTTAGGTGCTGATTTTCTTGGTGTTGTTCAGATAATCGTTTATACTGGTGCAATTATGGCGCTGTACGCGTTTGGTATGATGTTTTTTGATACTACAAAAGAGATCAAAGAAACAAGATACACATCTGCGGCGGTTATAACCATGGCTACATTAGCTGCTATTTTAGTAATAATAATATTTTCAAGTGCAATAATAGGCACAAATATATCACCACAATACCCTCCAATTGCTGGTGCTACTAATGCTCAATCAATCGGTATGGTACTTTTTACTAAGTATTTAATACCATTTGAATTATCTGCTATTATGCTTTTAGTTGCTATGGTTGCAGGTATCGTTTTAGCTGGTAAAAAGATGGATCAATCATTAACTTTGATGGCAGAAGAGGAAATATCTTTCATCGAAGAAGCAAAAACAAAGGTTTTATTATGATTCATATTGGTTTATCACATTATCTGATACTCTCTATAATTTTATTTTCTATAGGGTTAATAGGTGTTATGAGACGTACAAATCTGTTATTGTTATTTTTTTCTACAGAAATTTTATTAAATGCTGTAAATATAGGTTTTGTAGCAATTGGGCATTTTTATCATGACTTAACAGGACAGATGTTTGCTTTTTTTATAATAGCAGTTGCCGCATCTGAAATAGCCGTTGGCTTGGGCTTGCTCATTGTATGGTATAAGCGACATGGTAATATCAACTTAGATAACATGAATTCAATGAGAGGATAAAAAGAGATGGAAGTTTATTTATACATAGCACTATTTTCACCACTTGTTGGATCGCTGTTTGCAGCACTATTTGGTGCTAGTAAGAAAAATTTAATAACTGGTTTAGTTACTTCATTTTTACTATTTGTATCCTTTGTGGCTAGTAGTGTATTATTATATGACGTATTAGAGGGTGGAGCTATACATGTAACACTTATGACTTGGATACATACGGGTGGTCTTAACATTCCTTTTGGTTTTGTTATAACCCCTGTTACGGTAACTATGATGATGGTGGTAACTACGGTATCAATGCTCGTACATATTTATTCAATAGGCTACATGGATCATGATAAAAGCTTTAACCGCTTTTTTTCATACCTATCCGCTTTTGTATTTTCTATGATGATACTTGTTATGAGCGATAATTTTGTCGGATTATTTATTGGTTGGGAAGGCGTTGGTCTTTGTTCATGGCTATTAATCGGTTTTTGGTATCATAAAGAGAGTGCAACATGGGCAGCTAACGAAGCATTTATCATGAATAGAATTGCTGATCTTGGCATGCTAATAGGAATTTTTCTTATTTATTACAATACAGGCTCACTTCAATATGATAAAGTATTTGCAGCCTTGCCTAGTGTTAATCCACATGAAATAACCTTAATCGGCATTTTCTTATTTATAGGTGCTATGGGAAAATCAGCTCAATTTCCACTTCATACCTGGCTTGCAGACGCTATGGAAGGTCCAACACCAGTATCTGCATTAATTCATGCTGCAACTATGGTAACAGCTGGTGTATTTTTAATTGTAAAAACGCATGTACTTTATCAGATGATACCTGATGTTGGAGAGGTGATTGCAAGTCTCGGTGCTTTTGTGGCTATTTTTGCTGCATCTATGGCACTTGTAAACAGAGATATTAAACGAATTGTTGCCTACTCAACACTTTCGCAACTTGGATATATGTTTGTAGCAGCTGGACTTGGGGCGTATTGGATAGCATTGTTTCATCTTGTAGCTCATGCATTTTTTAAATCACTTTTATTCTTAGGAGCTGGTAATATTATGCATGCTATGGATGATGAGTTAGATCCATTTAAAATGGGTGGACTTGGTCAAAAAATGAGATGGACATTAATCTTAATGGTAATAGCATCTATGGCACTTGCTGGGCTTTTTCCATTTGCCGGATACTTTTCAAAAGACCCTATTATTGAGGCCAGTTTTGTAAATCATCATTATATTATTTATGCATCTATTTGGCTGACTGCTGGTTTAACTGCATTTTATTCATTCCGTATGATTGGACTTGTATTTTTTGGCGAACATAGATATAAATTGTTTGGCTTTCATCCACATGAGGCATATAAATTTGTACTAATCGCTATGGCACCGCTCGGTATTTTATCTATTATTACAGGTGCATTTAAAGGTATATTTTATGATATGGCAACTCGTATATTGCCATCAACGGTATATGAAATACATCCAGATGCTTTAGCATTGGGGATGAATATTGGTACTCAAATATTTGTTGTATTATCTATTTGGTATGCATGGCAAAAATATGCGAAATTTAAAGGTGAAGATAAAATATTTGCACAGCGATTTTCATATAAACTTTTATATAATCAATATTATATTCCAGACTTTTATCAAAAATGTGTAGTCATGCCATACAGAAAAATTTCGATATTTTTTTGGGAAAAGATTGATCTTAAAATTGTGGATGCTACGGTTGATTTAATAGCAATTAGTTTGCATAGAGCTGGAAAACAAACACATAGCATTCAAGATGGGAATTTGTCATCTATGCTGAAATGGACAGTGTTTGGCGTCGTTGTTTTATTATTAATGGCAGTAGCTTTTGGATTAGCATTTAGATATCCGCATATGATTATGACAATATTTTCAACTTTGGGGGTTCATTAATGTTAAATCATATATTATCAATTATAATATTTTTTCCAGCAATTGCTGCGGTGTTAGGATTTATAATAAATAAAAACAGTATAAGAGCTTATGGTGTAGCCATTAGTGTTATGGAATTTATTTTATCACTTTATTTATGGTGGGCATTTAATCCAAATGTAGGAACATACCAATTCGTTGAGAGTGCATCATTAATCTCAAATTTTGGTATTCATTATCAATTAGGTATTAATGGCATATCTCTTTTTATTATTATAATGGCATCATTTTTTACTATGATTGGTATAGCATCATTAACACATACAAAAAATATTAAAAACATGATTATTACACTACTGTTTTTGCAAATGACTATGGTTGGTGTCTTTTGTGCGCTTGATGCAATACTATTTTATATATTTTGGGAATTATCACTTGTGCCAATGCTTTATATCATAGGAGCATGGGGAGGAGCATTGCGTATTTATGCTTCAGTAAAATTCTTTTTATATACATTTACAGGCTCGCTTATTATGTTAGTCGGTATTTTATTTATGGCATATTTTTATTATCAAACCACTGGAATATGGAGCTTTTCTATACCGGCGTGGTATAAATTAGTTCTACCTCTACACTATCAAATATGGCTATTTTTAGCATTTTTTATAGGGTTTGCCGTAAAAGTTCCAATGTTTCCTTTTCATACATGGTTACCATATGCACATGGTCAAGCACCTACTATCGGTTCAGTTATTTTAGCTGCGGTGTTACTCAAGATGGGGACTTATGCTTTTATACTATTTTCATTACCTTTGTTTCCTGATGCTGCAGTATATTTTATGTATCCAATAGGGATTTTAGCAATTATTATGATTATATATACCGGAATGGTAGCTTATGCACAAAAAGATATTAAACAAGTTGTTGCGTATAGCTCAATTTCTCACATGGGCATAATCATGCTAGGTATTTTCTCTTTAAATGTTATAGGAATTTCAGGTTCTGTATTTTTAATGATAGCACATGGAATTGTCTCTGGTGCACTATTTTTATTAGTAGGAGTGATTTATGACAGAAGACATACAAAGCTTATGAGCGAATTTGGTGGTTTAGCACATGTAATGCCACGCTATGCTACTATATTTGGAATTATGGTAATGGCTGCAGTTGGCTTACCATTAACTATTAATTTTATTGGTGAATTTTTAAGTCTATTAGGATTTTTTAAACAATCACATGTGATGGCATTAATAGCAACTTCTGCAATTATAATTGGTGCTATATATATGCTTACCTCATATAAAAAACTCTTTTTCGGTAATGTTACAAATGAGAAAAATAAAAATTTACCAGATATTAATAAGCGTGAGCTAATTGCCCTTGTGCCACTTGTAGTTATTACCGTTTGGCTTGGAGTTTATCCAAATCCTTTACTAAAACCAATAACAAATAGTGTAAAAACGATTATACAAATTATGCATGATAAATCTATAACACCACAAGCAAGAATGAGAATATTACTACCTAAAGATGAAATAGTTCAAATAAATAATAAAATAGTAAGGGAGGTAAGATAATGTTAACTCCAATATCAGTTGCAGTACAATCATTAAATTTATCGACATTAACGCCAATTTTAATAACAATAACAGGCGCACTATTTGTTTTAATTATAGATTTATTTAAAAAAGATTTGAATAAATCATTATATGTTGTAATTAGTTCAATATTTCTCATCTTAGCTTTTGGGTCATTAGTTGATTTAGCAACACAAGTTCTTAAAAATGGAACGATGTTTGGCATGTTTGATCTTATGAAAATAGATGGAATTGCCTTAATATCACAGTTTATTATCATAGGTACTTCTCTTTTGTTTATTCCATTAGCATTAACATCAAAACGTTTTCATGAGTTTTCATATCCAGAATTTTTCTCTTTATTTTTATTTATGATTGCAGGTTTTGAATTTATGGTTTCAACTGACAATCTAATTTTAATTTTTCTTGGCTTAGAAACAGGCTCGCTTGCTCTTTATACTTTAATTGCATTACACAATAGAAGTAAATCTTTTGAAGCCGCAGTTAAATATTTTACAATGGGTGCATTGGCAGCTGGTTTATTTGTGTTTGGCTCAATGGTTTTGTATGCATTAACTGGTTCTGTAGAAATTCATCAAATAGCATCAACGCTAAAAGCAGACCATTACATAAACTTACCATATATTTTAGTCGGAATGATATTTTTATTTGCTTCTCTTGGTTTTAAAGTTGCAATTGTTCCGTTTCATACATGGGCTCCAGATGTATATGAAGGTGCAAGTGCTTCTATGGCAGGATATATATCAATTGTACCAAAAATTGCTAGTTTTGTTGTTATGATGAGATTATTTGAATTTTTAATTCATAGTGGATTTGTTTGGATACAGGTTGTCTTATATGCTAGTGTCATTATCACAATGACTGCCGCAAATATATGGGCTCTTGTGCAAACGGACGTTAAGCGAATGTTAGCATATAGCTCTATTTCGCATGCCGGATTTGTGTTATCAGCAATTTTAATAGGTACAACACAAGCTAATAGTGCTTTGTTTTTATATTGGATACTTTTTGCTTTTACTAATCTTGGAGCGTTTAGTATGTTATGGATTTCGCGTCAAAAAAATCTACCAGCAGGACAAAGTTCAGACCACTCTTATGAGAAATTTTCAGGCATAATTCATACCTCACCAAAAACAGCGATCGTTATGGCTATTTTTATGCTTAGTTTAGCTGGAGTACCACCATTTGCACTTTTTTGGGGTAAGTTGTATATGGTGTCATCAGCAATTACATCTGGATATACGGCTTTAGCAATTATTATGGTATTAAACTCGGCAATAGCGGCATATTATTATATTAAACTAATTGTATATATGTTTATGAAAGAGCCACTTAGCAATGTTCATGGCAAGGTCTATACCATAAATTCATCTACGCCTTTATCAGTTGTTATAGGTATAGCCGTGGTAATTGCTTTATTTGCTATTCTTGTAATTAATCCATTATTAGAGTTTATTACATCGTTTGTCTATAGTAGTGGATTTTAAAATTTAAAAGAGGTTGTAATGTTAAAATTTTTATTGTTACTTACAACTTCTTTATACGCATTAAATATTACGCTTAGTACAGGTAGCGAACATTTTAATACCTATTCCATCCTGCATATAAGGGATAGTACAAAATTTTTATGCACAAAAGAGCAAAAACAGCTTATATGTATATTTTCAAAAAAACCAACTTCAACTATTGAACCAATTCAAAATAACTTTTTTCAGATTTCAAGTAAAATACAAAACGATAGATTTTTCCTAATTATAAAACCAATTAAAAAACTTTTTTTTATGCCAATTGCATTTAATCTCACTAAAGCAAAAACAGTATATAAAACAGATATATCACTTTTTAATAATTGGCTCATTGTTGGATATAAAAATAAACTACCATTTATATCGCAAAATCAAACTAAGGGTTTAAAGCTACCTATAACTTTTACAAATTTTAAATTACCATATATTGGCGCATTAGATATGTATGGTCGTCCTATTCATATTAAACAATTAAAAGATATTGAATTATATATGAAAATCAAAAGTGCTTATAAGAATCAAAAGTATAATGATGTACTCCCACTAATAAATGAAGCATTATCAAAATATCCAAACTCTATTTTTAATAGTCAGTATCTTTTTTATAAAATAAAAATATACTCTAAGCTGCATGATGATGCATATCTTGTATCAATATCACGAAAATATCTTCGTAAGTATTCAGGTACAAAACATGTATCGCAGATATTACTACTTACGGCAAATGCATATTTAGCATTAAAATCAAAAAGTATGTCAAATTACTTTTATGATAGATTATTAACAGAACATGCAGATTCAAAATATGCAAAATTAGCACTAATTAATTTCGGAGATCAATTTTTAAAAGCGCACCAAACTCAAAAAGCCTTAAACTATTATGCCAAAGCATTAAATACAACAAGAAATTTAGATATTGCCTCTTTAGCAGCATATAAAATTGCAATGTATGGATTACAACATAATTTAACTACAGACGCTATTAGTTATATTAATAAGATATTAAACGCAAATCCAAAATTTTTTGTTAATCAGCCTATTGATGCAATAAAGTTAGCAAAAATATTATCAAAAAATAAAAAGTATCTATTGGCTATAAAAATTATTCAAACACTATTAACATCACAGCCATCTAAATATTATCAACTTTTATTAAAAGATAAAGGTATTTGGCTTGTAAAGGCAAATCGAAAAAAAGAGGCTATAAAAGTGCTAGACTTGTATATATCAAAATTTGCTAAAGGCGATTATATTAATATAGTAAAAAAGACAAAATACTCACTCTTTTTTAATGAAAATGATAAAAATAGTACAAAAATATTAAAGCATTATGATTATTTGATAAAAAAGTATCAGGGGCAAAATATTGCAAAAAAAGCATTACAAAAAAAGATAAAGCTTTTATTTAGGCTTCGAAAATATTCTGCAATTTTAGCATTAAATCTAAAAAATCAACCAAAAATTATTTCAAAAAGTGCCACAGCCTTTTTGAATAATTTACTAGATAAGCATAAATGCTATCAAGCTATCGGTGTATATAAAAAATATCATATAAAGTTAACACATTATCTAGATAATCAGATATTTACATGTGCTATCAAAACATTACATTATAAGATAGCAAAAACAATAGCAAACAAGCATGTAAAATCTACAGTTTTAACACAGCGCATGAAGTGGATGTATAGATTAGCTTTGAGTGATTTTCGATTAGAAAAATTTCATCAAGTTATTAAAATAGGTAATGATTTAAACGCTATCCTAAAAAATATGAATAAATCGCAATATGATAACATATATAGATTGTTGTTTGATGCTAATGCTAAGCTAAAAAATCACATACAGATGATTATTGCTATAAAAATGATAACTAAAAAATTTGGTATTTCTTATATCGATATTATGCGATACATGCAGATGATTAATTTAGGAGTTTCACAAAAAGATAATAATATAGTTATGATTTATGGAAATTATGTTTATAATTTACAAAATAAAGTTAAAGTATATCAACAATCTCCATATCTTGAGTTTACTCTTGCACAAGCTTACATAAATGATAATCATATAAAGATTGCCATAAAAATATTAAATTCTTTAAATAAATTAAATCTATCTCCATCTCAAAAATCAAGACAAAAATATATATTAGGTTTACAGTTACAAAAATTATGGCAAAACAAGGCCGCTCAAGATGCATTTAAACAATCAGTTACATCCGATAAAAGTTCTCCATGGGCATTGTTGTCAAAGGATGCTTTAAAGTTACTTTAAATTGTGTTTTATTAAATGTTATCTGTCTTTTGGCTAATTGCGTGGTATGAAGTATTATATTATCTATCATTTGTTGTTTTGTAACATTTCCATCAAGATAATCTAAAACTTCTATAATACCAATAGCTTTAAGACTCTTTGGTTTTCTTGTGTATTTGTGTTCTAAATATGCTACCTCATCAACTAAGCCTAACTGGAGCATTTTCTCAGTTCTTAAGCGTATCTTTTTTGCTAATACCTGCTTATCTATTTCAATATTATATATTTTAAGGTTGGTAATTATAGGTTTTACTGGATAAGATTTAAACCATTGTGAAGGAGTCATGCCAGAAGTCTTATAAATTAAAAGCATCTTTTGTATTCTATATTTATCATGCGGATCAATACCTTGCATGTAATTTTTGTCTATCTTAAAAAGTAAATCATAACACTTTTGCAAATTTAACAACATAACATCTACTTCATCTTTTATCTTTTTACTAAATTTTGGTAAGATTGATAATCCTTGTAGTAAAGATTTTAAATAAAAGGTGCTCCCTCCTGCTATTATAAGATTTTTATTATCTTGTTTTGCTATATTTTTAGTATATTTATAAAGCTTAATAAATTGATTAACGCTAAAAGTTTTATCTGGATATATCTCATTAATTCCAAAATGTTTGATTTGTAAAAGTTCGTTTTGCATCGGTTTAGCAGAAGCAATATCAATCTCTTTATAGATACTTAATGAATCTAACGATAAAATATAGGCATTATGCTTAAGAGCTATTTTTAAGGCTAAATCACTTTTTCCAGATGCTGTTGGTCCAATTATCGCTATTTGTTTCATCATAAAATTATATCAGCTTTATTTCGGTAAAATATCATAAAGAGATGGAAATTAATAAAACGAGGTGTTTGTGCAAAAATATATTAATAAATTAAACGATTTTAATGAGCTTGTTATGTTTAAGCACTCTATATTTTCGATGCCTTTTATTTTTATCGCTATGATAGTAGCAGCTAAAGGATGGTTTGGTTTTAAACTACTTGTTCTAGGCGTATTAGCAGCTCTTAGCGCTCGTAATTTTGCTATGGGTGTAAATAGATGGACAGATAAAGAGTTTGATGCATTAAATCCAAGAACATCATCTCGTCCTAGTGTTGATGGACGGCTTAATAACTTGTCTATATTAATTTTTATAGTTCTAAATGGTTTAGCTTTTGTATTAGTTGCATATCTTATAAATTCACTCGCCTTTATTTTAGCAATACCAATTTTATTTATACTAGCTAGCTATTCTTACTTTAAAAGATTTAGCGAAATGGCACATATAGTATTGGGAATTTCTTTAGGTCTTGCCCCAATTGCTGGAGTAGTAGCTGTGCAAGATAAAATTACTTTATGGTCTGTTATGCTTAGTCTTGGTGTTATGTTTTGGGTTGCTGGATTTGATTTATTGTACTCTTTGCAAGATATTGATTTTGATAAGGAAAATGGATTATTTTCAATTCCGTCTCGTTACGGAACTGAGGCCACTTTGTCTTTATCTGCGTTTTTTCATGTGCTTTGCGTCCTATTTTGGTTATTTTTTATTATTCTTGCAAAACTTGGTAATTTTGCATACTTTGCATTATTTATTAGCATAGCTATGCTTTGGTATGAGCATTTTTTAATACATAAAGATTTTACTAAAATAGATAAAGCTTTTTTTACAATTAATGGGTATTTAGGCATTATCTTTTTAATATTTATTATTTTAGATAAGGTTGTTTGATGGCAAATATATATTTAGTTGAAGCTCCTATTTCTATATCATTTAGTAAAAGTTGTCTTGATATGGAGAAGTTTACAAGAGAATATCACAAATTAGGACAAACAGATGGAGGCGAACTATCAAAGTGGTTAAAAGCAACAAAAATGCGCGGTGAGGCCAATGATAGCGACCCAGTTTTACTACATCTTATGATTGAATTACATAAAAAAATAGATAATTTAGAAAAATTAATTAAACATGAAGTACCAAATAATCTAAAACTAGAAAGTATTTTTGATATTGATAGTATTGGTTTTGAGCATTTTAAGCTCTCACAAGAGATACTAGTAGTAGATGAGAAATATTATGGTCGTCTAGATATGCCAATATATCCAAAACGCGATATAGGTATATTTTTTCAGGCAATTACACCATCATTAGCACAAATTATAAAAATTCATGATAGAGATCAAAGCGCATGGAACCTTTATCTAAGAGCCCGCGAAAGAGTACTAATTAGAGAGAAAAAGGAGAGTAAATCTTGATTTTGATGGAATATATGCTTATAGCCATTGGTATTGCAATATTATCTATTATTTATTATATATTTTCAAAAGATGCACAACAAACAAATAATATAAAAGCGATAGCATCTGCTGTTGAAGATGCAAACAGACAAATTTATATGATAGAAAAAAAATTATTTGAACTTATAAAGAAGCTAGATAGTAAAAAACCAAAAAGCATGAGTGATGAAGAAGTTTATCAAGAAATAGAGCGAAGTACGTATGATTTATTAAATCCATTATCACGGCAGATGCAAATAGTACAACAAGATCTCTCAGATTTGACAACCGCTGTAGATTCAAGATTATTAACACTAGAGAGTAGTTTAAAGCAAATGTCAATACCATCTTCAGTACATGGGCTTGATGACAATAAAATAACCTCTTTGTTTAAAGATGGATTTGATGTTAATACTATCTCTAAAGAGTTACATCTTTCAAAAGCAGAAGTTGATTTTGTGCTTAAGATTAATAAATTAAAATAAGAGATTTAATGGCAGATAAAAAACTTTTTATTTATACAACTGCATTAATTACGCTATCTATAATTATGTCATATTCACTAACAACTTATACAACATTACGCTATGATACTACCCAATTTCATTTTGTAATAAGACAGACTTTGTTCGGATTTATCTCAATTATAATTATGTGGTCATTAGCACAATTAAATCCAAATATCTGGATACCTCGTCTTGGTTTTAGTTTATTAATTATTGCGATGATTGTCATGATTATGATGCCATTTTTACCAAACAATTTAGTTTTTGCAGTTGGTGGAGCAAAGAGATGGATAAAATTAGGTCCGATCTCATTAGCACCAATAGAATTTTTCAAATTGGGCTTTGTATATTTTCTGTCTTGGAGTTTTTCGAGAAAACTGGGTCATCACAAAAATATAGGTATTAAATTAGAATTTATTAGATTTTTACCTTATGCAGTACTGTTTGTAATTATTATGTTTATTATTGCTTTTATGCAAAATGATTTAGGTCAGGTTGTTGTTCTTGGCATGACGCTGATTTTCATGCTTATGTTTGCTGGAAGTAGTTTTAAGTTTTTAATGGTTTTGTTTATGTTAACTCTTAGTTTTATTGTTTTTTTTATACTTACCTCTGCACATAGAATTGCACGTGTTAGATCTTGGTGGTCTGGTGCACAAAATTTTATTTTAGAATTTTTGCCACCATCAATTGCATCACATCTTCGTGTCCCATCAACGCATGAGCCCTATCAAATAGGTAACTCTCTAGATGCCATTTATCATGGAGGATTATTTGGAGTAGGTCTTGGAAATGGAGCTTTTAAATTAGGATTTTTGAGTCAAGTTCATACCGATTTTATGTTAGCTGGAACTTCTGAAGAACTAGGGTTTCTTGGTATTTTTATTATTACTGTTTTATTTATGCTTATCATTCAGCGTATATTTAAAATCGCTAATCATTCTTTAAGCTCCATAAATTACCTATTTAGTTTAGGAGTAGGACTAATTTTAACATTTGCTTTTTTGATTAATGCTTACGGTATTAGTGGATTAATGCCAATTAAAGGGATTTCTGTACCATTTTTGAGCTATGGCGGTTCAGCTATTATTGCTGCTAGCATGGCGATTGGAATGGTACTTATGATATCAAAAGAAGTTGATATGAAGTCATGAATTTTTGCATAACAGGTGGAGCAACTGGAGGACATTTAAATATTGCTGATATTTTTTGTAAAGCTTTGGTGCAGCGTGGACACAAGGTTATTTTTATTGGTTCAATAAGCGGACAAGATAGAATGTGGTTTGGCGATAATAAGATATTTTCGAATACTTTTTTCTTAAATACATCAGGTGTGGTTAATCAAGACAAGTTAGGTAAAATAAAATCTTTATTTAAGATTTTTTTAGCTGTTATACAATCAAGAAAAATATTGAAACAACACAATATAGATGCCGTTATAAGTGTTGGTGGCTTTTCTTCAGCACCAGCATCTTTTGCATCATTTGTTATAAAAATACCATTGTTTATACATGAACAAAATGCAGTTGCTGGAAAATTAAATTCACTGCTAAAGCCATACGCAAAGCTGTTTTTATCGGTCTATGAAAAAAATGGTAAAAAATACGGTTATCCAGTAAAAGATGAATTTATACAATCAGCAAGAATTAGAAAAAAGCTTAGAAATATTATCTTTTTAGGCGGCTCTCAAGGTGCTGTGGCGATTAATGATTTGGCCTTGCAAGTAGCAAAACAGCTACAAGACAAAGAGATAAAAATCATTCATCAATGCGGTGAAAAAAATTATGAAAATGTAAAAAATCAATATCAAACATTGGGCATAAAAGTAGAGTTATATTCATTTTCTAAAGATGTATCCAAACTTATTGAGCGTGCAGATATGGCTGTTAGCCGTGCTGGAGCTAGTACGCTTTGGGAGCTGTGTGCAAACGGTTTGGTTACCTTTTTTATACCATATCCATACGCAGCAGGAGATCATCAATTTTTTAATGCGCAGTTTATAGTCAAAGAAGATATGGGTTGGTGCGTCCGTCAAAATGATGATCTAATGAAGCAATTGCTAAAAGCAATAGATGAGCCTTTAGAGGAAAAAAGTAAAAAATTAATTAATTATTTTAAACGAGATGGTATAGTGCCTATGATAGAATTATTTGAAACAACGATAAGGAATTAAAATGATAGAGATAGGACAAAATGCACCAGATTTTTGCTTGCCAAATCAAGATGGTGTGGAGATGTGTTTAAGAGATTTAGCAGGTAGTTGGATAGTTTTATATTTTTATCCAAAAGATAATACACCAGGATGTACAACTGAGGCTTGTGATTTTACACAAAATAAAAGTAAATTTACAACAAATAATACAATAATATTAGGCGTAAGTAGTGATAACATGCAAAAACATCAATCTTTTATTAAAAAACATAATTTAGACATAACGCTATTAAGCGACGAATCAACCGCTATGATGCAAGATTACGGTGTATGGATATTAAAGAAAAATTATGGCAAAGAATATATGGGTATCGTGCGAACTACATATATAATTGATCCAAACGCAACTGTTGTGGCATCTTGGAGCAATGTTAAAGTAAGAACAAAGCGTAAAAAAGACGGCAAAGTCTTAGAACGCTTGCATGTAGATTTAGTTTATGAAAAATTACTTAAATTACAAGCCGATGCTACGCAATAAAATTAATAACCCTTAAGCTTATATATTGTACAATATTATGATTTTTTATTTATATAAGTAAGTACCAGACCATAAATAAAAAAACAAACAAGTATCTGCCAAAATGTCAGTGCAACTCTCTTGAAAAAATAAGAGATCTTGTCCGGTGATACTAAAGTGAACTGACAATTTTTTTAAGGAAATTAGTACATGGTAACTATGAAAGATTTATTAGAATGTGGTGTTCATTTTGGGCATCAAACACGTCGTTGGAATCCAAAAATGAAAAAATATATTTTTGGTGTTCGTAAAAATATTCATATCATTGATTTGCAAAAAACATTACGTTATTTTCGTGATACATATAAAATCGTTATGGATGCGGCAGCTGAAGGTAAAATAATTTTATTTGTTGGAACAAAAAAACAAGCAAGCAATTCTGTAAAAGAAGCAGCTATTAAATGCAATATGCCATATGTTGAAAACAGATGGTTAGGTGGGATGCTTACCAATTTTGATACGATTCAAAAAAGTATTAGAAAACTTGAAGCTATTGAAAAAATGGAAGAAAATGGTCAAATAGAACTTTTAACAAAAAAAGAAGCCTTAATGCTTTCTCGTAAAAAAGATAAGCTGTCTTCATATTTTGGTGGTGTTCGCCACATGAAACAACTCCCAGATATGCTTTTTGTAATTGATGCTGCAAAAGAACATATTGCAATTTTAGAAGCTCGTTGTTTAAACATTCCAATTATTGCTCCACTTGATACAAACTGTAATCCAGATTTAATAACATATCCAATACCTGGTAATGATGATGCTATTCGTTCGATTCAGCTGTTTTGTCGCGAAATGACTGACGCAATCAATGAAGGTAAGGCATTATCTGTCGAAGAAGATACTACTGAGCAAGAAGAAGTAGTTAGTGAAAATGAAGTACAAAAAGAAAATATGACGAAGGAGGCATAGTTATGGCAGTTACAGCGGCAGATGTTAAAAAATTACGTCAAGCAACGGATGCTCCTATGATGGATTGTAAAAAGGCATTATCCGCATGCGATAATGACTTTAATAAAGCGATAGAATTTCTTCGTGAGCGTGGTATCTCAAAATTAGCAAAAAAAGTTGATCGTGTAGCCGCTGAAGGTTCTATTGGTCTAAAGATATCAGTTGATTTTAAAAGAGCAACATTAGTTGAAATAAATTCTGAAACAGATTTTGTTGCACAAAATGATGGTTTTAAGGATTTAGTCTCAAAAACCGTTTCGCAAGCTTATGAAGTAGAGTCGGATAATATAGAATCTCTTCGTGAAACTGAGATTGATGGTAAAAAGTTTAGTGCTTATTTTGATGAGGTCGTGTCAAAAATCGGTGAAAAGATTGAGGTACGCCGTATTGCAGCACTTAATGGCTCAGCAAATACAATTGTAAATGGATACGTTCATTCAAATACAAGAATAGGCGTCATTGTAGCAATTGAGTGCAATGATAAAAAAACTGCACAAGCTATGATACCTATGGCTAAAAATGTGGCAATGCACGCCTCAGCCATGAAGCCTACAACACTTAGCTATAAAGATTTCGATATAAAGTTTGTTGAAAAAGAAACTAAAGGTCGTATAGAAGCTATCAAAAAAGAAAACGAAGAGTTAGCAAGACTTAAAAAACCTACTAAAAATATTCCAGATTTTATTTCAATGTGCCAATTGACTGATGAAATTTTGATAAAAGCAGAAGAAAATATTAAAAAAGCTCTAAAAAAACAGAATAAACCTGAGAAAATTTGGGATAAAATCATTCCAGGACAATTGGCAAGATATATTCAAGATAACACATCTTTAGATAAAGAGCAGGCACTATTAGATCAAAACTATGTTATGAATGATAAGCTAACTGTAGCTGATGCAGTTGATGCTGCGGCTAAAGAAGTTGGCGGAACTGCGAAGATTATAGCATTCGTTCGTTTAGAGGTAGGTGAAGGTTTGGAGAAAAAAGTAGATGACTTTGCAGCAGAAGTTGCCGCACAAATGGCATAAAATACTTTTACATGCAAGGCAATCTTTTGTATGCAAAAGTTTTATTATATTTTTTGTATAATGACTTATGTATTTACTAAGAGCAACAGACATCTCACATTCGTTTGATTATGAATTATTTTCTAACTTATCACTATCATTAAAAACCAAAGAAAAAATTGCTATCACGGGAGTTAGTGGTAGTGGTAAATCTACTTTTCTGCATATTTTAGCAACTCTATTGAAGCCGACCAAGGGAGATGTGAATATTTTATCTAAAGATATAGCTTCTCTTAATATGAAACAATTAAATAGCATGCGTAGCAAAGAGATAGGCATTATTTTTCAAGCACATTATCTTTTTAAAGGTTTTAGTGCCTTAGAAAATGTCAAAGTAGTTTCTATACTTAGTGGCACAGATTTAGATGAACAGTTGTTTAAAAAATTAAATATTTCGCATGTTATGAATAATAAAATAAGTAATCTATCAGGTGGTCAACAGCAACGAGTATCGATTGCTAGAGTGCTTACTAAAAAACCAGCAATTATTTTTGCAGATGAACCAACAGGAAACTTGGATGCTAAAACTGCTAATGAACTGATGGATATTTTTGATGATTATATTATAAAAAATAATGCAGGTTTTATTATTGTTACACATGATGACAGTATTGCTAACAAATGTGATAAAATATTTCATCTTGAAAATAAAGAATTAAACAGAGTAAAATAGATGAATTTTTCAACAATATTTCTTGATCAAAATGTTGTTGGATTTTTACTACTTTTTTTTAGGTTTGCAGCACTTTTTATAGCTGTTCCTATTTTTTCTCATCAAAGTATTCCGATGATTGTAAAAGCCGCTTTGGCATTTTTTTTTACAATTATCTTTTTTCCATCCATGCCACCACTAACTTTTGAGATAAATACTATTAGTTTAGTAGTTGCAATTTTTGGCGAATTTTTATTTGGGCTTACTATTGGACTAGCTTTACAATTAGCTTTTAATGTTATTACTTTTGCAGGCGGACAAATTGCTTATGTTATGGGATTTTCTATGGCGAGTGCCATTGACCCACAAAGTGGTGTTTCTATGCCTATTATTAACCAATTCCTATCATTAATGGCACTTATGATACTTTTTACATTAAATCTAGATCAATGGATGATTATGTATATAAATAGATCCTTAATCACAATTCCACTCGGTGGATTTGTATTAAATAAGCATATTTTCAAATACCTCATGCACGCAAGTTCAAATATGTTTCTTGTAGGGTTTATGATAGCCTTTCCTGTAATTGCATTATCTTGGTTATCTGATATTATATTTGGAATGATTATGAAGACTATGCCACAATTTAATCTACTTGTTATTGGATTTCCTATCAAAATCATGTTATCATTTTTAGTACTTATTGCAACTTTAGCATCTATTATGTATATATTTCAGATTCAAATGGTAAATGCTTTTAATTTTTTACAGACAATTTTTTAATATTTTTAGGTACAATTAACTAAAAGATTTTTTAGGAGTCTAAAAAGATGAATATTTTACTATTAAATACAAATCCAGTTGTTAAAAAATTAGTTACGCTTAGTGTTACGAAAATTGGAGCAACAATCTCCTCTTTGGATACATTAGAAAACTTGGAACAAAATCGATATGACCTGCTTATAGTAGATGATGAATTTTATTTTGATGAATTATTTCATATTTTAGAAGATAAGGTAGTTTATAAAAAATCTTTATACATACATGCAAAAAATACATCATTTCTTGATGGATTTGATTATGAGCTAAAAAAGCCATTTTTACCTACTGATTTAGTAGAATTATTAACTAAAATATCATCAAATCTATCAATAAATGAGACCAAAGAGATAGCTGAAGATGATATTTCTTTAGATATAAATGAAGACTTAAAACCTCTTAGCGAATTACCAACATTAGATGAACAGCAAAGTGATGTAGATTCTGATACCGTAGAAAATGATACAATACCATCTATTTTAGATGAAGAGGATGTGCAAGAGGTGCAACAACTATTAGAAGATACCGATAGTAAAAAAGATAAGTCAGTAATTGAAGATTTAGACATATTAGATGACGATAGTTTAAAGATAGAGGAGATTCCGACAGAAGATATTTTAGACCTATCTGACATTGAAGAAGAGTCATCTCAAAATAAAGAAAAGCTACCCAAAACCGAAGAAATAGTCTCCAAAGAAGATGAGTTATCTGCAGAAGTGATATCTGATATTGAAGAAGAATCACCTAAAGCCGAAGAATTAAAAGCCGAAGAGTTGCTAGAAATAGAACCTCAATTAGAAAAAATAGTACCTAAAGCTGAAGAAAAATTATCACTTGAAACTGAGGATGTAGTATCTAAAATGAGTGATATGCAAGATGTCCAACAAATAGACACAGATGCATTAATAGACGATATTCAAAACAAGATAGAAGAGGAAGAAACTAAATTAAGTGACGAAGAGTTAAATACAGAGATAACGGATGATTTACTAGACGGAGCAGATAGATATTTAGACGAACTCTCAGATTTAGATGAAGATGCCTTAAAAGTAGCAGTTGGTGAAGAAAGTAATATGACTCAGCAAGAAAAAGATGATATTCATGAAGAAGGCGAAGGTGATGAAAGTATTAAAAGTCACGAAGAGGATGAAGATAAAACCAAGCAGCCACAAGAAAAAAGTGGTGTCCAAGCATTAAAAGCATTGTTAAAAGCATTAGATGACGAAGATATAATCGCATCACTAGATGGCATGAATATAAATATAAGCATATCAATAGGAAAAAATTAGATGAATAAAACGGGCGGAGCAATAGTTGTTATCTCTGGACCTAGTGGATGTGGGAAGAGTTCTTTAATTAATAATATTATTAAAAATATCAAGAATTGCTATGTATCAATTTCAACAACAACAAGAAAAAAAAGAGTAAATGAAATAGAAGCGATAGAGTATTATTTTATATCAAAAGAAAAGTTTACAAAAGAGATAGAAGTTGGAAATTTTTTAGAATATGCCTTGGTGCATGGAAATTATTATGGAACATCTCTTAAACCTATCGAGGAAGCATTAAATAATAATAAATTGGTTATTTTTGATATAGATGTACAAGGTCATGAAAAAATTAAAGAAAAATTTAAAGATATAACTACTTCAGTTTTTATAACAACACCGACATTATTGGAGTTACAAAAACGTTTGCAAAATAGAAATACAGATAGTGATGAAGTTATAAAAAAACGGTTAGAGATGGCAAAAATAGAACTTTTACGCGCGATAGAGTATGATTTTGTATTGATAAATGATAATTTCGATCAAACGGTTAATGTATTATTAGATATCATTAAGGTAGCAGAATTGAAAAAACCTTCTTTTGTGATAGATAGATTTATTTCGGATTGGATAAAATAGGTTTCGTCACTAAAGGACGTTTACAGCAAATCAAAGATATACTACGAGGTTAAAAAAAGGAGAAATTTATGGGATTACCAGGTGGATGGGAATTAATAGTAATTGTTCTTGTAATAATAGTAATGTTTGGCGGTAAAAAAATTCCAGAACTAGCAAAAGGTTTAGGAAAAGGTATAAAAGATTTTAAAGCAGAGATGAAAGATGTGTCAGATAGTTCAGAAGCTACAAGTGAACCACTGAAGAAAGTTGAATCTGATAAAACAGATACAACAACTACTACTACAACAGATACTACAAAACAAGCATAGCATGAAACAGCGCGTTAAAGCTTTTTTACAAACACAGTTTGATACAGATATTGTTTTACAAAAGCCAAAAGATAAAAAATTTGGTCATTTTGCTACACCAATAGCTTTTTCACTAGCAAAGAAATTACACAAAGCTCCGAAATTAATAGCACAAGAGTTGAGTCAATCACTAAATAAAGAGAGTATATTCAATGAGGTGACATCATTAAATGGATATATTAACTTTAGATTGAGTGAGAATTTTTTAGATGAATATGCTTCATGGGCGCTAAAAAATCCTCAAGATTTTGCAAAAGCTAAAAATAATAAAAAAATACTTTTAGAGTTTGTTAGCGCAAATCCTACTGGTCCACTCCATATAGGGCATGCTAGAGGTGCTGTTTATGGCGATACTTTATTACGCTTGGGGCGTCATTTGGGCTATGATATGACAGCTGAATATTATATAAATGATGCGGGAAATCAAATTGATCTGCTTGGACTCTCAATTGCATTAGAAGGACAATCCAGTATTTTACATCAAGATGTAACATGGCCAGAGAGTTATTATAGAGGTGAATATATAACAAAATTAGCACTTGATGCGATAGAAAAATTCGGCATAGAGGCCTTTACTGATGTATCGTATCAAAGAAAATTAGCACTTTGGGCTAAAGACGTAATAATGACGATTATTATTAAAAGCTTAGAAGATATTAATATTTATTTTGATTCCTTTATAAATGAATCAGATTTATATAAACAATGGGATGATGTTAAAGCTAAAATTAATGATAGTCTATATGTAAAAGATAGCAAAGTATATTTAGCCTCATCTTTAAAGGATGATGATAATGACAGAGTAGTGGTACGTGAAGATGGGCGTCCAACCTATCTTGCTGGTGACATCATCTATCATAATCAAAAATTTACAAGAGAATATGATTATTATATAAATATTTGGGGTGCAGATCATCATGGATATATTAATCGAGTAAAAGCTGCTATCTCTTTTTTAGGTTATGACAGCTCTAAGCTTGAAGTGCTGCTCTCTCAAATGGTTAGTTTGTTAAAAGATGGTAATCCATATAAGATGAGTAAGCGTACAGGTAATGTAATACTTATGAGTGATATTAAGAATGAAATTGGTTCTGACGCATTAAGATTTATTTTTGCCTCAAAAAAATGCGACACTGCTTTAGAGTTTGATATAGAAGAATTAAAAAGAGAAGATAGTTCAAATCCAATTTATTATATTCAGTATGCTCATGCTAGAATTAAGACTATGACTTTAAAAAGTAATTTCGGAGTAGATGAGATAGAAAGAGTGAAATTAAAATCTTTAAACAAGGACGCTAGCTCACTACTCTTTGAAGCGCTTTTGCTATCAGAGGTTATCGAAGATGCTTTTAGTAGTAGACAAGTTCAAAAATTAACTGATTATTTAAAATCTCTTGCTGCAACATTGCATAAATTTTATTATAATTGTAAAATCATTGGTACTTCACAAGAACTTCAGCTATTAAAAGTGTTACAAGTTGTAGCACTTTCTTTAAAAACTGGTATGAATTTGCTTGGCATTGAAGCTAAAGATAAAATGACTCATGATGATTAACAAAAGTCATCTTTAAAAAGGAGATACTATGGAACAATATTTAGGAGCTAAAAAGATACTTAGAATTTATATCGACAATGAAGATAAGTACAATGGTAAGCCTCTTTGGGAAGAATTGTTAAAAAAAGCAAAAACTTTTGGATTAGCTGGAGCAACTGTATTTAAGGGTGTTGCAGGTATCGGAGTTCATAGCAAAATTAAAACTTTTAGTGTTTTTGTTTTATCACAAGAGTTACCTATAATTATTGAAATGATAGATTCTCATGATAAAATTATGAGTTTTATTGATGCAATTGACGATATTGTAGAAGAGGGGTTAGTGACCATCACTGATACTCAAGTTATAAGATATAAGCACAAGTAAGGTATACGATGAATTTCATACTTTTATTATATATTGGAGTTGGCGGTTTTTTTGGTGCTATTTCTAGATTTTTATTATCAGGTTTTGTTCAAAGAACTTCTAGTACATTATTTCCAATAGGTACACTTAGTGTTAACGTTCTCGGTAGTTTTATAATAGGATTATCTGCTATGTATTTCGATAATGTGGTAGCTCCAGAATATAAAGCCCTTGTTATGACTGGGTTTTTAGGTGCTTTGACAACTTTTTCTACCTTTTCTTTGGAAAATGTTAATATTTTACAAGAGGGTGATTATATACGCGTCGTCTTAAATATTTTTTTAAATGTCACCCTTAGTATTTTTGCAACAATTGCAGCTGTAATTATATTTAGAAAAATATACTCATAATTTGGATTTAACTTTTTATTTAAAATATGTTAGTATTACAAATAAGAAACCATAAATAAAATAAAGTGCGAGAGTATGAAAACAATAAATGTACGCCAAGCCAAAGAGAGTGATATTAAATTTTTAGCAGCCTCCATCTTGAAAAATACAAGAGCTGGTAAAAAAATAGGTATTTTTGATATTTTATTTAGGAAGCTTAAAGATAAAGATATATTAAAAAAGTTAGAGATTTTAATTACGATACGAAAAAATTTTTACTGTTATTATTCAAATTTTTTAATTGCAGTTTGTGATGGTAAAAATATTGGAACTGTATGCAATTATGAGCCAAGAAAATTTAATAATGATTTAATACAAGAGATAATGAAAGAATTGAACGTAGAAAAACAATTTAGTAGATATATATCAATTATTTCATTTTGTGATTTTACTATTGATAAAAAAGTATGGATGTTGGATTATTTGACACAAAACGATAATAACCTAGAGATTGCAAAATTGTTACTCAAAAAAAGTTTATTAACAGCTAGTTTAAAGGGATATCGAATAATACACACTATAGCAAGTTCAAATAATATAGATGCAATTTTAATGTACCAAAAATTAGGCTTTAAAACTATTCTTGATAAAAAATGTAAAGCATTTGAAGGAGATATAGAATTACAAAAAGCCATTATGATGGAATTACGTATTTAAGGCGCCCTTAAGAGTACTATTAAAATATTTGTGTATTTTAGTAACAATCATAACTTTATGATTGTTACTAAAATACACATTTAAAAAAAATAAATGTAAATTAAAATCTATTTTCATAACGTTGTTTAAAACTATGTTAAGATATCTTAAATTATGATTTTAGGAGTCAATAGATGGCACAGTCAAACCCAACAATAACATGGACGGTAATAGATGAAGCACCTGCTTTAGCTACGTATTCATTACTACCAATAGTAAAAGCATTTGTAAAAGAGGTTGGAGTTGATATTGATGCTAGAGATATCTCTCTAGCAGGACGTATCCTCGCTAATTTTAGTGATAATTTAACGCAAGAACAAAAACTTTCAGATAATTTAGCTTATCTTGAAGAGATGGTTCACAAGCCAATAGCAAATATTATCAAGCTTCCAAATATCTCAGCCTCTGTTCCTCAACTAAAAGAAGCAATATCTGAATTACAATTAAAAGGATACGATGTTCCATCATATCCAGAAAACCCGACCACTAATGAAGAAGAAAATATTAAGCAAAGATATTCTGCATGCTTGGGTTCTGCTGTAAATCCAGTTTTACGCGAAGGCAATTCTGATCGTCGTGCTGCTGTAGCAGTTAAAAATTTTGCTAAAAAACACCCACATAAACTCTATGCTTGGGATGAGAATTCAAAAACTAGTGTAGCATACATGACTGATGGTGATTTTTACGCGAACGAGCAGTCAATTATTAAAAATACAGATGGCAAAGTTACAATCTCTTTAAATGGAAAGCTTTTAAAAGAGATAGATGCATTAGATAAAGAGATCCTTGACGGAACTTTTATGAGTATTGAGAAATTACGTACATTTTTAGCTCAATCTCTAGATAGGGCAAAAAAAGAGGGTATCCTTTGGTCACTGCATTTAAAAGCTACCATGATGAAAGTTTCAGATCCAATAATGTTTGGTCATGCGGTATCTGTGTTTTTTAAAGATGTATTTAAAAAATATGATGCCGAATTTAAAGAGCTAGGTATTAATCAAAATCTAGGACTTGGTGAGTTATATAAAAAATTATCACAACTCCCTGAAGATAAACAACAAGAGATAGAAGATGCGATATCTAAGACATATCTATTAAGACCTGATATGGCAATGGTTGATTCTGATAAAGGAATTACGAATTTGCATGCGTCAAATGATATCATTATTGATGCATCACTACCTGTCGTTATTCGTAATGGTGGCAAGATGTGGGGGCCAGATGGAAAACTACAACAAACAATAGTAACTATTCCAGATCGCTGTTATGCAACCATGTATAGTGAGATTATTGAAGATTCTAAACGTAATGGTCAGTTTGATGTTAGAACCATGGGCTCAGTTTCAAATATAGGACTTATGGCACAAAAAGCTGAAGAGTATGGTTCGCATCCAACAACATTTGAGATACAAGAAGATGGAATTGTAGAAGTAAAAGAGGATGACGGAACAATTTTAATGAGCTTTAATGTTCAAAAAGGTGATATTTGGAGAATGTCAAGAGCAAAAGATGTTCCAATTAAAGATTGGGTTCGTTTAGCAGTTGAACGTGCAGAAATTGAAAATGTTCCTGTCATTTTTTGGCTAGATGAAAATCGTGCTCATGATGCAAATATAATAAAAAAAGTAAAAGAGTATTTACCAGAATTTGATAATACAAGCATAGAATATCAGGTTATGCCACTTCAAGATGCTATGTCTTACTCATTAAAACGTGTGAGAAAAGGATTAAATACTATTTCGGCAACTGGTAATGTTTTAAGAGATTATTTAACAGATTTGTTTCCTATTTTAGAGCTTGGAACTTCTGCAAAAATGCTCTCTATTGTTCCACTGCTTGCTGGTGGCGGTTTGTTTGAAACTGGTGCTGGTGGTTCTGCTCCTAAGCATGTAGCTCAATTTTTAAAAGAGGGTCATCTGCGTTGGGATTCATTGGGTGAATTTTTAGCTCTTGCCGAATCACTTAGATTTATTGCTAGAAAATATAATTTAAAAACCGTTGAAATTTTCACTTTGGCACTAGATAAAGCAAATGCAGCCTATTTGGATAACAACAACTCTCCATCACGCAAAGTTAACGAACCTGACAATAAAGCGAGTCACTTTTTTTTCGCTAAGTATCTTGCAAAAGCTCTCTCAGAACAATCTGATGATGATGCTTTGGCACAAAAATTTGTGCCTATTGCTAAAATATTAGAGAAAAATGAATCTAAGATTTTAGAAGAACTTATTTCAATAGAAGGAAAAGCTCAGGATATAGGCGGATATTATCTACTAGATTATAAAAAAACTGAAATAGCGATGCGTCCAAGCACAACTTTAAATAATATAATAAATAGTATATAAATCATTTCTTTAGGATTTTTTTATCTTTTTTTTAGTTGCTAGAGATAAATAAATCCAGATAAGTGCTAGTAGAAATACAATAATAGCGATAGCAATATATGGCTTTGAGAGTATGACGCCATATATATGCATTAACCCTTTGCCAAAATAATAACTTCCAAAACCTACAATGCATGTCCAGATGATAGCTGATAATATATTTAAAATTGTAAATTTTTTCAGATCATATTTTGTCAAACCTATGGCCATTGGGATAAGTGTTTTGATTCCATAAATAAATTTTTGTATTAAAATTATCCAAGAACCATATTGTTTCATTTTAATATGTGCTAATGCAAGTTTTCTGCGATGTTTTTTTAGATATGTTTGCATAACTCCTTTTTGATTTCTTGCAAGGTAAAACAGTAGATTATCACCTAAAACATTTGCGGTAAATGCAATCATCATAGAAGTTGCTAAATCCATTTTGCCCATATAAGATAAAACAGACGCCGCTATTAGTGCTAACATCCCACCACCTAGTGAATATATAAAAAGTCCTATATATCCATAAGTAGCGATGTGACTTAACATATCTTGCATTTTTTTCCTTTACATGTAAACGATTATTACTTGCTTATTGTTTATAATTTTTTAATTTTTGTTATTTCATCACGAAGCCTGGCTGCTTCTTCGAACTCAAGTTCATGAGATGCTTTTTTCATTTTATCGGTTAATTCTTTTATCATTTTTTTACGCTCATGTGCTGGAATTTTATCCATTTTTTTACGTTTAGAATAAAGTTCATCTTGATTTTGCGCTTTTAAATCTGTATCTAGTGTGCGTGTGGTTGTTTTTGGGATAATACCGTGTTCTTTATTAAACTGTTCTTGCATATTTCGTCTTGTTTGTGTTTTTTGCATAGCTTTTTGCATAGAGTTAGTTATTTTATTGGCATATAAAATAACACGTCCATTTTCATTTCTTGCAGCACGACCAATAGTTTGAACAAGAGCCGTCTCGCTCCTTAAAAATCCCTCCTTATCAGCGTCAAGTATGGCAACTAAACTAACTTCAGGCAGATCTAACCCCTCACGTAATAGATTTATACCAACTAAGACATCAAATTCACCAAGTCGCAAGGAGCGAATAATTTGATTTCTTTCAATTGTATCTATATCTGAGTGCATATATTGTATTTTAATACCAAGATCTGCTAGATATTTTGTAAGTGCTTCTGCCATTTTCTTTGTTAAAACCGTTATTAAAATTCTTTCATTTTTGACTATAGTTTTTTTAATCTCATCATGTATATCCTCTACTTGATTATCAAGAGGTTTGATGTTAATTATAGGGTCAAGTAATCCTGTCGGGCGAATAATTTGATCTGTTTTAACAGGGGATAATTCAAGTTCGTATTGTGACGGAGTGGCAGATACAAACAGGTAATGAGGCATTTTATTGATGTATTCATCTAATTTTAATGGACGATTGTCAAGCGCACTCGGAAGTCTAAAACCATAATCTACAAGAACCTCTTTTCTAGCACGGTCACCAGCGTACATACCACGAAATTGCGGAAGACTTACATGTGATTCATCCACAATCGTAAGATATTTTTCATGTTTAATAGCAAAATAATCAAGTAAAGTAAAAGGCGTATCTCCTGCTTTTTTATCAGTTAAAAGTCTAGAATAATTTTCAATACCCTTGCACATGCCAGTAGTTTGGAGCATCTCCAAATCAAATTCAACTCTTTGCTTTAATCTTTGTGCTTCAACTAATTTATTTTCTTTTAAAAAATAATCCAGCTGTTTATCCAATTCATCTTCTATGCGCTTAATCGCTAAAGATAAGCGGTCTTGACTAACACTAAATTGACTTGTTGCATAAATAGTTACAGATTTAAAATCTTCTATACGTTTATTTTCTAAAACATTAAATTTATAAATAGATTCTATTTCATTACCAAAAAATTCTATGCGAATTGCTTCATCTTCAAAATAGGGTGGATAGATATCAATTACATCTCCATTAACACGAATATTTGCCGTATCAAAATAGTTATCATTTCGCTTGTAACCCATATCTATCAAGCGTAGAAGAAGTTTTTTTTGAGCCACTTCATCGCCTATACTTACAGTCTGTACCATTTTTAAATACTCAGCAGGATCTCCAAGACCATAGTTAGCCGACACGGAAGCTACAACAATAACATCATCATAACTCAGTAAATTAGCAGTGCATGAAAGGCGTAAACGCTCAAGTTCATCATTTATAGCACTATCTTTTTCTATAAAAAGATCCTGACGCGGTATGTAAGCCTCTGGCTGATAGTAGTCATAATATGATACAAAATACTCAACATGACTATTAGGAAAGAACTGACGAAATTCGCTGTAGAGTTGTGCTGCGAGTGTTTTGTTGTGTGTCATGATAATGGTTGGCATCTTTACTTTTTCAATGACACGCGCCATAGTATATGTTTTGCCACTGCCTGTTACGCCCTCAAGTGTTTGATAACGATTACCTTCAAGTATGCTTTTACTGAGTTTTTCTATTGCTTTAGGTTGATCGCCTGCTGGTTTATAAGGCGAGATAGCCTCAAAATTTGATTTCTTTTTCATTAATATAATTATAGCTTTTTATTGTGAATATTGCTTTGATATGGTGGATGTTTAGAAAATGGTTATATTTTATATTTGTTATGAAATTATAGTTATTTTATCAATCCCCGCTAAAAAGTAAAATTACTTTTTTTTAGCAATAAGTAATGTAGAGATATCCATAGAAAAACTTTGCACATGAAGTATCTCAAATCCAGCATTTTCAAGCTCTATTTGCATGGCTTTAGCAGTTACAAAATCTTCAATTGAATTTGGAAGATATGTGTATGCTTTAAGATTTTTAGAGATTGCGCCCCCGATATACGGAAGAATTTTATGTGTGTAAATATCCCGAAATTTTTTAAAAATATTTTTATTTTCATCTTTCATAAACTCTAAAATAACTACAAGTCCATCTTTTTTAAGTACTCTATTAAATTCGTAAAATGCTTCTTGACGCTTTACAACATTTCGTATACCATAAGTTATACTAAGAATATCAGCTGTTGTATCTTTAAGTGGAATTTTTGTTGCTTTTGATATATGATAAGAAAATTCAGGAAATTTTTTACGTGCAATATCTACCATGCCATTTGAGGGATCAACACCTATGATTTCACCAATAGTAATTCCTGCTTTTTGAGTTTGCTTTTTCCAAAAACCCATCATATCGCCCGTGCCACAAGCAATATCAATGATTTTATCAATATTATTTTTTCCATAATATTTAAAAGACAAATCACATGCTTTTTTTCTCCAAGAAATATCTATACCCATGCTCATAATACGATTAGCAGAGTCATAAGTTGGAGCTATATCATCAAACATTGAGATAATTTTTTCCTGTTTTTTCATTTTTGCCCTTTAATAAATTAATTTTTTAATCTCATCCACATTAAAATATCTTTTGATATCTGTTTTACATGCAAAATATCAAATTCATGTTGTAAATTGCTAAATATTTTCTCACCGCCATTTTTACCAGCAATAAAACAAAGATAATAATCAACATATTTTTTACAAAACTCAAACATAGCCGCTCCGCCCTCAATCATAATGCATTTATAATTTTTTAACTCCTCGAGATTATCTTTAATCATCACCTTTCTATTTTTTACATAAAAAAGCGGTATTGTTTTATCGAAATTTTGTTTTTGAGAGAGTATTAACACATCTGGTGCTTGTCCATTTATTAACCTTGCATCTAACGTCGGCCTATCAACTCTTACCGTTTCTCCGCCAATTACAAGCAGATCACAAACATTACGCATTTTATGAACAAGTGTTCTTGAGCTTAGTGAAGTTATCATTCCCTTGTCTATTGTGCCATCTAGCCTTTGAGCCCATTTAAAAAATACAAAATTATCTTTATTGTATTTTAAAAATGGATATACAAGTTCTAAACCCTTTACATGTAAAGATGAATGTTTTGTTTGGATATTAGATTTATTTAAGATTTTTTCTCCACCACTTGCCAGAGCTGTTTTATCTTGTGTTGTGATAACGACTTTTTTTACATGCAACGCACATATCAAATCCGCGCATGATGGGGTTTTTCCGACATGCGAACATGGCTCAAGGGTTACATATAAAGTACAATTATGAAAGCAATTGTTGTGATGTGATGTTAAATATGAATGAATATCTTTTGAAGAGGATAGATTTAAAATACCATTATCTTTGGTGAGTCGATAATAGGCTTTTTGCAAGGCTAATACCTCTGCATGTGCTTTTCCAGCTTTATGATGAGCTTCAACTGCTAAAAGTCCGTATTCACCATTTACCACACAACATCCAACAGCTGGATTCGGATAGGTTAGTACTTGATATTCCCACGCTTCTTTAAGCGCTAAATTCATAAAAAATTTATCGTCTATTACCATTTGACATAGGTACGCGCTTTTATGATATCGTTAAATGGTACAATGACCTCTTTTTTATCTACTTCAAGATAAATATTTTTTTCATGTATATCTTTTAAAAGACCTTGTATTTTTTCTTTATCTTTTATAGTTATTTTAATTAAATCACCAATTGAATATTTAAAATGCTTTAGTGTTGTTAATGTTCTCTCTAGCCCAGGTGAGCTTACTTCAAGACGATATTCTCCGCTTACAGGAGGTGTTACATCAAGCAAAGGCGATATAAGATGAGTAAGCTTAACGCACTGATTAAGGGTAGCGTTTTTACTGTTTGCATCTAAAATACTAATTCTATAAATAGTCTCACTATTTTCGCTAGTCACGACCGCATCGTATAGCATGAGTCCTAATGACTCAACCATTGCTTGTATCTCAACTTCAAGACTCATTGGCTTATTTCTCTTTTTTCAATACACTTAAAAAGCTTCTCAATATCTTGACTTTTTTGTAGTTGTGTATCAAATAAAAATGTTAATTTAGGTGATTTAAACCACCCTTGCTCTTTCATGCAATAATCTTCAATTATTGGTGTAATCTTTTTAAATTGTTTATTATAAAATTTTAGTTCTTCGTTAGTAAAATATGATTGATTAATGAAAACTTTTACATCACTCCTACCACGCGAGCATTTTATATCAATAACATCTAACTCATGCATTCTTGTATCATTTAAAAAACTAAGCGCCTCTGGTATCAATTCTTGAAGTATTGATTCTGTACGTTTTACTTTAATCTCTGCTTGTGTCACAAGGAAACCTTTTGCTCCATTTTTGTAAATGTTTCAATCACATCTCCAACTAATACGTCATCATAACCTTTAATAACAACTCCACATTCGTAACCATTACCAATTTCAACAACATCATCTTTAAATCTTTTAAGTGAGGTAAGTTCTCCTTCAAACGCAACTACACCCTCACGTATAACACGAACAAGTCCACCACGAATTAATTTGCCATCTACAACAACGCATCCAGCTACCATGCCACCTTTAGGTAATTTGAAAGTTTCGCGTACTTCTGCTTGACCTGTATCTTTTTCCAAATACTTAGGTGCCATCATGCCAGTTAGCATGCCAGTTATATCATCTATTAATTGATAAATAACAGAATACGTCTTAACTTCCACACCTTTTTGTTTTGCATTTGCTTTAACACTACCAGTTGGACGAACATTAAAGCCCAAAAGTATACTGTTTTCACTGCTTGCAACTAATTCAACATCATTATCAGTGATACCACCTACGCCGCTTGCAATAATATTAACTTTTACTTCATCATTACGTAACTCTAAAAGAGTATTTTTAATCGCTTCTAATGAACCATGAACATCTGTTTTTAAAACAATATTTAAAGTTTTAAGTTTTCCTTCTGCAATTAGCGAAGTAAGTTCATCTAAAGTTGTTTTTGTACTACGAGATAACTCTTTGCGTCTTTCATATTCATAACGTTGTTTTGCATATTCACGTGCCTCTTTTTCTGAATCCATAACAATCATAATTTCACCAGCCACAGGTACTTCATTTAAACCAACGATTACAGCTGTATGACTAGGTTTTAATGATTTAATCTTCTTCTTATTATCATCATTCATGGCTTTAACGCGACCATAAGATTGTCCACAAACAATACTGTTTCCAACTTCTAAAATTCCATTTTGTACAATCACAGTAGCAACAGCACCTCGACCCTTTTCTAACGTACTCTCAACAACAACAGCTTTTGCTTTAATATTTTCATTTGCTTTTAATTCTAAAACTTCAGCTGTTAATAAAATATTTTCTAAAAGTTCATCTATTCCCTCACCTTTTTTAGCTGACATTGCAATAAATTCTGTATCACCACCCCAATCGGTTGGATTTAAGCCATGCTCTGCCATTTGACCTTTTACCATATCAGGATTAGCGTTTTGTTTATCCATTTTATTTAATGCAACAATAATAGGAACTTGCGATTTTTTAGCAATCTCTATCGCTTCGATTGTTTGAGGTTTCACGCCATCATCAGCAGCAACAACTATAACAATAATATCTGTAATATTTGCCCCGCGTTGACGCATTGAGCTAAATGCTGCATGACCTGGAGTATCTAAAAACGTTATCCATTTTTTATTTTGCTCAATTGTATATGCACCAATATGTTGAGTAATTCCGCCAGCTTCTGTATCCGCAACTTTTGCATTACGTATTGCATCTAATAAAGAAGTCTTACCATGATCTACATGCCCCATAATCGTTATAACAGGTGGGCGTTCTACTAAATCGTTATCATTAATCGTTTTATCATCATAATCATTTTCATAATCAAATGAATCTTTTAAGTCAACAGTTGTAACCTCAACTTGAAATTCTTGTGCTAAAATTTCGATTTCCTCTTTACTAAGAAAATCGTTTTTTGTCATCATCAAACCTAAATCAAATAATACTTTTATGATATCTGTCATAGGGCGTTTAATTTTTTCAGCAAACTCATAAACACGAATATCTTCTGGAATTTGAACTTGCGTCACTATTTCATCAATAGGTTTATCTTTTATATATTTTTTTCGTTTATCTCTTGCTACTTTTCTTGGTCTTCTGCCATTTGATTGTTTTTTGCCAGAGTTTCTACCCAATGGCTTCGGCATAGAAGGTCTTTTAGGTTCCTCTTTGATTTTCATATCTTGTGAAATATTTAAATCCATAAGTACAACTTCATCTTCAGAATAGTCCATAGAAACTTCACTAAGAGTTCCACCAAAAATATCTAACTTATCACCTTGTGAATGTCTTCTTACATTTGTAGATTGAGTTGCTCTGTGTCTTTTTTTGCGTGAATGTAGCTCTGCTAAAGCTTCCGCACTCATTTTTCCATAACTTGAAACTTGTTTAAGATGATTATCATAAGCTGATGCTACTGATACATTTTCTTGAAGTGGGGCTTTTCTTTTTTTAACAATTTTTAAGCCAGATGTTTTAATAGGAACAACTTTTGTAACAATGATTTTTTTAATCGGTTGGATTATTTTATCTTTTTGATGGGTTTGTATCTCTTTATTTTTTGATTCATCTTTTGAAGTATCGTTAGTTGCAACATTATCATCTTTGAGTATTTTAGTTTCTTCAACAACAGGTGTAGTTTCTTCAACAATAGGTGTAGTTTCTTCAACTATTACAATTTTAGAGACATCTTTTTGTGTCTCATTTTTTGTAATACCTTTATTCCGTGGGCTCTCTTTGGGGCCATTCATGATATAATTCAGTATCTTTTCTGCTTCTTCCATAGATACAGAACTAGAGGCTGTTTTTAACTCTATTCCCATATCTAAAGCTTTTTTAACAACCTCCTTAGAAGTTACTCCTAATTCTTTTGCTATTTCGTGTACTCTAACTTTTTCCATTATGAGCTACAATCTCCTTTAATTGATTGGATAAACCTACAAAATCACCTATTTTACACTGTCTCATAAGTGATTTTGTAGCTTTTTTTTCATCTTCTAAACATTTTACACAAAGATAAAAACTTCTACCGCTACCTTTAAAATGCTGCAATACCTTATCAACACATCTCAAACGCAACAAGGCAGATTGCCTAAAACGTTCATGGCAAGATAAGCACATTCTAATTGGTTTGTTATAAATTTGTGACATTGTATCTAAAAATTACTTTATTTCTTATCGCTCTATTACTAAGCCATTATTATCAAACTCAAGACATTTTACCTGAGCGTCTGGAAACTTTTGTTTTAGCTTGTTTGTTAGCATACTAGAATCATCATCATACACCATTGAAAAAAGGGTTGAACCACTGCCTGAGAGCGTACTCATCAAAGCACCATTTTCATACGCTGTTTTTTGTACTGCAAAAAGTTCTGGAAGCATCTTCATGCGTAATTTTTGATGAAATCTGTCTTGCGCTGCTAAACGAAGCATCTCCCAATCTTCATTGAAAAACGCAGCTACCGTTACAGCGGTGTGAGATAAGTTATAAATTGCATTTTCTTTTGAATATGATTTTGGTAAAAGCGTACGAGATCTTAATGTGTTTATTGGTTTATTTGGAATTAACACAATGGCTTTAAGGTAATCTGGGAGATGTTTTTTTTGTGAAAATACTTTATTCTTTTCTAGCATGGCAACATTAAAGCCGCCCATAATAGCAGGAGTTATATTATCAGGATGAGCTTCATAGCTAAGTGCATAATTTAAAATTCTTCGTTTAGATATTCTGATACTTGCCGCTTCATGAGCTGATGAAATCGCACTTACAATAACAGCAGAAGAGCTACCAAGACCCCTTGACATCGGAATTTGATTATAAAAAGTAAATTTAAAATTTTGCTTTTTTTGTGTTAAACGAATATAATGCTCATTGAAAATATTAACAAACAAATTATTACCTTTTAAGCGAGGATTATTTTGTCCTTCTCCCTTTATAGCAACACTAAAGAAATTTGATGGATGAAATTCTACTTTGTTGTTTAGGCTTAAAGCAAGACCTAGTGAATCAAATCCTGGGCCTAAATTTGCACTCGTTGCTGGTACAGTTATAACCACTTTTATCCTTAATAAATAGCGTCCATAGCATACTTTGGAGCTGTTTTGTTGTCAAAATCACTCTCTTTTAATATAGAGGGCAGAGAAAAAACACATTGTTGAGTAATATCTAGCTTTTTTGTTTGAATTTTCTTGTTGATTGTAACAAAATATAACTTTCCAACTGCTTTAATTGGATGATTTTCATTAAAATAAAATGCGTCAATTGCAAAAAAAGGGATATTTTTTATAATCGCAAATGTTTTTAAAAATATATATGTTACTTTTATAGACATAAAACTACCAGGACCTCTTGCATAAAAAAGTTTTACGATATTATACTGCTTATACAGTTTATTAAATATTTCTGGCAATATTTCTGACGTATGTTTATCACTCTTTATCTCTTTAAAAAGTTTATTATCTGCATACAAGCCTACTAATAATGGTGATCCGAGTCCTACAACTAAGATATCAATATCCTTTTTATGCATACGCTTTAACGTATTCACGCTCTTGCTCTTTGCCTACTTCTACAATCTCATAATTTTTTACATTACTTAATAATTTTACGGTTAATTTATGATTTAAGTCATGACTACCAGCAAAAGCTTCATAATCTCCAATAAAATTAACACCAATCAAGCACATATCCCCTATCGCATCTAAAATTTTATGGCGTACAAACTCATTTTGAAATCTTAAGCCCTCTGGGTTTAAAACTTTTTTTTCATCTAAAACCACCGCATTATCTAATGAGCCTCCAAGAGCTAAGCCTTTAGAGCGTAAATATTGCACTTCATGCAAAAATCCAAAAGTCCTAGCCATGGCAATCTCTTTTTTATAATTTTCTTTACTAAAATCTAATACATACTCTTGACGATTAATTACAGGGTGAGCAAATTTAATTGTAAAATTATATCTTTGACCTTTTGATGGAGATAATTTTACATATTTATCACCTTCTTGTATTAAAACATCTTCTTTAATTATCATAATTCTTTTTATTTTATCTTGTTGCTTTAAACCAGCATCATCTAAAAGCATACAAAAACTAGAACTACTTCCGTCCATTACAGGTATCTCATCAGCATCAACAATAATCTTTAAATTATCTATACCGTAAGCATAAATAGCTGAGAGTAGATGTTCAATTGTAGAGATTGTATAGCCATCTTTGCCGATAACTGTTGCCATTTTAGTATCAACAACATTTTCAGGAAGCAAGGGAATTGAAACTCCCACATCTTTTCTAACAAAAACAATGCCACTATTAGCTTCAAGTGGTTCTATGGTTAAATTTACAGGATTGCCGCGATGAAGTCCGATACCAACTAATGAAGCTGATCTATTAATAGTTGTTTGATACATTTTTATTCCTAAAAATATTTAAATATTACACACCATAAGATTTTTTAGAGATGCCCTAAAGTCAATTTTTAACATTATAGCAGATATATTGTTGTATTTTTCCTATTTCTTCTTAAGAGGTACTCTTAATCTCTAATTTATAATTTTTTTTGCTATGTTTATTATATTTGTGATATTCATTTTTATCCAATGCGCATCCATCCACTCTTGTGGGCGTATCTCTACACCTTGAACAATTACAGCAAAATGTAGATGATCGCCCATCGCATCGCCAGTAGAACCAGTTCTTGCAATTGCTTCATTTGCATGCACATAATCACCCTTTTTAACAAAAAAATGTGAACAGTGAGCATAAAGAGTATATAAACCTAATCCATGATTTACTATAACAGTTTTTCCATATATTCCATTAGAATCTGCAAACGCAACTACTCCAGAGTTGGTGACCTTAACTTTAGCCATTTTTATACTTGCTAAATCGATACCCATGTGAACTGAGCGACTTACTATTTTATTTTTATAAAAATATGCCCTATGATCTCCATAAACTGCTTGTAAGGCACCATTAATTAAGGGGTACATAGGTTTTATATTAAAATTTGTTATCATTTTATTTGAAATTTTTGATGTAGTACTGCTAATTAATTTTTCATCTGCATTACGTATTTGACTATTTAGAATTTCAAATTGTTGTATGCGGTTTGTGATCTTGTCCGTTTGAGGATATTGTTCTGCTAGAGTTGATACTTTTGAATTTAAAAAATTATCTGTTATTTTAATGTGTGATGATTTAAATTTTCTTGTGATTAAATAGTAAGCAATATATTGTTTTGAGATGTTACCAGCTGTATCACTAGCTACTATGGTGGCTCTAAAGTTTTTATCTTTAATTTGCCACGCCACTAAAGAGATGTAATATCCATGCTTATAAAAAGGTTGTGGTTTAAAAATTTTACCTGTATTTGTATCTATTTCAACATTTTTAAAATGTTTATCTGTAGCTTTGAAAATAACTACAGCACTACCGCCTTTTGTAATGGCGTAAGAGTGTGCAACATCTGCTATCATTGGTGCAATTGTATCGATTGTCAAATCAAACTTTTTTTTACTTTTATTGCCTCTAAAAAAATTCCAATCGCTTCTATCTTGTGCGGTTATAATAATGGTTGTTTTTTTAGCTTGAAATAGCATCGCTTCTTGTGGGACATGCAGATTAAAGGAAATTTTTTTATTATTTAATGGATGTTTATTTTTAGCTAATACAAACTCTTGATTACCAAGTTTTAAAATTACATTATAATTTTTAATTTTACTTTTATCGGTAATTGTTATATACAGGGGTGCTCTTAAATTCCAATATCCATCATTTGGCATTTTAATCACTGGCGCATTTCGCGAAAATATTGGTAAATTATAAATCAATACTATACCCATTATTAATATTATGGACAATGCTAAAAATATTATTAATGATAAATTTTCATTATTTTTCATTATTTTTCTTTGATTATAAACGACAATTTCTCCATAACTTGTGATGATGCCTCTTGTAAATTTTTATCTTTTATCATAAAACCAGCTGAGTGAAAATGTCCACCACCACCAAAATAACCTGCTATCATATCGACATCTGTTTCACCTTTACTACGCAGTGAGCCTTTAATGCTTAAATCTTCTTGTTCGCACAACAACAGCGATACTAATACAGTTGGTAAAAATAGTCCCTCTTGCAATACTGCCTCACAATCTTGAACTTTTGCACCATATTTATGCAGCATCTCTTGTGTTACTAATAACAGCGCAATTTTAGCATTATTTAACAAAACAATATCTTTTATCATAGCCCCTTTTAATCTAAATGCCGATAAAGATACTCTTTTTGATATAAAATTCGAAACTAAATTAATATCTGCATTTAAATGACACAACTCTGCGGCCATTAAAAATACCTCTTCGTTAGTTTTTGTACTTAAAAAGTTAGATGAATCATCTAACAATCCTGTATATAAAGCAGTTGCCATTTTTGTGTTTATTTTAATATTATTTTGTTTAAAAAAATTATAAATCACCTGTGTAGTGCTAATGGCGTGACTGTCTACAATATTGTACTGCGCATACAAATCATTACTTTTATGATGATCAAAATTAATAAGCTCAATATCTAATGTTACCCCAATTCTTGTTTTGTCGCCACAATCAACACAAATTGCCAAATCTGCATCTTTTGATATCTTGTTTTTAATTTTATTTATCCAAGGTAAAAAATTAAACTTAATATCTATCTCTTTTGTAGCACAAAAAAATGTTACTTTTTTGTGTAGTTGCAACATATAAGAATAAAGTGCAGATGCACCTCCTAAGCTATCTGCGTCTGGATGAATATGAGCTATTACAACGGCATGCTTTGATTCACTAATACGCATAATTATATTATTCATCTGTTAGCTGCTTTATATACATAAGCTAAAATCTTTGCAACGGCTTCAAAGAGCGCTTCAGGAATTGTCTCATCTAGTTCAACTTTAGCATATAATGAACGTGCTAGCGGTGGATTTTGTACAATATGCACATTATGCTCTCTCGCTATTTGTTTTATTTTAATTGCAATATTGTTCATGCCTTTTGCAACAACTTTTGGTGCTTCATTGCTCTTTTGGTTATAAGCTATCGCAACAGCATAGTGAGTTGGATTTGTGATTACAACATCGGCATCTTCGACGGCTGACATCATTCTTTTTCTTGATGCTGCCATTTGAATTTGACGAATTTTAGCTTTAATTTGCGGATCTCCTTCCATGTTTTTCATCTCATCTTTTACCTCTTGCTTTGTCATTTTTAATTTTTTAAAATACTGTTTTCTTACAATAATAAGATCAATTAAAGCAAAAATTGTTAAAATAAAAAGTATAACAAAAGCTATCGCAATGGCTTTTTTAATCATCCAATCTAATTGATTTGGAAGGCTAAAGAGTGCAACAGTTGGTAGTTGTTTAATGTAAGAGATAAAAAAAATAAATCCAACACCTAAAGTAACAAATGCCTTAAATGTTGTTTTTACACCCTCTAAAATCTTTTGCATTGAAAAAAGATTTTTGAAGCCGCTAACTGGATTTAATTTATTAAATTTCGGTACTATCGCATCACCATTAAATAAAAATCCAAATTGGGCAAATGAGGCAGCTATTCCCGCGATTAAAATAGCTAGTGATAATGGTACAACCATTATAATAAATTCTTTAACAGTAACAACAGCAATATTCATAAGCGTGGCTCTAGTTAATTCTGTACCAAACATTGAAAAATAATAATGAGATAAGGCTATCATATGGTTGGCTATAAAATGAAAAAGCATTAAAAAAGCCAAAATCGCAACAAAAAGTGTTAAAACTCCAGATACATCCTGACTTTTAGGAACATTACCCTCTTTTCTAGCATCTTCTATCTTTTTGGGGGTAGGTTCTTCTGTCTTTTCACCAGAATCTTCAGCCATTAATATCTCCTAGATGAACATACAAAATCTTGTAAAGATTTTACTTTAGTAGTCATAGCGACTTGAGCGTAGTAAAAGGAACTTGTTTCTTTTACGTTTAAATAAATATAAACTTCTGTCTTTTCACCAGAATCTTCAGCCATTAATATCTCCTAGATGAACATACA
>CAYYRS010000004.1:72250-123120 GCA_964474335.1 uncultured Campylobacterales bacterium
AAATCTAATCTAATTTCATTGAGATATCGAGCCAAGTAGCTTGATGAATGATTGAGCCCGTACTAATGGCATCAATACCAGTAGAGGCGTATATCTCTATATTTTCAAGTATAATATTTCCACTTGCCTCGATTAAAACATGTGGATAATTTTGATTTCTTAAAGCTACCACCTTATCAATCTCTTTAATTTGCATATTATCACACATAACAATATCAGCGCCCACTATCATAGCTTTTTTTGCCATATAAAAATTTTCTGCTTCAATCTCTATTTTACATGTAAAGGGTATCTTTATTCTAGCATTTTTTATATATTCATCTAAATTTTTAATAGTTTTTAAATGTGTATCTTTTAACATCAAGCAATCATCAAGTCCCATTCTATGGTTTGTTGCACCACCTATTCTTGTTGCATATTTTTCAAAACTCCTAAGCATGGGACGTGTTTTTCTTGTATCTAAGAGTTTTACATTATATTGATGTAACAATTTTACATATTTTGCCGTTAAAGTAGCAATGGAGCTCGCATGTAAAAGCATGTTAAGTACGCTTCTCTCGACTTGAAGTAACACATGCGAAGTAGCTGAGAGCTTTGCTATTATATCGCCTTTTTTAAACTCATCTGCGTCACTTTTTAACCAAAGGATATCAAATTTTTTTAATTTAGCTAACACATCTACATATTTTCTACCAGCTACTACTCCACTACTTTTTGCAACAATAGTGGCGCTAGCTACAACTGCTGGCTCTATTAAAGAGTACAAATCACCGCGACCAACATCCTCGGCTAAAACAGCCTTAACAAACTCCTCTATCATAATGCCATCATCCTATCAAGTGCAATTTTTGCCCATTTTTGCACATCTTCATCTACAAAAATCTCATTTATTGGATTTTTATCTTCTATTGCTTTTAAAGTCAAATACACATCTTCTAAAGTAGTTTCATTCATAGTCGGACATTCAGGCTTAGTAGAAGAGAGAATATATGTATTTTTTTCTCGCAATCGATTAACCATGTTAAATTCAGTTCCAACAGCTACTTTTTGCTCTTTTGGTAAAGAGGTGATATATTTTATAAGCTGAGAAGTGGAGCCTACAAAATCCGCTTTTTGGCATATTGTTGGATCACATTCTGGATGTACAGCTATTAAGATTCCTGGATATTTTTTACGATAAAATTCTATATCTTCCACACTAAAGAGTTGATGAACAGAACAAAAGCCGTTATAGCAAACAATATCTACTTCATTTGGATCAACTTCATCGCCTATCACACAAGATTTTAGTCCCATCATATTAGCTATATTTTGACCTAAGCATCTATCTGGTACAAATAGTATCTTTTTATCATTTTGCAAAGCTTTTTCAATGATTACCTTTGCATTTGCACTTGTGCAGACCATTCCACTCATCTGCGCAACCTTTGCTTTGACTTCTGCACTAGAATTTATATAGGTAATTGGTAAAATATCTTGCTCTTTAATTCCATATTTTTGTAAAAATTCAACAGATTCATCAAAATAAAGCGTATCTATCATTCTAGCCATTGCACAACATGCAATTTTTGGCATAACAACACGTTTACTTGGTGTTAAAACTTTAACACTTTGTCCCATAAAGCCTACGCCACAAAACAGTACAAATTCATTATCATCTTTCTCGGTTTTGCGAGCTAATTCTAATGAATCACCAGTTATATCTGCGATATCAAACACCTCATCTCTTTGATAATAGTGCGCAACAATCGTTACATGTAAATCTTTTTTTAACTCAAGTATCTTAGCTTTTAGCTCATCATTAGTAAATTTCATAATCTAATATCCTAAAAATTTGTTAAGGGTACCTTTAAAAACCTTAGACAGTCTCAACTATCTAGGGTTATTAGAGGTATTATATCAAATATTAATAAAAAAGCTTGTATCATTTTGTCTTCAATATTAGGATTTAAGAATGATGGATTTTGTTACTAACATTAATGGTCAATTTTTTATAGTGGCATATTTAGTAGGTGGTATTCCTTTTGGGTTGCTATTAGCTAAATGGTTTGCAAAAATAGACATTAAAAAAAGCGGTTCAAAAAGCATAGGTGCAACCAATGTGCTTCGTGTTGTAAAAGAATCTAATCCACAATTAGCAAAAAAATTAAGTATAGCGACACTTGTATTAGATGCTTTAAAAGGTGCTATTATTATTATCATTGCATATTTTGTTGGCTTAACAGATTCTACATTTTGGGGTATAGCTGTTTTATCTGTTCTTGGACACTGTTTTAGTCCATATTTAAATTTTCAAGGTGGCAAAGGTGTGGCAACAGGTGCTGGAGTCTTATTTGTCATGCTTCCAATCGAAACTATAATTGCCCTTACGACATGGTTTTTGATGGCAAAATTTGTTAAAATCTCCTCTCTCTCATCATTAACAGCACTTGCAGTGCTTTTAATTAGCAGCTTTATTATACATCCACAGATGGCGCATGCTCCAATTATTTTAATCATGATTATAATTGTTTATAAACATATACCAAATATCATAAGACTCTTAACAGGTAAAGAGAAAAAAATAGTCTCATGACAATACATATAAAGCAGTTATTTTTTTCTTGTATTATAGGCATTTTGGATTTTGAGAGAGAACAAGAACAGTTGGTCATCATTGACCTCACTCTTACTTATAATTATAAAGATAGTTATATTAATTACACTATTTTGGTTGATATGATACAAGAATATATTATTTCAAAAAAATTTAAACTCCTAGAAGATGCTCTTTTATCGTTATTTGAACTCATAAAACAGCAATTTGTAGATACAAAAGAGTTATATATAAAAATCACAAAACCATCTATTATGTCAAATTGTACCGTTGCTGTTTCTCACACTAATATCTTTTCTTAAAAAATAATTAGAGAAATTTTAAAAAAAATTGAAAATAACTTTAAAATTTTCTAAAAGTATGCTATCATTTCATAAAATTTTTTACCGACAGGACATAAAAATATGCGTATTCTTATTATAGAAGATGAGGTAACTCTAAATAAAATGTTAGCCGAAGGGTTAAAAGAGTTTGGCTACCAAAGTGATGTAGTTGAAACATTAAAAGATGGTGAATATTATCTTGATATTCGTAATTACGATTTAGTTTTAATGGATTGGATGCTTCCAGATGGTAATTCAGTTGATATTATCGGAGATATTAAATTAAAAACTCCAAAAACCGTTGTTGTTGTTGTTTCAGCTAGAGATGATAATGAAAGCGAGATAGAAGCTCTAAGAAGTGGTGCTGATGATTATATCAAAAAGCCATTTGATTTTGAAGTCTTAATTGCTCGCATTGAAGCTAGACTTCGTTTTGGTGGGAGTAATATTATAGAAATAGATGATTTAACAATCAATCCTGAAGAGGAAAAAATTATCTATAAAGAAAAAGAGATTGAATTAAAAGGTAAACCTTTTGAAGTTTTAACACATTTAGCACGTCATCGCGATCAAATAGTATCAAAAGAACAACTCCTTGATGCGATCTGGGAAGAGCCAGAACTTGTTACTCCAAATGTTATAGAAGTAGCTATCAATCAAATTCGTCAAAAAATGGATAAACCTCTCGGTATTACAACTATTGAAACAGTTCGACGTCGTGGTTATAGATTTTGTTTTCCAAAAGATGTAAACTAAATCTTTTTCAAAGAGTCATTAAGACTCTTTGAAGGTGCCCTAAAGCAATCAGGATATAAAATGAACGATAAAAATAGTATTCATAAAAGATTTTTTATTCAACTTTTTTTAGCTTCGCTTACCTTAATGTTTCTCCTTACATCATTTATATATGTTTACATAAAAAATTCAATTTATCATGAAAAAAAAATTGAACTTGTAACTATTGCACAAAACATCACATCTTATAAATCGTTATATAGCACACAGATGCAAAATAATAATATTTTTAGAGATATTTCCGTCACACTTGTGCATCTAAAACATCAGTTAAATGATATAAATTTATATCAAAGTACAATCAATGGTCAAGATTATCTCACTCTTCTTTATCCATTTCATTTAAAAGATTTTGGATACTTAAAAATTACAAAAAATATAACTCCAACAGCTAATTTATTAAATAATATATTTCAATCTATCTTTTTTATAAATTTATTTGGTTTAATTTTAATTTTGCTCTATACAGTTACATTATCAAAAATGTTAATATACCCAATTACCATTCTCACAAAAAAACTAGCTAATATGAACGATCATTTAATAGAACCTTTAAATATAGATAAAATTCCGCAAGAATTTGAAGAGTTGGGTGAAACTATTAATCATTTAATAAACAGGATGCAAAATTTTATAAAATATCAAAAGGAACTTTTTATTGGAACTGCGCATGAGCTTAAAACTCCATTAGCAGTCATTAAACTAAAAAATCAAGTAACACTCATTAAGAAACGTACACCACAAGAATATATAGAGGCATTAAAAGTTACAAATCAAACTATTGATGACATGAATATTATTGTTTCAAATATTTTAAATATCGGTAGACAAGAGGGTGCACAACTTGAAAAACCAGTTACGACTGATATTATCAAAGTCTTGCAAAATAAAGCAGATGATTTTCGTCTTTTAGCAAAAAGTGAGCAAAAAATACTCGTCACAAATCTACGTCCTGCCTCTTTCATTATAACTATTCAAGTTGCGCTACTCAATCAAATTATACAAAATTTTCTACAAAATGCTATAAAATTTACTCCTGCTCACAAAACTATTAAAATTAGTAGCTATCAAGATTATAATTCCTCTTTGGTTATTGAGGTATTAGATGAGGGTTGTGGAATAGATACAAATATTGATCTTTTTGCACCATTTAAACGTCAAGGAGATAAAAAAGGTGTTGGTCTTGGTTTGTTCTTAGCAAAAAGTGCAGCAGGTGCATTAGGAGCGCATATAAAATTAACCAATAGAGATGATGGAATTTCAGGTACTAAAGCGCAACTATTTTTCTCATCAAAACTAAGTTGTGAAATTTAAGGACACATCTAAAAACTCTAGGTAGCTAATTTTTAGTGGGGATTGGTATTATCAAGGCAGTTTAAAACAAATTAAAGCTTTATTTTGATATAAATCATCTCAGAATAAACTATAAGGTATTTTAATGGCTTTACTGATAAATGATGAGTGCATCGCTTGCGATGCTTGCAGAGAAGAATGTCCTACTTTTGCAATTGAAGAGGGAGATCCTCTTTATTATATCGACCCTGATAAGTGTACTGAATGTGTAAAGATTTATGATGAGCCAGCGTGTATTGCTGTATGTCCAGTTGATTGTATAGTTTTAGATAAAGATAATGTTGAAACTATAGCAGAATTAAAATTTAAACATGAACATCTATTAAAAGAAGAATAGTTTGGCAAAAATTACAGCTGTTATAGATATTGGTTCTAATTCAGCAAGATTGGTAGTGTATGAAAAAAGTAGTCGTTTTGCTTTTCATCTTATACATGAAACAACAAGTCGGGTAAGATTGCCCCAAAATGCATATAAACATAATGGTTTTTTGCAAGATGATGCTATGAAGCGCACATCTAAAGTTTTAGATAATTTTTTATCAATTGCATCCTCTTTTAAAGCTCGTAAAATTTTATGTGTGGCTACCTCTGCTTTACGCGACGCACCAAATAGGCAAATTTTTATTAAACAAATTCGAGATAAACTAGGTTTAAATATCAAAGTTATTAATGGGGTTAAAGAGGCTATGTATAGTGCTAGAGCCTGCTTAAATCTTTTACCACCTAAAGAGGCCATGGTCGTAGATATTGGCGGTGGCTCGACTGAATTTTCATATATAATAGATAAACAAATTAAAAATAGTATATCTTTGCCACTAGGAACAGTTAGAATAAAAGAGCTTTATTTTGATTGTGGTGATATAGAGGGTGCAAAAAAGTATATAGATGAGCAATTGGAAAATTTACCGCTTGTGCATGTAAAAGAACTTATTGGTGTTGGTGGTACCTTTCGTAGTATCTCTAAAGCTGTTTTAAAAACTAAGGAGTATCCATTAGATATTTTACATGGATTTACTTTTGCAACAAAAGAGCTTGAAAAAATAATAAAAAGAATTTTACATGCAACGACTAAAGAGTTAAATATACTTGGCATCAAATCTCAACGCTATGACACCATTAAGCCCGGCGCTTTAATAATAGAGCGTTTGCTTTTAAAAATATATACACTCACTACGCTAACAGTAAGTGGAGTGGGTGTGCGTGAAGGAGTATATTTAAGTGATTTATTAAGACATCAAAATTATAGATTCCCAGATAATTACAATCCATCAGTTAGATTTTTAATAGATACTATGCTTATTGAAAAACAGTTTTCAAATCAACTAGCATATCTATCAAGAAAAATTTTTAAACTCATCTATCAAGATTATAATATAAATGATAAATACCAAACAGCACTCATAATAGCAGCAAAACTATCACCCATTGGTTCAGCTATAAACTTTTATGCTTCACATCAACATAGTTATTATCTTATTCAAAATAGCTTGAAATACGGTTTTTCACATGAAGAAATTATACTTATAGCCACTCTTGTTAAATTTGTTAAAAAAAAATCGCCTACAAAATCTCATCTACAAACATATAAAATAGTTTTACCAGATAGTAAAACAGTTGAAATTTTAAGCTCTATTATATCAATTTCAACAGCATTATTATCTCATAGACCAAAAAAATTAACTTATAATATTACTTTTAAAGATAAATGCTTACATATAAGCTCACAAGATGATTTATATCTTGTAAAAGATTCGCTTATGAAATTAGAATATCCAGATAATTTCTCTGTTAAAATTTCTGTCCCATAGTAAATGCAAAATGAGATACATTATCACCTGCTTTAGAGTTTAGCGGATTTGCAAACATTAGCTCAACTGGTCCAACTGGTGAAAACCACTCAATTCCAACACCATATCCACCTCGTGATATCTTAGTTAAAGATGAATCTCCGATAAAACCCCAATTAACAAAGGTAACAAGTCTCATTTTTGCCTTTTTAATTAAAGCAAAACTAATCTCAGCAGCATTCGTAAAGCTTTGTCTACCTCCCACTCTTATAATTTGTCCATTTGAATTAGTTATTGTTGGAGATAACGAATACGCTTGATACCCTAAAACACTTCCAATTCCACCGATATAGTATTTTTCTGCTATTGGTAAATAGCCAGTACTTACTGCATAATTAAATTTAGATTTATATCTAAAAATGGCATCATAGCCAATCAAGCTTTTTAAACCATAATATTTATTAAAAACTGTCTGACTTTTAATAAAATTTGCATCAGCACCGAGCCCTGCCTTTTGTACGCTCTCACTAGCAATAATACCAGAACGAGGTAGATAATAATTATCTGTATCATTAAAAGACGCGCTCATGGTGACTGAACTTTTTGCATAACTTGTGAAAAAATATCCAGATGTTGGGTAGCTTGTTGAGCTAACGTTGCTATAACTATTATTTGAGTATCCATACCCTATATACCCATTAATATGGCGTGTAAAACGGTGTCCTATTCCAACGGTAAGCCCATCACTTTGGACGCTATAATTAAAATAATCTGTTCCAGATGTAAAAATTGAAAAATTACCACTATAATCGCTATCATTTAGATGCGGATTTGAGATAGAAAAGGAATAATTATGTGTTCTTTGAGATTTATTTAATTGCACTCCCACATTTATTCCAGAACCCCAAAGATCTCTATCATTTACAGCTATACTTAAAAGTATACCTCCATAGGTTCCATATCCGCCACCAATTTGGATATTTCCAGTTGGCTCCTCTTTTACCATAACTACTAAATCCATGCTATGAGCTGAGATTCTATGCTCCTCAATCGTTGATGTACTAAAAAATCCTAATCTACCAAGTGAATTTTTAGAATCTTTTAAATCAGTTAAGGAAAAGAGATCTCCCGGACCTAGATAAAGTTCACGCCTAATTACTCTATCTAAAGTACTATTATTGCCACTTATAATAACGTTTCTGATATAAACCTTATCTCCTGGTATAATTTTATATGTTACAGCAACAGTATTATTTTTTTTATTTTGTCTTAAATCTGGTACAACATTTACAAACGCATATCCTTTGTTCGCAACAATTGTTTTGATTCGTTTAGCATCAGCTCTAAATGTTTTTATATCAAAATATTTACCAACTTTCATATGAATCGCTTTACGCAATAAAATTGGTTTTGTAACATTGGTGGTTTCATAAATTTGAATTTTTTTAACAAGAAACTGCTTACCTTCTTTAATTTGATAACTCATATTAGCTGTATAATTATTAAAATTAATTCTTGTAAGTGGAGGATACACCATGGCATTTAAATAGCCATGTTGCATATAAAAATCTCGTATACGCAAAGGATCATATTGTAGTTGATTTAATTTTAATTCACCACTATTTCTACCCCAAAACCATCCCATAAATTGATGCTGTTTATTTGCAATAGTATCATCAAATGTTGATGGCTCAAATGCTTTTAAACCACTATAACTAATCTTATTGATAATAATTTCATGACCCTTGTTTATCATAAAAGTAATATGCAAACTACCATTTTTTTCTATCTTTTTTTTCACCTCTATTACGGTATCTATCTTACCCTTTTTATTTAAATACTCAATAATTCGTTTTTTTGCGGCTTTAATCTGTTTTAAATCATACATGCTTCCGCGTTTTATCTTAACTGTATTTTTTAAAAAATCTTTATCATCTTCTTTATATCCAACTAATGTTACTTTTGAAATAATAGGTTTTTCTTTGAAATGAAAAGTTAGATCGCCATGCTTGTCAGTTACCCAGATATTTTCAAAATACCCTTGTTTAAAATAGATTTTAATACTTTTATCAATTTTCATTAAATCTAAAGTATTGCCAGGTTTAATATCTATCATACTGCGTGCAACAATTTTTGATATATGAAACAAACCATCAAAATTAATAGTTTTTACAATTTGAGCATATAAGCCAAGACTCATTAAAAGCGTGAATGTTAAGAAAAATAATCTCATCTATATCCTAAATTTTATAAAATGATATTAGATTTTACACATAAACTTATTAATATTACGTAAATTCAAGCAATTTCTTTGTATTATTTGATTAAAAAAAGAAGATATGATGACAGTTGGTATAATAGGTCTTGGATTAATGGGCGGTTCTTTGGCTCTTAGCTTAAAAAACATCTCTTTTGTTACGAAAATTATTGGACTAGATCACAACAAAAAACATGAAAACGAGGCACTATCGCTATCTCTTATACAAAATATTGTAAGCTTTAATGAGATAAAAAAATGCAATCTTATTATACTAGCAGTACCAGTTGATGCAATAATTAATATTTTAAATACTCTGCAAGATATTAGTGATGATACAACTATTATAGATTTTGGTGGCACAAAAGAGAAAATTATTTTACAAACTCCTAAAATAATACGAAAAAATTATATCGCAGCACACCCTATGACAGGTACAGAATTTTTTGGTCCATCAGCTGCTATAAATAACTTATATAATGATAAAATAGTCGTTTTATGCGATTTTAATGATAGTGCGAAACTACAACAAAGAGCTGCTATTAAATTATTTTCTGCACTGCATATGAAAATTACATATATGTCGGCAAAAGAACACGATAGGCATGCTGCACTTATCAGCCATATGCCACATGTTATTTCATATTCGTTGGCAAACACCGTCATAAAGCAGGAAAATCATGATAATATTTTAACATTAGCTGCTGGTGGATTTAGGTCAATGAGTCGTCTTGCAAAAAGTTCACCTGATATGTGGGGGGATATTTTTAAACAAAATAAAACTAATATTTTAGAAGCTGTAGAACTATTTGAAGCTGAACTTCATAAAATGAAAAAATATATAAAAGAGGAAAATTGGCAAGATTTGTATAAAGAGATGCAAAATGCAAATTCTTTATATGATATTTTTCAATAAAAAATACCTCTAAAATTTATATCTTTTTTTAAGAGCTTTTAGCTTTTTCATATCTATTATAATATCTTGTGAGGTGTATAGCTTTTTTTCTAGCTCATCTATCATTTGACTAACCTCTTTATCATCTTTATATTTTATTAATTTTGTGATAATTGCTCTTGTATCGTTTAATGAAACATTTTTTTCTTTAGTTTTCTTACCTCTTAAAGATAATAAAAATATACTCAAAGAACCAACAATTAAACCAACAATAAAGGCAACAATAAGATAAAAATAGGAAGTTTGCGATGTTTGTTTGACCATTTTTGTGGTTTTTGGTGCTGATATAACTTGTAATTTTTTATGAATTGCAACAAAGCCACCTACTACTGTGATTTTAATTGGTTTTGTTTTGAGCGTTACAACATTTTTAGAGTTAGTATTAAAATATTTTAACTTTAAAGATGGAATTGTAAAATTATTATCAGCTACAAATGTAATTTTTTTTGTATAAACTTCTTGATATCCACTAGGTGTTAAATTATATGTAACTTTAGCATTTTTTGAAAAGATAGCAATTTTTGGGATATTTAATTTAAACGATGGGACTTGAGTCAAATCTCCTTTACCGCTAATTTTTATAGTAGCATTAACAGGAGTATTTGCTAATACTTTTAATTTATTAACAGAGATAGAGAGCTTCATATCCCCAGCTAAATTAACGCCTTGCGGAAGAGGATTAATGTTTACATGCAAAGCATTAGAGATATACTGTTTCCAATTTAATTGTGTAGGAAAAAAACTATTAAAATTATTATTTTGTGTTGCTAAGCTTATTTTAGCTGGTGCAATCGTAACTAATCCTGATTTTCTAGCACTTAATAAATAAATAACTCCTCCATCTATATAATCTCCATTTATATATGTTTTTATCTGCTTTTTCTTTAGAATCCAGAAATTATTTTTTAAATCAGATGGTATAAAGTTTGAATTTACAACATCTAAACCACGTCTTAGCTTTGTTTTTAAAGTAAGGATAAACGGCTCTGCTGTATATAAGATTTTTTTTGAAATAGTATAATTTACCGAAAAATCATTATTTGAATTTGCAACTAATTTGTGAACTGTTATTTTAATAGGTTTTGTTTGCAAGATTTTACCATTAATGCTTAAAGCAATTGCTTTGATAATGCAAGATTTTTGAGGATTAAAACTATAAATATATGTTTTACTTTGTTGATAATTTCCATTAATATCGCTAATGCTTGTTTGCATAGAAGTGCCATTTACAAGGTATCCACAAAGTGTTGTTATGGCTGGTATTTTTATGTTACTAGAGCTAACTCTTATATGAAAGGCAACGCTATCTCCACGTGCTACATAATCTTTATTAACGCCACTACTAAACATATTAGCGTATAAATTTAATCCTAATATTAAAAGTAATAATTTTTTACCAAGATTTATCACTATAATCCTCCATATTGGTTTTTATCTGCTTCATTTTATACACATACGTTGGCACCATAGGCTCTATCTGTTTTAGCCACCGTTTTATATTTTTTTTACTTATTTTGTTTTTAATAGGTAGTTTACTTGATGCTTTTTGTACATGTTTTTTTATCATTTTTTGCTGATTTGGCTGTTTTTTTTGTTGTTTTTTTATGACTAATGGCTGTTTTTTAATATTTTTATGCCCTTTCTTATTATGATTTATACTTTGTTGTTTTATTTTATTTTGCTGAGTTTTATTTTGCTTTTGCTTTTGCTTTTGCTTTTGCTTATTCTGTTTATTCTGTTTATTCTGCTTATTCTGCTTATTCTGTTTCGGATGAGAACGCCTCTTTTTTTGTTTTAAAAGATTTTTTACAACTTTTATATTATAAACCGTATCTGGACTTTTATGTAATTTTAAAGATTTTTGATAAAACTTTAATGCATGTTGTAAAGATTTTGTATTTATTTTTTTTGCATAAGCATTGGCTAGATTATATAAAAGATTTGCTTCTTTTGTTTTATTGTGAAAAGATGATTTTTTATACTCTTTTATTGCAAGATTGTATTGTTTATTTTTATACAGTGCATTTGCAAAATCATATTTAACCTCATTACTATGATTGTTTTGATAATATTTTTTAAAGAGTTTACTGCTTGTGGCATATTTATGTTCTTGGTATGCTGTATTTGCATCATGAAGAGTTCTAAAATCCAAAATTCCAGCTTTTAGTGGCATTGCATGTAAAAATAAACTGATTAAAGCAAGATATATAACTTTATCTATTTTTCTTATGTTACGTATTGAACTCATAGCTATCAATAGCAATAAAAGTGCAAATGCCAACGGAAAATAAAACAATGCAATATAATGCACTACCATATGTGCTTTTAAAACATCTCCTCTTGTCATAATGTTTATTTCATTAACTAAACGTTTAACATCTGCATTTGAAAGCACGCCATGAATGTAGATACCTCCCGTGTGTGTTGCTAAACTAACGATATTTTGATTTAATTTTGAAATAACAATATCTCCATTATGTGTTAAAAAACCATTTTTCGTAGGTACAGCGATGCCTTTTTTCGTACCAATCCCTAAAACAAAAACTATAATATTATGTTTCTTTGCATATTGTATCTCATCAGTAAAACTCTTTTGTACTCCACCATCTGTAAAAATGACAAGATACTTTTTCGTTTTGCTTTTAATCATTTGATTTATAGAGTATAGTAATTGTCCAAAATTAGCACCAGATTGTATGATTAATGTTGGTTGAAGTCTTTTTAGTAAAAAAGATACTCCCTTGTGGTCAAAACTAAGCGGAGAAACTAAAAAACTATTTTTAGCAAATGTAATAATACCGATTTTATTGCTATGAAACAACTTAATAAATTCTAACATTTTATGTTTTGCTACTTGCAATCTATTTGGATATAAATCTTTTGCTTGCATAAAAACAGAGGTATCAAGCGCAAGTATCACATTAGCCCCTCTAGTTTGAACTCTTACTTTGCCATCTGGTATCACAGGTTGCGCTAAAGTAATAATTAAAAAGAAAAATATAAAAAAATATAATATATTTCTAGAGCGGATAGATAAATATTTATCACGAATACTAAGACGTTTTAAAACTTCATCAGAAAAAAATTTCATCTGTTTGCTACGTTGTGTGAGTATGAATGCAAATAAAATAATCAAAGGAATTATCATGTAATATAAAAATTGTGGGTGTAAAAAACTCATACATTTTCCCTTTTATTCATAACGAGAACATATAAAACAAGAGCTAAAAGCCCTATAAACAGTGGATAAAAGAAGTAGTATTGTTTAATTGTAAAATTTTGACTTCTTATATTTGATTTTTCTAATTTATTTATTTGATTATAGATATGTTGCAATTGCAAAGCATTTTTAGCACTAAACATTTTTGCATGGGTATAAGTCGCAATATGTTGCAATAAAACTCTATCAAAACTATTACCTATGCCTATGGTATAAACTTTTATATGATACTGATTTAGCATCTTTAAAGCTACATGTAAAGGTATTTTTGTGGCTTGTGGTGTGTTGTATCCATCTGTCATTAAAATAGCGATTTTCGTTTTTGCATGAGAATTTTTTAATAGCTTAATACTTTGAGCTAAAGAGTCATAAAGTGCTGTATGAATACCTGCAATTGCGACATGCATTTTTGAAACGATTTGATATAACATATTTTTATCATAAGTTAAAGGTGAAGCGATAAATGAATATGTTCCAAAAACCACTATACCAATATTGTCATGTCCTCTTTTAGAGATAAATCTATTCACAATCGCTTTTACTACATCAAATTTTGTTGCATTTAAGTTATATCTATCAAATCCTATATTATTCATGGAACCAGATGCATCTAAAATGAGTGCGATATCAATACCTTTTCTTGGTTGTATGATAAAAGGCTTATTTTTAACAGGAGACATGAAAGCTAAAATCAACATAATAATCGACAACCATTTTAATATGATAAGAGTTTTTGATTTTTTAGAAATATATTTTGAAAATTGTGATGTATGAGGAAAATAAAATGATGATAATCGCATTTTGCAAAAAATGGCACAAATAATAAATAGTAAAAGAATTATACCAAATATCGGATATTCAAAATAGATACCGTTAAACATCTATCATATCCTTATACAGTTCAAAGTAACTTTTTGTTTCATCATCAATATTTTCTACTTTAGCTTTATATTTATACTGATTTAATCGCTGTATCAAATTTTCATACATCTCACCATTTCTTGGCGCATCATTTTTAAATATAAATCCATATTTAGTTATATCATAAGCTGCTTTTTTTGAATTATCAAATTTTATCTGTTTTAATTTTTGAAAATTATTTTGCCTTAAATTGAAACGATTTTTATTTTTATACCATCTATAAATAAAATACAAACTTATAATTAGTATTATAATCACAATAATTGATAATGCAATTAAATAATAAAGCTCATAATTGTTTATCATGATGAGAGGTTTTATATCTTTTAATTTAATGTTGCTCCCATTCATCCGAAAATTCTCCTTAATTTGACACCAACTATATCATCTGTATATATTTTTGTAAATCTAATACCACTTTTTTGAAAAATTTCAAATATTTTTTTATCATGTTTGTGTAGCTTATTAGAATAATTTTTTATACTTGATTTGTTAAATTCACTTTGTAAAATCTCACCAGTTTCCGGGTCTGATAATGATACTAGTCCGATATCTGGAGGATTTTCTTCTAGTTTATCTCTAACAATTAGTGCCACAACCTCATGCTTTTTTGCTAAGATTTTAAAATCTATATCATCAAAAAAATCAGCAATCAAAATTATTAAAGAGCGTTTTTTAATTCGTTTATATAAAATATCTGCCATTAGTTCGTAATTCGCCTGTTTGTTTAGTGAATTAAAATCTAAGATATCGCTAACAATTTTTTGAACAAAACTAATTTTTTTTGTCGGTTTATATGATAATTTCATATCGTCTGCAAATATATAATTATTTAAAATATCACCATTTTTGATAATTGAGAAACCAAGTAAAGCCACTATTTCAGCCATGATATCTTGTTTAAAAACTTTCGAACCAAAATAAACACTTCCATTTAACATAGTAGCTATTACAACATTTAATTCTCGTTCTTCTTTAAATATTTTGATATATGGTGTTTTCATTTTTGCAGTTACTATCCAATCAATATAGCGAATATCGTCGCCTGCCATATATTCACGTAATCCTACAAAATCGTACCCTTCTCCATTAAAAATAGATGGATTATTACCAGCTATTTCACTAAAAACTTGACGTTTTGCACGAATCAATATTTTTTTAAGTTTGCTCATTAAATATTCTTAAGGAATTATAACTGCATCTAAAAGCTTATCAATGATGAAATCACCCATTATATCTTGTGCCTGTGCTTCAAAGGTTAAAATCAAACGATGTTGCATCACCTCTTTTAAGATATACGCAACATCAACAGGCGTTACAAAATCCTTACCTCGTAAAAATGCCATGGCTTTAACAGCTTTAAACATATCAATACTTACACGTGGGCTCGCACCAAATTGTATATAATTTGCTATTTTTTCATCTAATCCATACTTTAAAGGGTTGCGTGACGCATCAACAATATTAATAATATATTTTTGCACTTCATCATCTATATGTATATTTTTAACAGCTTGTTTTAGTAAAATTAAATCGTTCTTATTTGCAACAGCTTGAATTGGCTCATATTTATTATTTGAGATTCTACGAGCAATTTCTAGCTCTTCCTTTTTTGTATTATAATCAACATTTAACTTTAACATAAACCTATCTAGCTGTGCTTCTGGGAGTTGATAAACCCCTTCTTGTTCCACTGGATTTTGTGTAGCCATAACAAAAAATGGCATATCTAGTTTAAAGCTACGTTCGCCGATTGTTACTTGTCTTTCTTGCATAACTTCAAGCAAAGCAGATTGTACCTTTGCGGGTGCACGATTAATCTCATCTGCTAATAATAAGTTTGTAAAAATCGGACCATGTTTTATCTTAAAAGCATTTTCTTGTGGATCATAAATTTGAGCACCAAGTATATCTGATGGTAAAAGATCAGGAGTAAACTGTACGCGCTTAAAATCAAGTCCCAAGCTCTGTGAAAGTGCTTTTACTGTTGTTGTTTTTGCAAGACCTGGTACACCCTCAATCAAAACATGTCCCTCGCAGAGCAAGCCGATTAACAAACCATTTATCATTTTTTCTTGTCCGATAACTATCTTACTTACCTCATTTTTAATCTCTTGGATTTTTGAAATCATTTTGCACCTTTACACTAAATAAATACCAAAACTATAACAAAGCAGGGTAAATAAATAATAAACTCACTATTTTATTGACATTATAAAAAAGTTTTACTATAATTGCACCTCCAAATAGATGTTCTTAATAGTAAAATTGGAATTTTTGTCTCGTTAGCTCAGCTGGTAGAGCACGTCACTTTTAATGATGTGGCCGTTGGTTCAAATCCAACACGGGACACCACTGCTGACTCCATCATCTAATGGTTAGGATTCAAGGTTTTCATCCTTGCCATAGGGGTTCAAATCCCCTTGGAGTCACCAGCTTTTATATAGTTAATAATCTTTTAGTTCTCACATATCGTTGCTAATATTATTTGAAAAAGTCTCAATATCCGTTAAAATTTTATTAAGTAGATAGATACTCAATTTCTTCATATCCTCTTAAGTACCTAGTCAAAAGAAACGCTATTTTTTGAGAAACAATAGGTTTTTATCTGTCCTTAAGGGGTACTCTTTAAATAATTGTAAACATCAAACTGGTACATTTGTTTTGCTATTTCTTGTGCTGTTAAGCCCTTTTTATTTTTCATATTGCGATTTGCATGATGTGCCACTAAATATTTTACTACATCTAATTTACCCAAACTCGAAGCACCCATCAATGATGTTTGACCACGATTGTCTTGAGCATTAATTTTCGCACCTTTGACAATTAAATATTTAATTAATTTTAAATTTTGATGACCACTATTAGCAACACCCATCAGTGCTGTTACACCATTAGCGTCCTTTGCATGTATATCTGCACCGTGATCGATTAAGTATATAACTGTATGTAAATATCCATATCCCGCGGCATTAATCATAGCGGTGTCACCGTTCTTATCTTTTGCGTCAATATATGCTCCATGTGCTATTAGATATTTTACAATTTTTAATTGACCATAACCAGCTGCTGCCATAAGTGCGGTGTCTCCGTTTTCATCTTTAGAAGTTATGCTAACACCTTTTGAAACTAAATATTTAATAATATCTAAATGATTACTAATACCAGCGCGAGTGATTCCACTATCTCCCTCATCATCAGTAGTATTTGGATTGATACCATGATTTACAAGATATTTCACCTGTGCTAAATTACCAGCTTTGCATGCACTAATAAATTTTTCACTATTACTAGCATATAAAATACCGATTCCAATCATCAATAATAAAATTATCTTTTTCACAACCATCTCCTCTTACTTATAATTTTCTATATTGTAACTTATTTTTTATTAATAAATATTCGTGTAAGGTCAATAAGTAATCATTTTGTAATCTTTTATATTTATAATTTCATCATGAAAGAGTTTTTACAAAAACAGTATCAGCTTATTGCTGGCATTATAATATTTGTTATTATTTTGTCAAAAGGTATAGATTTTCATCATGCCATTATATTGCTTTTAGAGTTCATTGTTATTTTAGAGGTGGTGAAAATGATTTCAGATTTCATTGAAAAAAATAAACTAAGTCTGCGATTTATTATTGATGTATTTATTGTATTTTTAATAAGAGACGTTGTTATTTTAATTACGCAATCGCATATGAATCATAAAAAAATACTATTTTTAGTTTTAATTATCTTCATCTTTTTCTTATTTAGACTTCTAGCTATTATTTATTCACCACTTTTATATAAAAAAGGTAATAAAAAGTAGCTACCAATCTTTAAATTTGGAGTTTTTATGTTTATCTTTTTTATATTTTTTTATATTTTTACTTTTTTCTAAATGATTTGCTCTATATAAAATTTCATCTTTAATCTCATTAATATTTGTAGGTATAGATTTATATGAAATAATTAGTTTGACTAATGCTTCAAGCTCACTAAATTCACCTTTATAAAGCTTTATTTCTTGTGTTTTTTTTAAATATCTTAAATTATTATCTATTTTTTTAATAAAATGTTCATATGTCACCTTTTCTGTTTTGGACAGATAAGCTACAACACTTTTTAAAAATCTTTGTAAAATTCTAATATATTTTACTCTAAGAGAATTTTTTATTTTTACTGCATTATCGCCCATATTTTATCCTTAGTGTCTAAATAAGCTCAAGTTTATGATTTATTATAGTATTATTACGTAAAAAAAGAAAAACAATGAAAGTAATAAAAATTTTATTTTTTTTAATTTTGCGTATCGCTGTCGTATTAACCATTATAGCACTGATTGTTACTGCACTTTGGGCGTTGCTTTATTTTCTTTTTTTACGCCATTAAAAAGATTTTTACATGCAAGAGACAAATTTTTCAAGCTTAAATATATCTGAGAGTTTATTAAAAAATCTGAAACAAATTGGATATTACAAGATGACTCCTATACAAGCTGTCAGCTTGCCAATTATTTTAGATAACAAAGATGTGATAGCACAAGCTAAAACAGGAAGTGGCAAAACTGCGGCTTTTGGTATAGGGCTACTTACAAAATTAAATGTTAAGCAATTTAGTGTGCAATCTATTGTACTTTGTCCCACTCGTGAATTGGCACATCAAGTTGCACAAGAATTACGAACACTAGCACGAACAACTCACAATATTAAAATCTTAACTTTGTGTGGCGGAACCGCTTTTTGGCCACAAACTAATTCATTAAAACATGGCGCTCATATCATTGTAGCAACACCTGGAAGAATTTTAAAACATTTGCAAAAAGAAATACTTATTTTAAATAATCTTAAAATAATTGTTTTAGATGAAGCTGATAAAATGTTAGATATGGGTTTTAGCGAAGATATTGAAAAAATTATAAATTTTACACCACAAACTAGGCAAACATTACTGTTTTCTGCCACTTTTTCAGATGAAATTTTAAAGATAAGTTCTGTGTTTCAAAAAAATGCAGTATCTGTCCAAACGGCTTCACAAGAAGAAGTTAATGATGTTACGCAAAATTTTTATGATATTACTGATGTAGATAAAAACGATGCATTGTTAATACTTTTAAGCCATTATCAACCTCAAAATACAATAATTTTTTGTAATCAAAAAATAACAACTGACATTTTGGCATCTTGGCTTCAAAAAAAAGGTGTTGATGCCCTTGCTATGCATGGAGATTTAGAGCAATATCAAAGAGACGATACATTAATTCAGTTTGTAAATAAGAGCGCAAGGGTTTTAGTAGCAACTGACGTAGCAGCTAGAGGGATAGATATAAAAGAGCTATCAATGGTCATTAATTATGATTTGCCACAAGATATACAAACTTATACGCATAGAATTGGAAGAACTGCAAGAGCTGGTAAAAAAGGGTTAGCATGTACATTATATAGGGCTGACAAAAATAGCGATGAATATCAAGATGAGGCTCATTTGTTTAAAGATATAAATAAACTAAAAATAGATACAAACTTTTCAATGAAATCACTTTTTATAACCATAGTCATAGAAGGTGGTAAAAAAAATAAACTTCGCGCTGGCGATATATTGGGTGCATTAACCGCTGATAAAAAAGTAGAAAGTAAAAATATAGGTAAAATAGATATATATGATAAACAAAGCTATGTAGCCATCACTGCTAAAAAGATAGATGAAGCGTATAGGCAGTTGCAAAATGGCGGTATTAAGGGTAAAAAATTCTCAATCTGGATTCTTAATTGAAAATGAGACTTAACTAAAAAAATGGGTGCATAATTTTCTACTAAATTCAACTTCAAACTTTTACTCAGTCCACGATGTAAAGTTATCATGTTTTTCATGTGTGAAAAGACTCCACCTTAATGATATTATGAACATTAAATTCTCATCTTTTTTTGATAGTTTTTGAGTGTTAAAAATATCTCATATATTGTCTAAACGCTAAGATATGAAGTGCTATTTCTTCTCTTATTTGTTCTAGCTTATTCTCTTTTATCGCAATACAGAGTTTTTTAAATAGAGTTATCCCTATAAGGTTAAGTAATCTTTGAAAATTATAGATAAACATTATATTTGTTATTGTACCCGATTGACACAGATTTTTTGAATGGTTGTGTGAAATCCTCTTGCTTCTCAAAAAACAGTGTTGTTTTTGTTGTTATGCAAACGCTTTGCTTGTTTTGTAGCTTTAGTAGGGACTTTAGTCCAATAGTGTGAAACATCAGTAAATATTTCTTAACTCTTAGATATAATACCAAAAAAACTAATAAACGAGAAGAGATATGATAAGAACTGTCAATTTAACAAAAAGATTTGGTAATAGAATCTTATTTGAAAATATAAATATAAAATTAGATCGTCATAAAAGATATGGTTTAATAGGAGCTAATGGAGCTGGCAAAACAACATTTTTAAATATCTTAAGTGGTAATAATCATGAATATGAGGGTGAGGTTATAGTCGGCTCTGGTTTAAAAGTTGGAGTACTTGGACAAAACCAATTTGCTTATGAAGAATATACTGTTATAGATGCTGTTTTATATGGAAATAAGCGTTTATATAATGCAATAAAAGAGAAAGAAAAATTATATGAAACAGGTGATTTTGAAGATGATGCAATTAATAATCGTTTAGCAGAATTAGAAGTTATTAGCGTTGAAGAAGATCCAACGTATGAATATGAAACAAAGATAGCTAAAATATTGGAAAATATTGGAATTAGTGTAGATTTGCATCATGCATTGATGGCAAATTTGCAAAGTTCTGATAAATTTAAAGTTTTATTAGCACAAGTTTTATTTCCAAAGCCAGATATTTTATTTTTAGACGAACCAACAAATAATCTTGACATGCAAACAATTGCTTGGCTTGAGAATGAATTAAAACGACATGAGGGAACATTAGTTGTAATATCACATGATAGGCATTTTTTAAACTCGGTAGTTACGCATATATTAGATGTTGATTATCAAAAAATTCGTGAATTTACTGGTACTTATGATGACTGGTATATTGCTGCAAATGTGATAGCAAAACAGATGGAAGCCGATAATACAAAAAAACTAAAAGAAAAAGAGGATTTAGAGGCTTTTGTTCGTCGTTTTAGTGCAAATGCTTCAAAGGCAAAACAGGCTACTTCAAGACAAAAACAACTTGACAAATTAAACATTCAAGAGATTAAACCATCTTCAAGAAGAGATCCAAGCATTGTTTTTAAGGCAAAAAGACAGATGGGTGATGAGGCTTTACTAATTAAAAATATTTCATATTCTTATGGCGAATTAGAAGTTTTAAAAAACATTAATATACGTATTGAACCAGGTGAAAAAATAGGTTTAATCGGTGCAAATGGTGTTGGTAAATCCACATTATGTAAAATTATTGTACAAGAGTTAAAGCCTATAAAAGGAGAGGTGCATTGGGGTGCTACCATAGAATCTAGCTATTTTCCACAAGATACAGCAGATCAAATATCCGGAGATGGAACTCTGTATGAGTGGTTAAGAAGTTATGATCCAAAACGTGATATTTCAGAGATAAGAAATTGTTTAGGACGCATGCTCTTTAATGGTGAACAGCAAGAAAAATCAGTACAAAAGATCTCAGGTGGTGAGAAACATCGTATGATGCTCTCAAAGATGATGCTGGAACAAGGCAATTTTTTAATCCTTGATGAGCCAGGAAACCATCTCGACCTTGAAGCTATTGTAGCTCTTGGTGAAGGACTTTTTAATTTTATTGGAAATGTTATTTGTGTTTCGCATGACCGTGAGCTTTTAGATGCTTTTGCAAATCGTATAATTGAAATATTTCCAAGCGGTAAATATATAGATTTTAAAGGAACATACGAACAATATGCACAAGCAAAGGAGAGTAAGAAATTATCATGAAAAAAAAATATGAAAATTATTTAGGCTTAGGTATCGCTGGAAATTTTGCTATGCATCTACAACAAGCTGGTGAATTAGATAGTTTTAAAGATATAATTGTAGACGATAATAACGCCCCAAAAGGAATATTTCCATTTTATATTCCAAAAGCAGACACATTTTTAGGTATCTATCCATTTTCAAGCGATACCATACAATTACCAGATGCACAAACTAATATTCAAGCAGAGCCTGAAGTAGCTCTTATATGTAAGCTAACTTATATTAATGATAAAATAGACACCATTATACCAACATATTTTACAGCTTTTAATGATGTATCGCTTAGAAAATATGCATCAAAAATAAGTTTGAAAAAGAATTGGGGTGCGGATTCAAAAGGTATAGGCGATACTTTAATAAAAATAGATAATTTTAATAGTGATATTGCTATGCAAAATTATAGAATATCTAGTTTTTTACGCAGAGATGGGAATATTTTTCGCTATGGCGAAGACGCACCATTTAGTGGATATAGTTATTTTAATGAGAAACTTTTATTTTGGATAAAAAATCAAATTAACACTCAAGCAGATATAAGACCACTTGAAAATATTTTAAAATATATAAAAGAGGCAAATAATTTAGAAAATTTAATAATCACTATAGGCTCTACGAGATACACTTCTTACGGTGAAAAAACGTATCTTCAAAATAAAGATGAAGTGATTATAGTTCTTTATGATGGAGAAAGATATTGCAAAAATAATATAATATCTAAAATATCAAATTATGATTATGATAATGCTGGTATGAGTGTTTTATCTCAAGATGTCATCGTAAAATGACATCTTGTTTTAACCAAAATTATCTGTTTCTACTGTGAGATCTTGAACGATTGTTACTAGTTGAACGATTTCGATTGTTAGTTGAGATGCTACTACCTCTATAGCGCTTATTTCTATTGTTTGAGTTTTTACTACTACGATTATTTATTCTAGTTAAAATATCTTCTAGTCTTTCAGCTGGAATGCCAATATGATTTGGTCCTTGGATAGATTGTTTTTCTAATAGCATTGATGCCATTTTAAACATTATTGTTTCTTCATCAATATTCTCTTTTAACTTATCCAAAATAGCATGTACTTCATCAAAAATTTTATGTTCTTCTATCTCTTTTACAAGTGAGTCAACTGATGAAGCTTTCATATCATTTTTACTTGGTACATACGCATGAGTCATAGTAGTTCCAACTTTTGTTTTGATGCGTTGAAGTTCTTTAAACTCTAATGGTGTTAAAAGAGTAATAGCTTTACCTTCATTTCCAGCACGACCAGTTCTGCCAATTCTATGAACATAACTCTCAGGATCAAAAGGAATATGATAATTAAAAACATGACTGATGTTATTTACATGTATTCCACGTGCGGCAACATCTGTAGCAACTAGAACTTGAACATTTCCTGCTTTTACAGCTTTTATAACTGTTTCGCGTTGACGTTGCTCCATATCTCCATGAAGTCCATTTGCTATAAATCCTGAAGCTGAGAGTACGTGTGAGAGCCTATCAACTTCGCGTTTAGTTCGGCAAAAAACTATTGCTTTATCCATTTTTTCTGATTCCATTAAACGTATTAAAGCTGCGTCACGTTCACTCTCTTCTATAACATAATATTCTTGTTTTATATCTTTATTTGTTGTCTCACCCTGTGTGATAGAAACAAATGCCGGGTTTTTTAATATTTTACTAGCTAGCGTTTTAATCGGTGCCGGCATAGTAGCTGAAAATAACAATGTTTGACGATTGGTTGGCAAGTATTTAAAAATATCATTAATATCTTCTAAAAATCCCATATCAAGCATTTCATCTGCTTCATCAAGCACTACTGTTTTTGGCGAAAAGTTTTTAAGCATATCGCGTTTTAGCATATCAAGCAATCTGCCTGGCGTTGCTACTACTATTTTTGCACCACGTTTAATTAAATCTAATTGACGGCTGTATGAACTTCCACCATAAATTGTTACTGTATTTACACCTAAGTTTCGTCCATATTTAAAAAGCTCATCACTTACCTGTGTTGCTAATTCCCTTGTTGGTGTAATCACTAAAATTTCAACGCCTGATTTTAAGTCCATGGCATTAATAGCAGGTAATCCAAAAGCAGCTGTTTTACCAGTACCAGTGTGAGCTTGACCCACGATATCTCTACCTTTCATAATAAGAGGCATGGCTTCTGCTTGTATCGGACTTGGTACTTTAAAGCCCGCATTGCTGATAGATCTTAAAAGCTCTTTTTTAAAGCCAAAATCTTCAAATGTCATTTGTGTTTTTTCTTGCATTTATCTTCCTGAGATAAGGACACGACTCAATCTTACGCTAAGACTATCTTTGTAAGACTTAGAGGTGTCCTATTAGTTTTTTTACGCATTTGTTTTGCGAATTGGAATTATAGCCAAACCGAACATAAAAAAGTGGATTAAACCCAAATTATTTAAGGATGAGGTATTTTAATTTTAGAATTCAGGCTCCAAGCAATTACAATCATAAAAAATATAGCAGTTATTGATGAAATTAAAGTGTAATTATCTGCTAGATATGTTAGCCAAAGTAAAATTGCACCGAGTGGAGTTGGTACACCTGTAAAAAATTTATCTATTTCACCTGAGTTGGTATTTATATTAAATTCTATTAAACGACGTAGTCCAGAAATTACATAATAGATACTAACTAATGATGCAACAAGGAATATTACACCATTTAGTTTTAAATACACCGCTTCAAAAATTAAAAAGATAGGAACAAGCACAAATGATAAAAAATCTGCAAAACTATCAAGTTGAACACCAAATTCATTTGATAGTTTATATTTTCTAGCAATTTTTCCATCAAATATATCAAAAAAACCACCTATCCAAGTAAAAATAATTGCTATAATAAAAGAGTGTATAGAGATAAAATATGTTGCTATAAGTCCTGCAGATATATTTACCATAGTAAATAAATTTGCAAGATTAAAATGTGAGTTAAGTCGCCACAAGAAATTCATATATTGCCTTGAAATTTTCTAGAAGTATATCTTTAAATTACTTAAAATCCCAATACACTTAAAAGACGATATGCTCCAAATGCAAAAAGCCAGGCAATCACATTTGGATATATTGTATAAAATGTTCTCCAAACCCACTGAGGAACTTCCGCATAAAAAGTACTCATAGCAGCTAGACATGGCGAGTACATCATGACTATGAGAATCAATGCAATAGCGGCTTTAATATTAACTTGCTGTCGTACCTTTTTAATTAAAGTGCGACTGCTATTTTCACTACTTCCAACAGCATATAGAGTTGCCATGGTCGATACAACAACTTCTTTAGCTGCAAGTCCTGCAATTACGGCCACGCTCATTCTCCAATCAAAACCCAATGGTTTAAATACAGGTTCTATAAACTTTCCAATACTTCCCATATAGCTATCTTCAAGTGATTTTGCACTCAATTGACCTTGTAATCTTTTTCGTATAACAATAGTTTTTGCTTGTTTGATTTTTATTGCGTACGACTTTTCAAGAGCATGATTATGTGGATATGTGCTTAAAAACCATACGCCCAAAGATGCTATAGCGATAAATGTACCAGCCTTTTTCAAAAACATTTTGGTTTTATACCATAAATCTAAAACCAAAGCTTTATATGATGGAAGTCTATATGGAGGCATCTCCATAACAAATGGTTCAGGTTCACCTTTAAAAAGAATTACTCTTAAAATTTTCGCAACTATCAAGCCTAAAATTGCTCCACTTATGTAGATAAGAAAAAGTATATTTCCTGCATTGTATTTTGAAAAAAATGCTCCAATTAATAGAATATAAATAGGTAGTCTTGCGCCACAGCTCATAAATCCAAGTATAAGCATAGTGATAATTCTATCTTTTGGATTTTTTAATGTCCTTGCTGCCATGTACGCTGGAACTGTACATCCAAAACCACTAACAAGAGGTACAAAAGCTTTGCCTTGTAAGCCAAATCTTTTCATAAATCCATCCATTAAGTATGCAGCACGACTCATATAACCAGTTTGCTCTAGTAAGTTTAATCCGAAAAAAAGTATCAAAATATTTGGTAAAAACATAACTACTGCACCAACCGCTGGAATAACACCGTTAGTTAAAGCAGAATTAAATATGCCTTGTGGTAAAATATTTGCAAGGAAATCAGAAGTTTGACTAAAAATATTACTAATAATATCCATGGGATAGTTTCCAAGAACAAATGTTAGTTGAAACAACAGCCACATTAAAAATAAAAATATAGGTAATCCAAGAATTTTGTGGATTAGTAAACTATCCAATTTTTCACCAAAAGTTTGTTTTTGATTTGGTATATTTACCGCCTGAAGAGAGATATTGTTTGATAACGCTACTCTTTCATTAGATAAGATATCCGTTGTACTGTCTTCATCAAATTCTAAGATTAAAATCTTATATGCTTTTTCTAAAATACTGTGAATTTCGATAAAAATTGGTAAGTCATGTATAGTTTTATATATAAATTCATCTTTATCTAGCAACCTTATAGCAATAAAACGTGCATAATCTTTATCTTTAAAATGTGGAGATTTTTGTAGCACTATAGTTAATTCTTCTATTTTTATCTCTATTTTTTCATTATAATATATTTTATTTTTAGGTTTTTGATTTTTATATACTTCTATAATTGTACTGTTTATCTCATCTACACCTTGTTTATATTTTGCAGAAGTTAAAATGATAGGAATGCCAAGTAGTGCTTGTAATTTTTGCTTATCTATGCTACCTTTTTTTGCCTCTATTTCATCCATCATATTGACAACTAAAATTATTTTTTTATGCATATCCATAAGTTGCATTGTAAATATTAAATTACGTGTAAGCGTATTAGCATCAATAATATTTAAGATAATATCATACTCTTCATCGATTAAAAATTCTTTAGTTATCTCTTCTTCTGGAGTGTAAGCATTAAAGGCGTAAATTCCTGGAAGGTCTGTCATCTTAATATCATAAAGTAGTTCTTTAATAAAAACCTCTTTTTTTTCAACCGTTACACCAGAAAAATTTCCCACATGCAGTGTTGCACGACTTAAGGAATTTATTAAAGACGATTTTCCAACATTTGGTTGTCCAACAATCGCTACTTTTATTATATTGTCACTCATGTATTAGTACCTTGTTAGCTTCTTCTTGTCTTAAGGCTATCTTTGTATTGTTACTTAAAATATCCCATGTTTGCTTTGCTAAAGTATGTTCTAAGACTTTAATTTTCGCACCTTTTACTATTCCCATAGCAAAAAGTCTGCTTTTGATTGGTTCTTTAGCAATAATTTTTTCTACTATCGCTTCTTGTAAAATTTTTAAATTTGATATATTTTTTATTTTCATGATAAACTCCTTGCGCCATTTTATCTAAAAGAACATAAAGATATTCTTAATATTGATAATTATTATCATAACTCAAAAGTTATATGATATATATGTTTCTGCTCTTACCCAATTAGTGCTTACATCATTTGGATTTTGTAGATTATTATCAAATATGGCCATAGTGCTTATTGTTGTTTTATTATTTAACTGATACTGGAGGCGAATATCTTGTTCTGTTATATTAGCTTTTACTCCTACAGAATTATCATGACCTAAAAAATATCCTTGAGCATAAATGAAATTTATATTATGAAAAGTATATGAAGCACTAAATACATATGCATAAGCATCTCTATCTATGGCTATATTATCTAATATCATAGTATCCATGCTTGTATATAAAGAACCACCACCAAAAGCACTGAAACTTTGTTTGTGTTTTGGAATTATAGCTTTATTATATGCTACAAAAATATCTATGCCATGAGAGATTAGTCCTATCATCGCACCATACACATTTGCGCTTATGCCACTATTTTTTAATTCACTTTCATTTATATATTGTACGCTTGCATGTAAGAAAATATTTTGATTTAAATTAGCATGATATGAACTATCTGCATAAACGGCATTTGTCATATCTAAAATATTATAATACCATATACTATTATCAAGATGTTTATTAGAAAATTTTATACCGCCAAGCCATACACCATTTTTACCAATTTTGATAAAGCCATTGTCAAGTCCCGCATCATATCCTTGCCACTTTTGAAGATTACCAACTAAGAAAGTAAAATCATGATATAAGTATGTTGCAATGTATGCTTCATAAGTATCTTCAATCATACGTATTGGATCATTATCTGCTAGTGGGGTGATTATTACCTGTCTTCCAGCTCGGAAATTAAAATTTTTATGTTGATAATTTATATACGCTTCGGCTATATTAGTGTATTTACCCTTCGATGAAGAGAGCTCATTGTTTTGATAACCTTTATAGCTGCTACCTGTTAAACTATTGATATCTTGGGATGTATAAATGGCAGCCGCTGCATTAAAACCATCTAATTTTGCTAATTCATATTTAAACTCCCCACCAATAGCAGTTGCATATATATCTTTAGCAGCCATTGGCTTATAATTATACCCAGCATACATAAGCATAAATTGTCCGCTCATTTTACCAGCAGTACCCATGTGTCTTAAATGAGATACAGTAGAAATATTTTTAATAGATGGCATTTGAGAGAGATTTAAAGTTTCTTTGATTGAGTGCGGAGACTCTCTATCTTTTTTTGAAATTGTATTTTGTGCTAATAAAGAGAGATGTAACATTATAAAAACAATAGCTATTATTTTCATTTTTTCACCTTACTAATAATTAAGATGATAATAATAACCATTATTAATTTAATATTTACTTAAAAATATAATTATCCTCTCTTACTTAGTATGTAAAAAATCAAATATTTCTTCTTGTGTTCCTTTAAAAAGTATTTTATTAGATCGTTTTTTTATTTGATAATCATACATTGGATCATAATATTCTTGTAATAAAAACTGCACAAACTCTTTATATCCTTCTAGTGAGCTGCTTTGTTTTTGCTTCTTTAGGGCATTTTCAAAAATATTATCTAATACTTGGTATTTTTCATCACCTAAACGTTTTCGTATGCGAAAAATAGCCTTTTTCATACCTTGCGCCCAATCATCAAGTGTATAATCTTTTGAACTGTTATAAAGTTTTTGAGCTTGCACAATATATTCATCAAAAGTGGTCTCAACTCGTTGTTGTGTTGGAGTTTGTAATATAATTAACGGAGCTGATGTTAGATGTTGTGCAAATTTTTTAGGAATATATATCTTACCAACATATTTTCCCTCATCTTCAAATATAAGGTTATTATGACCTTGATTAATTTTTTGTATAAATTTATAGGCTAAATTGTTCTCAAAATTTATTTGCGTGGGCTGAGGTGTAATTTTTCTACCAAAAGATGAACCTCTGTGGTTTGCTAAACCTTCTAAATCTATAGAATTTTTAAGCTTATTTAAAAGAATTGTTTTGCCACTTCCACTTCTACCACCTAAAAGTATAGGCTTAAACAGATATGATGAATTTTCAACTTGTTCTATTAAATAATTTCTCAAAGCTTTATATCCGCCCTGTAATCTTACAATATCATAACCATTATCTTTTATAAATTGCTGGGCAATTTGTGAACGTTGCCCACCTCTAAAGCAATAAAGCAGAACATTTGGATATTGTTTTATAATATCAATCCATGCTAAGACTCTTTGTTTTTTTACCTCACCACTTACTAAATTATATCCAAGTTTTACAGCCTCTTCATGTCCTTCTTGCTTGTATATTGTGCCTACTTGTTCTCTTTGTTTGTCATCCATAATAGGTAAATTTATACTATTTAAAAATGCTCCGTTTTTATATTCGATTGGCGCTCTGACGTCTATTAGGAGGGTATTATTTAAAACAATTGATTTAAAATCAGAAGTTAGATTATCACTCATATTATTTCTATCAGCTTGTTTTGCTGTTTTACTGTTTCTCCGATAGCATTTAGCGTTAAACCAGCTTTTTTCGTTACATGTAAAAATTCTTGAATTTCATCTTTTTTAACGAATATCAGTAAACCACCGGATGTCTGGGCATCACATAATATCTCACGTTGTTGCTTGGTCATTGTATTAATTTTATCACCATAGCTTATAAAATTTTTACGTGAGCCGCCTGGTATGCATCCGAGTTGTCTGTACATTTCAACATTTGGTAAAAGCGGTACTTTATCAAACCAGATAGCCGCACTGATTTTACTAGCCTCACAAACTTCGGTTAAATGTCCTAAAAGTCCAAACCCTGTAACGTCCGTCATAGCAACTACGCTAGATAGTGGAGCTAATTGTGAGCCGATTTTATTTAAAGATGTCATAGTATTAATTGCAGGTTTGATATGTGTATTTTGTATCTTTTTTTGTTTTTGCGCAGTTGTTAATATGCCTATTCCAATTGGTTTTGTTAAAAATATTAAACAATCTTCTTGTGCCCCATCATTTGTCATGAGATTTTTATTTTCTACAATACCAGTAACAGCTAATCCAAAAATAGGCTCTAAAGAATCGATAGAATGACCGCCTGCTAGCGGAATACCAGCCTCTTCGCATGTAGCTCGCCCACCTTCAATTACTTTGCTTGCAACTTTAGCACTTAACTTGTCAATTGGCCAACCAAATATTGAAATCGCCATTAATGGAGTTGCACCCATAGCGTAAATATCACTAATAGCATTAGTTGCAGCAATTTTACCAAATATAAAAGGGTCATCAACTATGGGCATAAAAAAGTCAGTTGTAGAGATGATAGAGCGATCTCCTCCTATATCAAAAGCCGCAGCATCATCCTTGTTTGAATTACCTACTAAAAGTTTTGTATAAGAGGTATTGTCTTGAGTATTTTTTAATATTTCATCTAAAAGCATAGGGGAGATTTTACATCCACATCCAGCGCCATGGCTAAACTCTGTTAATTTAATTTCTTGCATAAATTATAATAATCCTAATTGTAATTTTGCATCATCACTCATTTTCTCTTGTGACCAAGCTGGCTCAAAAACCAAATTTACTTCAATATCCAAATCTGGTTCCTCTTTAATTAGTGAACTGATATTACGAACCTGACCAACAATACTATCACTAACTGGACAGGTGGCCGAGGTAAGTGTCATAGTAATAATACAAGTTATTTTATTTTCAGAAGTTCCACAATCTATACTATAAATTAAACCTAAATCATATAAATTAACTGGAATTTCAGGGTCATAAATCTCTTTTAATTTCTCAATAATCTTTTCTTTTAAATCTTTAATTTCCATTACATCTCCTTATAGTGTGTAAGATTAGATACTATTTTTAGTTGCATATCCATAAATAACATTTAAAAATGCTTCCATTCCTTGTTGGCGAACAGGACTTAGTAATTCCATGACTCCCATCTGCATTAACTCATTTGAATCAAATGTTAAAATTTCCTCTGGCGTACGGTTGTTAAAAATAGCAAGCAACATAACCAACATTCCTTTTGCTATAATAGAATCGCCTTCGGCTTTAAGCATTATTTTACCATCAATAAAATCTTTTTGTAGCCATGCAAGAGACGCACAGCCTTTGATGATATTAGCATCATTTTTTTCATGGGAAGCTAGCTTAGTAGCTTCTTTACCATAATCTAAAATATACTCCATTTTACTATCTTTATCACCCAAGAGTTCTAAATCCTCTTTATAGATTTGAACTTGTTCATGCATAGTCATTACAATCTCCTTTAAGTAGTATAATATGTATCTTCGAAATCTTTGTGAATACGTTTTGTAATCTTATCACTTTTGATTGTCCGTATTAAAGTATCTGCAAATGCAAGTACAAGCATTTTACGTGCATCTTCTTGTGAAATACCACGTGAACGCAAATAAAATAAAGCATCTTCATTTAATTGTCCTATGGTAGAGCCATGTGATGCTTCGAGTTCATCTGTATATATTTCGAGCTGCGGTTTTGTATACATATGGCTATTTTCGCCAAGAAGAATTGCTTTGGAGTGCTGATTTGCACTAGCATATTTAGCTCCATGTGCAACTTTAATTTTTCCATCAAAAATACCTAAAGATTTATCTTTTAAAATGCTTCTAGCATCTTGAACACTTTTTGCATAAGGCTGGTTATGGTTTATAAATAAGACATTACCTAAACGCGCTTCTTTGGTGGCTAATAAAAGATGCATAGCGTCAGTCCATGCATAGTTATCCAAATCTATCTTATATAGATGAAGAACTGTTGCGCTACCAAAATCAAATGTTTTTAATTCAAAAGCTCCATGATGCTTTGTGTTAAAATGATGAGTTCCTATTACATTGCTTTGATTATAAAAACTTTTTTCATCACGAATCCAGCGTAAAGTGGTATGTTCGCCAATATCTGCATCAACTCCATAAATAAGCAAACTGTTGTTGCTATTTTTCATATTAAAGGTCTCAAATATCTCTACTTGAATATTATTAGCACTTTTAATTGCAATACGATATAGAAGTAAAGTTTGTTCACATGTAAAGTGATGTTGTATCTCAAAATCTATATCTTCATCAATTTGTAATGAAATTACAGCTGGATTTAATATGTGTGATAAAAAGTATAATGCATCATAATGCGTAATATCTGCTTGAAAATTATTATTAATGCTTACATGTACGCCTTTTGGAAATTCTGTAACGATGCCATCTTTGATAATTAGCTTTGAGCCTTGTTTTGGAGTTACATGTGATGGTATCAATAAAGAATATCTACGTGCTAAAATCGGTTTAATTGCAAAATGTCTGTACTGTTCTGTTTTATTACCAGGAACACCAAGACTCTCTAGCGTTTTATATAAAGGATGATTTTTATCTGCAAGTGATAGCTCAATTGGTTGCATTATATCTCCTTTTGGATCGCTTGATATCCTTCGGCTTCTAATGTTTTAACAAGGTCTGCCCCACCTGTTTTTACAATACGTCCATCTTTTAAAACATGAATATAGTCAGGTTCTATATAATCAAGTATTCTACTGTAATGTGTAATAATTAAAAACGTTCTTTCGCTATTTTTCATGCGATTAATTCCTTCAGAAACAGCTCTTAATGCATCAATATCCAAACCAGAATCAATTTCATCTAAAATAATCACATCAGGTTCTAAAATTTCCATCTGTAAGATTTCGTTTCGTTTTTTTTCGCCACCAGAGAAGCCATCATTTAAAGCACGAGATATCATATCTGGCTTCATGTCAAGCTGTTTGGCATGTTTACGCATTAGTTTCAAAAACTCTGCCGCATTTGTCTCTTTTTTACCTTCATATTTTTCTTTAGCATTTAAAGCAGTACGTAAAAAGTATGCGTTATTGACACCAGGGATTTCAACAGGGTTTTGAAAACTTAAAAATATACCCTCTAAGGCACGCTCCTCTGGGGATATTTGTAAAATATCTTTATCTTTATATATTATTTCACCCTCAGTTACACAAACATCATAATGTCCAACTATTGCTTTGGATAAAGTTGATTTGCCAGCACCATTTGGACCCATGATTGCATGAATTTTACCTTTTTCAAGCTTTAGATTTAAACCCTTTAAAATTGATTTATTTCCTATCTTTGCATGTATATTTTTAATTTCTATCATCCGATACTTCCTTCTAGTGTTAAATTTAAAAGTTCTTTTGCTTCAACAGCAAACTCCATAGGCAGTTGTGCAAATACCTCTTTACAAAATCCATGAACTATCATAGAAACCGCATCTTCTTCATTAATTCCTCGCTGACGAAGATAAAAAAGCTGTTCATCACTAATTTTTGATGTTGTTGCCTCATGCTCAATTTGTGCAGTTGAATTTTGTGATTCTAAATATGGAAAAGTATGCGCCCCACAATCAGAGCCTATAAGTAAGCTATCACATTGGCTAAAATTACGTGCTCCTGACGCTTTTGGATTTATTTTAACTAAACCACGATAACTATTTTCTCCTTTCATGGCTGAAATACCTTTTGAGATAATAGTTGAACGTGTATTTCTTCCTAAATGAATCATTTTTGTACCTGTATCAGCTTGTTGTGCTCTTGAAGCAACGGCAACGGAGTAAAATTCTCCAACAGAATTATCACCCTTTAAGATACAGCTCGGATATTTCCAAGTAATTGCTGAACCAGTTTCAACCTGTGTCCAAGAAATCTTAGAATTTTCTCCATCACAAAGCCCACGTTTAGTTACAAAATTATATATTCCACCCTTACCATTTTCATCGCCTGGATACCAGTTTTGAATTGTAGAATATTTTATATGCGCATCTTTTTTGACAATTAATTCAACAACAGCAGCATGAAGTTGGCTTTCATCACGTTGTGGCGCAGAGCATCCCTCATTATAAGAAACATAACTACCTTCATCTGCAATAATTAAAGTACGTTCAAATTGTCCTGTATTTTTTGCATTAATTCTAAAATATGTAGATAACTCCATTGGGCATCGCACGCCTTTTGGAATATAAACAAAAGTTCCATCTGTAAAAACAGCAGCATTTAACGCGGCAAAATAGTTATCACTCATAGGTACTACCGAAAACATGTATTCTTGTATCAATTTGGTATGCTTATGTAGAGCCTCTGAGATAGAACAAAAAATAATGCCTTTTTCTTCTAAAGTTTTAGAATATGTTGTTTTAACAGAAACGGAATCCAAGACCGCATCAACTGCAATACCTTGTAGCATTTTTTGCTCTTGAAGTGGAATTCCAAGTTTTTCATACGCATCTAAAATGCTTTCGTCTACTTCATCTAAACTATTTGGTGATTTTTTAGGAGCAGAAAAATAAGATATTTTTTGATAATCTATTTTATTATAATGAAGATGTGCCCAATTTGGCTCTTGCATCTTCTCCCATCTAGCTAAAGCTTTAATGCGTAACTCTTCCATCCATTTCGGTTCATTTTTTTTAGCAGAGATAAATCTTAAAACATCATTATTTAATCCAGGAGGTACTGTATCTGATTCAAAGTCTATGGTAAATCCGAGTTTATATTCTTGAGCTAGAATTTTATCGACACTATTTTGCGACATATTAATTCCTTTTAGATTAAGAGCATCTCTAAAAACCCTGAGAACATTAGGGTTTTTAGAGATGCTCTTAAATTTAATGACATTATATTATAAATAAGACAAAAATTATCTTAATTAAGATAATTACTTATTTGATTTTATCGAATTTTTCTTTAATTGCTTGAACTTGATATTTATAAATAACTGGATGATTATTATAAATTGATGGATTTACACCAGCTTTATAGCTTAATTGTTCTAAAAAATCTTGTTTATTTGGCAACTGTTGCCATACTTGCGGCAGAAATGTTCCTTGATATGCACCATCTTGTAAAATTAATCCATCCTTAAACGGTGTAATCTTAGTAAGTAAGTCATCGAAATTATTATATTCAATCATTTGGGCAGGAGATAAAACAGAGACTTCTAATTCAAGATTCGATAGTTCATCTACATGTAAAGGAGAAAATCGTGGGTCACTAAATGCGGCAGATATAGCATTAGTAGAAATATCATCAAATAGCTCTTTATAGGCTATAATTGAGCCTATGCATCCTCTTAGATTATCATTTAAATTTAAAGTAACAAAACTAGCACCTTTTTGTTTTAAATATGGATAATTTAAGATTAAATCATCCTTATTTAAGATATTTGTAAAATTAAATTTTTGTAAAATTGCATCTTTTGCAATTTGCAGTAAAATATTATCAAGCAAAACACACCCCTTATTTATGGATTTGGTATTACTTATCTTATCTACTTTTTTATAAAAGTGCGTAAGGTCAGTTATTTATAATTTTTTTTGCTTTTGTGATTATATTGGTAATATTTATTTTTATCCAATGACTATCGAGCCATTCAAATGGATTTACTGCATTACCTTGAATATATACTCCAAAATGCAAATGTGGTCCAAAGGCATCACCTGTCGCTCCAGTTCTTGCAACAGCTTCTCCTTTGTGGACTGTGGCGTTTAAGGGCACTAAATAAGATGACGTGTGTGCAAAAAGTGTATAAAGTCCAAGACCATGATAAATAATGAGCGCATTACCATAAAGGCTTATCCAAGTTTCAGCCGTCACTTTTCCTAAATTACTTGCATATACTTTTGAGTGAGCATTTTTAGCAACATCAATACCTTGATGATAAGATTGAGAAATTAGTTTATGATTATAATAATACATTCTGTGTTCAGAAAAATATGCCTCAAGTGCAGAACCAGGCAACGGTCTAAAATTATGTAGCGAAAAAGAGTTTATCTGTTGTGAGTCAGTTTTTGTAGTTAGGAGTGAGAGTTCATGGTTATCTTTAATCCTCATAACACTATTTGCTTTTGCAAAAATTTTACCTACTGTATTTGGTATACTCATTTTAGCTCTACTTAATAATCTTACAACTTTAGAGAGTATATAGGCTTTGGGTACTTTGATTTTAGTAGTTTTGTATTTATAATTTTTCCAATACAAGGGAATCTGAGTTTGAGAAGAGTTGCCAGCTAAATCCGTAGCTATTACATTTGCATTAAATGATTTATTACCAAGCGGCCATGCTAGCAATGATATATAGTAACCTTTTTTATAAAAAGGAGTTAAATGAAATTTGTATTTATTATTAACTAAAATATATGCACTTTTTAAAAATTTATCTTGAATTTTAACAATTGCGATAGCACTACCGCCATTTCCAATTGCATAAGAATTATCAATAACTAAAATAAAAGGTGGAGTTGAAATTGTTCTTAATGTAATACTTTTATGAGAACTATTTCCACTAAAAAAATGCCATTTAGAATTATCCGTTGCCAATACATCAATTGTAATTATTTGATTATTTAAATTTGCTGGAATTTGTATCTTGATAACTTGTGTTTTATTAAATGATTTTTGCCTTGAAGATATTAATTTTTGAATATGTCCATCGCTTATTAATGCTATTTTATATTTCTTTAAACCAAGTTTATCACTCATAGTTATGGTAACAGGTTTACTAGGATTAATATATTTATTTGCCGATATTATAATTTGTGGAGGTGTCCTACCAAACATTGGAGAAAAATAAATAAAACCTATAATACCTAAAATTATAATAATAAATAACCATGTTTTTTTCATCTGTTTTCCTAGATTAAAATTAAGATGACATTATACTATAAGATAGTAACGCACTTTTTGTAAAAGTGCGTTACATCAGTTAAATAGCTTCTTTATCAGTTTCACTAGTACGGATTCGTATAACTTGATCGATACTACTAACAAAGATTTTACCATCACCTATTTTACCTGTTCTTGCTGCTTCAATGATGGTTGAACTAACTTGTTCTACCTGTTCGGCAGAAACTATTATCTCCATTTTGATTTTTGGGAGAAAATCAACTATATATTCAGCACCACGGTAAAGCTCACTATGACCTTTTTGACGACCATAACCTTTTACTTCAGTTACGGTTATCCCAGTTATGCCAATTTCTGATAAAGCATCTTTAACATCTTCGAGTTTAAAAGGTTTAATTATTGCTTCTATTTTTTTCATAACATATCCTTATAAATTAAATGCACGTTCGCCGTGGACTGTTTCATCAAGACCTATCTCTTCAATCTCTTCACTAACGCGTGCACCACCAGTAATAGCTGAGGCTATAAAGTAAACTACAATTGTTCCAATTAATGTATAAATCGTAACTATTGCAGCTGATTCAATTTGTACCCATATTTGACCTAATCTGTCGCCATGATCTTTTAGTGGTCCAGCCCATAATAATGCTTTGTTGTCAAGAGCAAAAATACCAGTAGCAATAGCACCCCATAATCCACCTAAAAAGTGAATACCAAAAGCATCAAGACTATCATCATAGCCAAATATTTTCTTTAATGTTGCAACACCAAAGTATCCAACAAAAGCACCACCTATTCCGATTGCAAAAGCACCACCAACACCAACAAAACCAGCAGCAGGAGTAATGGCAACAAGACCAGCAACTACACCACTAGCAGCACCTAAAAGTGTTGGTTTTTTATATACAATCCATTCAATAACTAACCATGTAATAGCTGCGGCTGCAGTTGCTAATGTAGTTGTTAGAACTGCTAAGCCAGCGATAAAATTTGCACCAAAAGCAGAGCCACCATTAAATCCATACCAACCAAACCATAAAAGTGCCGCACCAAGAGCTGTTAGCATAACACTCATAGGTTTCATAGGAAGCATTGGATAGCCTTTTCTTTTTCCCAAGAAGTATGCAAGAACCAAGCCAGCGAGTCCGCCATTCATGTGAACGACTGTACCACCAGCAAAATCAAGAGCGCCAAGTTTCATAAGATATCCACCACCCCACACCATGTGAGCAATTGGTCCATAAACTACAACTACCCAGATAGCTGCAAAAATTACCCAAGTAGAAAATTTCATACGATCAATAATAGAACCACTAGCAATAGCCACAGTAATGGCAGCAAATGTTCCTTGAAAGAAAACAAAAACATACGTAGGATAAGTTCCGCTTAATTGATTCCATTTGATTCCATTTAAAAATATATTTGCAAATCCGCCATAAAAATTATTTATAGCTCCTGTGCTTGTTCCAAATGCAATCGAGTAACCACACACTATCCATACAATAAATGCAACACAAAATCCTACAAATACCATAGAATAAGTATTTAGCATATTTTTAGTACGTGTCATACCACCATAAAAAAGTGCAAGACCAGCAGGGGTCATGAGTAGTACAAGAGCGCTGGACATAATCATCCAAGCAGTATCTCCAGTATTTAATTTATCACTAGCAAGAGCTAATGACGGCAGAAGTAATAAAGTAGCTATAAACCATTTTTTCATTTTTTTCCTTTATGCATTTTTTCATTTAAAATTTTATCGCTTTCATGCGAAATATTAATAAGATTAGTGATTAAAATTTAATCATGTTAAAAATTAATGGTATTTCTAAAGCAAATTTTAGATAAAATGATACAAAATTATATTTAGGTGTTATTAATGAGTGATTTATTAGATAGTGGTGATGTACAAAATATAAATATAGAAGATACGCTTCAAAGTAGTTATCTTGATTATTCCATGAGCGTTATTATAGGTCGTGCGCTTCCTGATGTTCGAGATGGATTAAAGCCTGTCCATAGGCGTATTTTATATGCTATGAGTAAATTAAACCTCTCTGCTGGTGCAAAGTATAAAAAATCAGCTCGTATTGTCGGTGATGTTATTGGTCAATATCATCCACATGGTGATACAGCTGTGTATGATGCACTTGTTCGCATGGCACAATCTTTTTCTATGCGTATGCCTTTAATTGATGGTCAGGGAAACTTTGGCTCGATTGATGGTGATAATGCAGCAGCTATGCGTTATACCGAAGCACGTATGACAAAATATGCGGGCGAATTATTAAAAGATTTAGATAAAAATACTGTTAATATGATAGAAAATTATGACGGTACAACGCATGAGCCTGAAGTATTGCCAACACGTGTTCCAAACCTTCTGATCAACGGCTCAAGTGGCATAGCTGTCGGTATGGCGACAAATATACCTCCACACAATCCAAAAGAGATTTTAAATGGTTTAAAACTGCTTCTTGCAAATCCTGATTGTACTCTTCTTGAGCTTATGAAGGTTATTAAAGCACCTGATTTTCCAACAGGTGGTATCATTTTTGGAAAAAAAGGGATTTTGGACGCTTATACTAATGGTCGTGGACGAATTAAAGTACGCGCAAAAACTCATATTGAAAAAAAGGGCAATAGAGATATTATTGTAATAGATGAGCTCCCATATCAGGTAAATAAATCACGTTTAATAGAAAGCATAGTAGCTCTTATTAAAGATAAACAAATTGATGGAATTTCTGAAATTAGAGACGAATCTGATCGCGATGGTATCAGAGTTGTAATAGAATTAAAGCGTGATGCTATTAATGAAATAATTTTAAATAATCTTTTTAAATCTACAAATTTACAAACAACATTTGGTATTATTATGCTCTCTATTTTAAATCAAGAACCTAAAGTTTTTGGTATTAAAGAGATATTAAAACAATTTATTAATCACCGTAAAACAATCATTATCAGACGTACGATATTTGATCTTGAAAAAGCAAAAGCAAGAGTACATATCTTAGAGGGGCTTAGAAAAGCACTTGATATTATTGATGATATTATTAAAGTTATAAAATCAAGTACAAATGTTGAAAATGCAAGAGATAATCTTGTCAAAGAGTTTGATTTTTCAACTATTCAAGCTCAAAGTATTGTAGATATGCGTCTTGGAAAACTTACAGGACTTGAACAAGAAAAAATTGAAAATGAATTAGTAGAGCTATTAGAACTAGTTGCACATTTAGAATCTATTTTAAAAAGTGAAGAGATATTACATAAACTTATTTCTGATGAATTTGATGAAATGATCGAACTATATCATGAGAATAGACGTACAGTTATCGAAGATGATTATGACGATATTGATATAGAAGATCTGATTCCAAACGAACCTATGGTAGTTACTATTACTCACCGTGGGTATATTAAGCGTGTGCCACTAGTGCAATATGAAAAACAAAGACGAGGTGGTAAGGGTAAAATCGCCGTTACTATCTATGAAGATGATTTTATTGAGAGTTTCTTTACATGCAATACTCATGATACGCTACTATTTATTACAGACCGTGGGCAATTGCATTGGCTTAAAGTTTACCGTATACCAGAAGGTAGTCGTACAGCAAAAGGTAAAGCAGTTGTCAATCTTTTAAATCTTATAGCAGATGAAAATATACGCTCAATCATACCTACTACAGATTTTAGCGATGAAAAATCAGTTATCTTCTTTACACAAAAAGGTGTGGTAAAGCGTACAAATTTATCCGAATTTTCAAATATTAGAAGTAATGGAGTGCGAGCGATTGTGCTCGATGAAGATGATGCTTTAGTAAAAGCAAAAATTGCAACTAAAGAGATTAGGTATCTTTTTATTGTGACACAAAAAGCTCAATGTATTAAATTTGAAATAGAAAAAACACGTGAACAAGGTCGTTCAACTCGTGGTGTGAGAGGAATAAAATTTAAAATTCCTGAAGATAGAGTTGTTGACGCAAATATAATAGCAAATGATGAACAAGAGATACTTATGGTAAGCGAAAAAGGTATTGGTAAGCGAACAGATGCTGGTGAATATAGGCTTACTAATCGTGGCGGTTCAGGCGTAATTGCTATGAAATTAAATCAAAAAACTGGCACTAATGTAGTTGGCTGTTTGATGGTGGATATAGATATGGATATGATGGCACTTACAAAAACAGGTAAAATGATTCGTGTTGATATGCAAACTATCTCAAAATCATCACGAAATACAAGTGGAGTTTATATCGTAAAAGGTGATGATGTAGTGAGTATTTCTAGTTGTGTGAAAAAAGATGAAATTTTAGAGGATGAAGAATAAGTTGGAATGCTTAATGCTTTTACAAAATAAAAAAGGATTATAAGATGAGAATTATTTTGTTATGTTTGGTGCTATTATCAACCTCTTTCGTTTTTGCAAAAGCACCAACAAATAAAAATATATCACAAAAAGAGGGTTCTACAACGTATGTTTGCAATCAAACCACTACGACTGAATTACCACGATCACATGTAAATAAAAATCATAGTCATTATAACAATCAGATGAGTCAAAGAAGTGTAACCCCAGTGGTATCAAAGCACCATCCAATATTAATTACTGTAACTGGTGAGGGTGTAGCACCCATGAACACATCTTCACCAGCACAAGCATATGCTCTGGCAAAGCGTGCAGCAGTGGTCGATGCTTATAGATTGATAGCAGAAAGAGTACGTGGCGTAAAAGTTGAAGGTCATGATTATGTAAGAAACATGATGATGAAGCGTTCATCTGTTAGAACATCAGTTTATGCTATGGTAAGACATGCCCATATAGAACAAACAACATTTAAAGACGGTCTTTGCGAAGTAGATATGGATATCTTAATCTCTTATTCTCAATTTGCACAATAATAATTTTTCACACCAATTTATATGGTAGTGAATATTTTATCTCTTATAGAGCTGTTGTTAAAAATGCAATTTTAATAAATAGCTCACTTCTTGTTTCGCCTGCCATGTCAACATGTAGCGGTATAAAAGGTGCATCAGTGTATCTAAAACGAGAAGGCTTAAAGAGTTTACAAAAAATTATATTAAAAAATTTTATTTTTTTTAGTTCATATATGGACAAGCTTGGCGTACAGATTAAGTCATTTGATTATAATACAAATGATATAGCCGATTCTTTAACCATTCTTACTTTAAAACCTCTTTGTTTTACAGTCGATTTTAATCAAAATTTTGTTAAAATAACCGCCTTAAATGTTAAATAATAGATATTAGGATAAAACTTGAAAATAGCTATCGTAGAAGATGATATAAATATGCGTAAATCATTACAGATAGCTATGTCTGATTATAAAGAGTTTGAAGCAATTACATTTAAAAATGCCAAAGATGCTTTAAAAAGGCTAGACGATAGTTTCGAGCTTATAATTACTGATATTAATATGCCAGGCATGGATGGCATAGAGTTTATTAAAAAGTTAGATAACAGATATAATATTATTATTATGACAGGTAACGCAACCTTGCAACGCGCTATTGAATCTATACAACTAGGTGTTAAAGATTTTTTATTAAAACCTTTTGAAGTTGATACGTTAATAGATGCTATTATGCGGATAAAAGTACTAGTAAAAGCAGATAAGGTGATAGATAAAAAAAGAGTTAAAAAAGATAATACAGATGATTTTATTGCGACGTCACCAGCTTTATCACAAATATTAACTATGGCACAAAAAATAAGTAAAACAGATGTGAGTGTGTTACTACAAGGTGAAAGCGGAGTTGGTAAAGAAGTTTTTGCAAAATATATACATAAACATTCTAATCGTGCCAATAAACCACTAGTTGCTATAAACATGGCAGCTATACCTGATAATTTAATGGAGAGTGAGCTTTTTGGTTATGAAAAAGGAGCGTTTACTGATGCAACTGTAAATAAATCTGGCGAATTTGAAAATGCCAATCATGGAACTTTATTTTTAGATGAAATAGCCGAGATTCCTTACAGTGTTCAGGCAAAACTTTTACGTGCTTTACAAGAAAAGGAGATAAGACCGCTTGGTTCATCTAGATCAATTAAAATTGATGTACGTATAATATCTGCTACAAATGCAAATTTAATTGAAAAAATAAAAAATGGTCAATTTAGAGAAGATTTATATTACCGTTTAAATACAATTCCATTAAATATTCCACCCTTAAGAGAACGAGCAGAGGAGATTTTACCAATTGCACAAAATATTTTAGAACAAAGCTGTAAAGATTATAACCTAGAAATTAAAACTTTTAATAAAGAATCGCAAGAGCAATTATTAAAATATAGATGGCCTGGAAATATAAGAGAATTGATATCAGTTGTAAAAAGAGCAGCGATTTTAAGTGAAAATAATATTATAACTCCAAAATCACTTTTTTTAGAAGCTCGCGGATTAAATTAACTAGGAGATATATATGAGTAGATATAATGTAGCAGTAGTTGGTGCGAATGGTGCTGTGGGAGAGGAGATACTAAGAGTTTTACAAGAGGTTAATTTTCCTATTGCAAAACTCTTACCGCTAGCAAGCAGTAGAAGTGTTGGGCAAATGGTTGTTTATTGTGGTAAAGAATATCAAATAAAAGAGCTAACTGAAAATATTTTTCAAGATGAAGAGATAGATATTGCACTCTTTAGCGCTGGCGGACATGTGTCAGCAAAATTCGCTCCTTATGCGGTAAAAGCTGGTGCTGTAGTAGTTGATAATACAAGTCATTTTAGAATGAATGAAGATACTCCGCTTGTTGTACCCGAGGTTAATGCAGAAGATATTGCTCTTTGGCAGCAAACCGGCATAATTGCAAATCCTAACTGTTCAACTATTCAAATGGTTCAAGTCTTAAAACCATTAGATTGTCTTTTTGGATTAAAACGTGTTGATGTTGCAACCTATCAAGCAACATCAGGTGCTGGCAAATCTGCTATGAAAGAGCTTGTAAATCAGATGCAAGATTTCTTTGCTTTTAACTTATCTAATAGTAAACATGAAAAATTTCCGCATCAAATAGCATTAAATGTAATACCGCAAATAGATGTTTTTACAGACAATGGATATACAAAAGAGGAGATAAAAATGATTGATGAAACATCTAAAATCATGCATAAAAAGATATCTCTTAGTGCTACTTGTGTTCGTGTGCCAACTTTAAGAGGACATGCAGAGGCACTTACCCTTACATTTGACAAAAGTGTTGATATTGATGAGGTTAAAAATGCGTTAAGTACGGCCGAGAATCTTATCGTTATGGATAATATACAAGAAAATGAATACCCAATGCCAGCTATGTGTATAGATAAAAATGAAACTTTTGTTGGAAGAATTAGAGCTGATTTGTTTAGCGACAATATTGTTCACATGTTTATTGTTGCGGATAATCTAAGAGTTGGTGCGGCTACCAATGCTGTTAGAATTGCTCAAAAATGGATTCAAATGCAAGAAGAGATGTAATGTTTGAGAAAATATTTGAATCAATATTATGGAATAGCAGATTATTTACTATCTTAGCTGTTATTTTTAGTATTTTTGCCTCTATAGTTCTGTTTTTTCTTGCTACTTTAGATATATGGCATGTATTAGTGAAAGTTTATTATGTTATCTTTACTCCAATGCTCATGGCTAAACTCAACGAATATGCGGTCTCTAAAATCATAGGTGCAGTTGATTTATACCTTGTAGGTGTCGTTTTACTAATTTTTGCCTTTGGTTTGTATGAGCTCTTTATATCAAAAATTGATCCAGCTACTGATGATAACAATAGCTCTAAAGTTCTTGATATTCATTCTCTTGATCAGCTAAAAGATAAAATAGCAAAAGTGATAATTATGGTACTTATCATAAACTTTTTTCAACGTGTACTTCATATACAATATTTAGGTGCTTTGCAGATGTTATATTTTGCAGGATCGATTTTTCTTTTAGCTTTAGCACTATATTTTTTACATAAAGGAAACCACTAATGTCAAACAAAATTTTTATAGATGCCTGCTTAGGCAAAGAAACTTCTCGCACTCCTGTTTGGATGATGAGACAAGCTGGCAGATATTTACCAGAATATAAAAAAGTAAGAGAAAAGGCAGGTGATTTTTTAAGTCTTTGTCATGATCCAAAAAAAGCATGCGAGGTATCACTTCAACCCATTGATATGGTAGGTGTTGATGCTTGTATCATGTTTAGTGATATATTAGTTGTCCCAAACGAGATGGGTATGGAGCTTTCTTTCGTCAAAGGAGAAGGTCCAAAATTTTCGAAACCCATAACTACTCAAGAAGATTTAGACAGCTTACTTGATGGTAAAAATGCTTCTGATAAATTAATTTATGTATATGAAACAATTGAGCTTATAAAAAAACAGTTAGCTGATGATAAGGCACTTATTGGTTTTACAGGCTCGCCTTGGACGCTAGCGACTTATATGATAGAGGGAGAGGGAAGCAAAACGTACAATATTAGCAAAAAGATGATGTACACAAATCCGCAACTTCTTCATAGCATTCTCAAAAAAGTTACTCAAGTTGTTAAGCTTTATATGGAGCGACAGATACAAAGCGGTATAGATGTGGTACAAATTTTTGATAGTTGGGCAGCGGCGATTGAACCTACAAAATATGATGAATTTTCATGGAGATATATGATTGAAATTGTAGAGTACTTAAAAGAAAAGTATCCCCATATTCCTATAATTATTTTTCCTAAAGGTGTTATGGGATTTTTAGATAAAGTTTATGGTAATTTTGATGTCTTTGGTGTTGATTGGTCAACTCCCATGGCTTATGCAAAAGAAAAGCTAGGAGAAAGATACGTTTTACAAGGCAATATGGAACCATGTCGGCTTTACTCAAAAGAAGCAATAACAGAGTGCGTGCAGTCTTTAAATATCATTATGGAGGGCAAACGTCATATCTTTAATCTAGGACATGGAATACTACCAGATGTACCAGTAGAAAATGCAAAATATTTTATAAACGAGTGTCGTAGAGTAAGTGAAAAATAAAGTTATCTTTGGACCCGTGTTTTCCAGAAGATTTGGAACATCTTTAGGTATTGATCTCTCACCAGCGTTTAAGCAGTGTAATTTTGATTGTCTATATTGTGAATTAGCACCAGCTATGACAGTCGATAAACAAACAAATATTGTTGGCGTAGATGATATAATTCAAGAGTTGCAAAAAGCTTTAAAAAAACACAACAATATCGATACTATCACACTTACTGCTAATGGCGAACCAACGCTATATCCTAATTTAAATGAATTAATCGATAAGATAAATGGGATAAAAAAAGAAATATCAACTCTCATTCTTACAAATAGTGCCACATTGATGAATAAAAATATTTTTAATACACTTTTAAAATTAGATGAAGTTAAGCTTTCTCTTGATGCCGTCAGCGACGATGTATTTAAAAAAATAGACAGACCACATAAAGATATAGATATTGACATGCTTACATGTAAAGTACAAGAATTTGCTAATGCTTATAAAAATAAGTTATATATTGAGATTTTATTTGTACGAGAATTAAATGATACAGATAATGAAATAAAAAATATCAATAATTTTTTAAAAACTATACCAAATATAACGCGTATTGATATAGGAACAATAGACAGACCACCTGCATATCCAGTAGATGGGATTAGTTATACCAAATTATTAAAAATAGCACATCAGTTCAATTCATCTTTACCAATCCATATCGTATCACGCATGCATGCTAAATTATCTATTTCAAACTATACAAAAGAGGAGATATTAAATACGTTAGATAAACGTCCACTTACATTTGAAGATATCGAAATTTTATTTGATAAAGAATCAAAAAATAAACTAAATAAACTAATTAAATCCAATAAAATCTTTATAAAAAAAGTTGGAAATCTTGAGTTCCTAATTCCATCAAGCAATTTACAAAGAAAACGCCACAAATCTTGACAATTAAGCCTCTTTTATCTATAATTTCAGCTCTTTTACATTCCGGATTAGCTCAGCGGTAGAGTAGGTGACTGTTAATCACTTGGTCGCTGGTTCGAATCCAGCATCCGGAGCCATTACAAATCCCCATACAATCGACATCCTCTTTAAATTTAATTTTAAGATATAACAATCACTTCCAATCTATTTCCATAAAAATTCCTATAATTTGACTTAATTAAAAAAACGGGGGTTTAAAAACTCACTTTTTTCGATAATTCACCAAATAATAATCTACTAAATTCAGCTTTAAACTTTTACTCAATCCACGATGTAAACTAATCATGTTTTTCATATGTGAGAAGACTCCACCTTCGAGTGCATTTGTTGTATTTGAAATAGATAAATGTTTATAGTTTTTGTAGGTAAAAAGATAAGGTAAATTTGTTCTCAAACTTCTATAAACAGCTCTCACTCTAGGATGAGTATAATGAAGTTTACCGGCGCTAGTTGAGATATTTTTTTCTTCCAAAAAACTTGATAAGTTTCATACCATTGCTCTGACCGAAGGGAGGAAATGCCCTTGGGATGCATCTAGTCTTTGAGCGAAATTTTTCTCTGTAGTTTGTGTAAGTCTTGAAACTATTTTCTTTAGATCTTTATTAGCTTCAAGTTTTGATCGCATCGTAAGGTATCTCTGTACAATCTTCTTTTGATGGAAAGGGCACATTTGTATTGTGGTATATTCTTAAAAGCCTTGTACAAGCCTCTCTTGTCATCTAAAGTACCAAGCTTGTCCTTTCTTTGCCATAAAAAGTGGCATCACAAATAAGGTTTACAGGTTTTGGATTATGCTCTTTGCATTCGACAATATATTCATCTCTTTTCTTCATTATTCAGGGAATAGATTTTTTATATTTTACAGATAATCGTTTAAGGGTTTGACGATGTAAAAAGTATTCTTCAAAGATGATTTTTTGAAGCTGTTCTGGTCGTCTTTTATGTTGAAATTTACACTTACAATCTTTACATAAATATCGCTGAATTCCTCATCTTTTTCCTATTTTGATAATATTTTTTAAAGAGCATTTTGCGAAGTTTATTAAGGTTTTTAAACCCCCGTTTTTTTAATTAAGTCATTTAATTGGTATACTGTCCCCGGAATTTTCCGGAATTTTCCCGGAATTTTCCCGGAATTTTTGGAATTTTTCATCCCCGGAATTTTCATAGTTTATCTTCTATCGGGTAGCACATGATATAACTTTTGGTAATTTTTTTATATCTTCTTGTATTGTAGCTAAAAGACAATATATTGTTTCATTGTTACATAAAGAGTAAATCATCCATTTTCCACTCTGTTTTGTTTGCACAATCTTTGCTTCTCTCATTTGTTTTAAATGGCGTGAAACCAGTGGCTGTGAGAGTTCTAAAGTGTCGCATATTTCGCATACGCAGAGTTCTTTTTCCCGTTGCATTAAAGCTATTATTTTCACTCGGTTTATATCTGAGAGTATTTTTGCCAAAGTAACTAATTTTTCCATCTAATCTCTTTTGAAGTTTTATTATATAACAATATCGTTATATGAATTATATCATAAAAAGGAAATTATCGTATGAAAAAGTTACTCTTAGTTTTGATTTTAGGTTTTGTTTCATTGCAGGCAAATTCTGGAGAAGCTGTTTACAAAGCGAAGTGTGTTACATGTCATGCCATGAAAGGTATGATGGATAAAACGCAAATGCAAAATATGCGTCAAAAAATGCAAACTGCCTCGCAAGAAGAAAAGATGGCAATGCGTGAGCAGATGATGCAAAAGATGCAAAAAAGCGACATGAAAGCACCGCCGATGCCTATGGTTTCAAAACGCTTAAAAATGATGCTCAAATCTCGTAAAGATTTCATTGCCTTTGTAGAGGATTACATACAGAACCCTTCACAAGCAAAAGGCTTTTGTATGCCGATGGCATATAAACGTTTCGGTACAATGCCTCCAATCGGTAAATCTTTAACTAAAAAAGAAAGAGTGGCTGTTGCTGCATGGTTGTATGACAATTTTAAAGGCTCATGGGGAATGTCTATGGGCGGTAAAATGTGTGAAATGAGAAACAAAAACATGAAATGTGGTGCGGGAAAATGTGGGATGAAGCAAGGCAGTAAAAAATGCGGTGCCGTAAAAATCCAAACACACTAGGTTTATGATGGAATATATAGCACTTTTTTTCTCTGCCTTGGTTGATTTGAGTAATGCCATGGCACCTTATATTTTATTTGGGCTTATTTTTGCCGGAATTTTGCATGAGTTGGTTCCTGATACTATTGTAAAAAATCATTTGGGAAAAGATTCTATAGTCTCGGTAATCAAAGCGACAATTTTTGGTATTCCTCTTCCTGTCTGTTCTTGCGGAGTTATTCCTTTGGCAACAAGTATTAAAAAAAGTGGTGCAAGTAACGGTTCAACTTTATCGTTTTTAATCTCTACGCCCATTACAGGCATTGACTCGATTTTAGCAACCTATGGAATGTTTGGTTGGATTTTTACACTTTATAGAGTGATTACTTCGATGATCATCTCTATTATTGCCGGTATTTTGTCTAATATATATGTGAAAAAAGAAAAAGTATCTGTTCAAACACCAATAAAACCAAAAGCCGTATTTACTATGACAGCACCTGCAATGCAAAATACAGCTATGAACTTTTCTGTTATATATACGCAACAGGTAAAAGAAGAGGTAGGCAGTGAGAGGAATTGTGATGAAAAGAAAAGCGGTATTGTTAAAAGTACGCTTTCGTATGCTTTTGGTACACTCTTAAAAGATATAGCCTCTCCGCTATTAGTCGGACTTTTATTGGGTGCGCTAATAACCGTTGCCGTACCTGAGAACCTAAGCGAGATTTTAGTGAAATACAACTGGCTCTCGTACATTATAGTCATAGCTATAGCCGTACCGATGTATGTTTGTGCAACTGCTTCACTCCCGATTGCGGCGGGGTTGATGCTTGCAGGGGTGAGTCCTGGTGCGGCATTTGTTTTTTTAAGTGCAGGCCCTGCGACAAATACGGTGACTATAGGCGTTGTAAAAAAGATGCTCGGCACAAAAACGCTTTATATTTATTTGGGCACAATTATTGTCGGTTCTATCATTTTTGGGCTTGGACTAGATTACCTGTTTCGTGATGTCAATGTCAAAGAGCTGGTACATATGGATGAGCATGCAAGTTTGATAGCTTGGGCTTCAACATTTGTCCTTTGGGGATTTGTGCTTTATTATGTCATAAAACCCTATTTTTTTAAAGAAAAAGAGTGTAGTGACGGCAGTTGCAGCACTGTTTAGGGTATGATGAAATTATGAAAAAGAAACTACTCACATTTTTTTACTTTTGTCGATGAGCTTTAGTGTTGTTCATGCTTATATCATAGAAGCATTAGATACACATCCCTGTCAAGTAAGTGAGTATGTCCATGATTTGAATAATGAAAGTGAAATTACAGATGATGACATTTGTCATCTACATCACTTTTTTCACATTGCCTACATTCTTCCTGAGGTAGATGTAGAGACCGCTTAGAATTTTATGTAAATGAATTTTATTGATACAATCATACATAATGTTATCTTGTAAATCCATTAAATCCAAATTATGCAATAGCGAAAAATTAAGGCAATAAAAAGTATCATAA